>NZ_JBSFDP010000037.1:0-69086 GCF_053593975.1 Streptomyces sp. NPDC002004
GACTCGACGCTCGCCCGGCTGAGCTTCACCACCGACCTCGGCGAGTTCGCCGACCGCGACCTCGTGATCGAGGCGGTCGTGCACCCGCCGTAGGAGCCGGAGCCGGAGCCGGAGCCGGGTCAAGGGTCAGTGCGATACGCGCCGCCGGGCGCCGCCACCGGCCAGCCGTCGGCGCAGACGCCCGCGCAGCCTGCGTACGTCGCGCACCCGCCGCGTCGTCCACGTCGGGTCGGGCCTGTTGCCGGGCAGCTCCGGCATCGGGCGGTGCTGCCCGTCGACGTCCAGGACGCACGTCGGCGCACCGTCCCGCCCCTCCTCGCGGCGCAGCGTCACCGTGAGCGGCTGCGGGGGATCACCGGGCAGCTCCCCGCTGAGCACGGTCGGGGACCCGGGCCCCCTGCCGCGCAGCTGCTGGTAGCCGACGACCTTTCCGTCCACCAGGAGCTCCGCCTCGCCAGGCGACCAGTGCGCCTGAACCGTGACGGAGTGGTCGCCCAGGTCCAGGTGGAAGCGGTGACTGCGGGCCATGACCCACCTCCCGTACCGCCGGATCACTGTCCTCCGAGGATACGCACGCCCCGGCGGGTGGCGCCCGGCCTGCCGGACGCACGGGGCGGGCCTGAGGGTCCGTGACTCCCGGCCGCGCAACCCGCTGACGCCCGAGGTCATCCTCGATGCGGCGGGTCCCGTACGGTGCCGCGGACCAACCGGAACCCGCGGGACCGCGCACCGGGGGCGGATCCTGCGCGCCTGAGCACGTCGGCGGACCCTCGCCGTGGGCGAGGTTCCGCAGGCCCGGCCGTCGCCGTCTGAACGGGACGGCGCGGATTCGCGTATCTGTTCTCGTGCCACACCGTCACGACCCGAGACCGTGAGGATGAGCCCATGACCGAATCCACCAACCTTCCCCTGCAGGCACTCCCGGACGGGGGAGCCGAACTACGTCTGGTGCTCCGTCTGCACTGGGAGGACGTCGCGGCGCTCGGACAGGAGGCCGGCCGGCTGGCCGCCCAACTGCGCCGGCCGGTCAGCCTCGACGAGGCCGCCAGTCACAAACTGCGCACCCGGTCCGCTGCCGCGGCGCCCTTGGCGGCCGTGCCGGAGCGGACCGATGCGGCGGCCTCGGGGGCGACGGTGTCGGCGCTGCCGCCCAGTACGTCAGGATCGTCGAGCGCGTCCGGCGCCGCCGCCGTGAGCGCGTCCAGGGCGGCCAGCGGGTCCAGCGCGACCGGTGCGCCCGCCGCGCCCGCCTCACCCACGGAGCAGGCCCGGCACGCGATAGACCGCATCAACGGCTTCGCGGGCAAGGAGCATCCGGCTGCCGCCTCGGTCCCCTCGGCCGCGTCCGCACGCTGACGCGCGCCTCCGGCGGCCGGTGCCCGATGACGATCGGCTCCCGACGGCCATGGGCTCCTGGTGGAGCCCGCGGCCCGGAGGCACGCGACGGCCCTGCCCCCACCGCCACACTCCGGCCGCTCACGGAGTCCGCCTCCCGCCCTCACCCTGACCGGTCGTCATCCGGGCGAAGCAGGTCAGGATCATCAACACGGCGCGGGACGTCCGGTGTTCAGGACTCCGATCCGATGCCTGCAGGGTCGGTGGGCGGATCGGCACGCGTACCCATGTCCGTACGCGCGCCTACCGGGGGGCGACCCCCTGCGGACCACTCGTGTTCGTCGTTCCCGCGCGGCCACGAGAGGCCCAGGGCCGCCCCACGACGTCCGGGGGCGCCGCGGCGTCAGCGCGGCGTCGGCACCGCCCCGCACTCCGCCCAGGTGACCTCGACCCCCGGCAGGCCCTTGACCCACCGGTCGGTGATCCCGGCGAGCCGGGTCGCGTCCGGTGGCGTACGGCCGAGGCCGATCGCGTAGCGGACCGACGCCGGGCCGGACTCGTAGGGGCGGGGCCAGGCATGGGCGTCGGGGGTGCCGCCTTCTTCCAGAGCGGTGAGCAGAGCCCGGACCCGGCCCCGGAAACGGCCCACGGTCCGGTCGAAGTCCTCACCCGGCACCTGATCGACCGACACGACCGCCCATGCCGCGTGACGGCGGTGCAGCGGCGGGGGCGACAGCAGTACGGGCCACGGGTCCGCTCCTGTCCCGGCTGCCGCTTCGAGAGTGTCCCACGCCTGGTACAGCTCGTGCGCCAGCAGGTCGCGGCCACCGGTGCCGACCTGCGCGGTGCACAGGCGGACCGGTTCGGTCGGGGTCACGACCGCCACCGGCTGTGGGCCGGATCCCGTGCTGCCGGGCCCGTCGGACGCTGCGCGCACCACGACGTCGGGTGTGAGCCCGACCGGCTCCCGCCAGTCCCAGGCGGCCCAGGTGGCGAAGAAGTGCCGGAGCAGATCTCCCGCGGGCAGGTGCCCCGAGTCCCGGGCCGTACGTGCCGCGAGCACCGACCAGCCGAGACCGGGCACGGTGCCGAACGGAGCCGAGTCCAGGCCCCGCGCCCGCGCCCACGCCTTGACCTGCCGGGCCAGCCGGGCGAACGCGGCCCGATGGCCGCCGGCCGCATCCACGATCGCGTCGGCGTCGCTGACCGCGCTGAGTGCGACGGCGCCCGCGTCGCCCAGCTCGGTGCGCAGGGCCACGGCGTCCTCGGGGGAGACCGGTCCGGTGGCGACCACGACCAGGTCGACGTCCAGGTCGTCGACGGTGAACCGCAGGCCCGGAACCCGTGCGCCGGTCACCTGCCGCATCCGGGTGGCGTCCGGCACCGCGGCCGTCACCCGCGCCTGTACGTCCGCCATGTCGACGGAGCCCGGCAGGGCGGCCACGAGGTCCAGGTCGGCGTGCGCCGATGCGCAGCCCATGCGACGGGATCCCACGACGTGGACGACGCCTTCGCCGAGCGCCTGCGCGATGCGCCGGGCGACCGTCGCGGCCCGGTCCGCCCGTGCCGGATCCTCCGCGGCCGGCTCACCCGCACGCTCCGCCACGGCGGCGGCCGACAGGCCCGCTCCGGTCTCCGACGGCTCCGGCAGCCACCCCCCGGGTCCCGCCTCGAACGGCTCCGACAGCCACGTCCCCGCCCCCGTCTCGGGGCGCTCGGGCAGCCACCGCACCTCGCCCGTGCCGAGCGCGACCGTGCCCCGCGGCCGCATCGGCCCGTCGCCGCGCCGGGACAGCAGCACGAGTTCACCGACCGTCGCCGTCATCGGGCCGAGACGGGCGGAGCACTCGGCGGCGAGCCGCCGCGGATCCCGGGTCCGGCCCAGGGACAGGTGCGGGGTGAAGCCCTGGTGGCGCCCACGGCACCGGGGGAAGCGCTCCACCAGCGCGCGGTACAGGTTCGCCCACGGTGCCGCGTCGCCCGCCGCGGGGTCGAGCCACACGGTGGCGTAGTCCCGGTGCCGGAAGCTGTGCACCCCGTGCAGCTGTGCCGGGAAAGCGGTCGTTTCGGCCGCCGCGGCGGCGAGCAGCGGTGCCGCACGCTCGAAGTCGGACTCCGGTACGAAGCCGAAGAGCACGTTGACATGCGGCGGCCAGCGGTGGATCTGCGGGTCGTGGTCCCGGCGGACGTCCTGGACGGGGGCCCACAGCTCCCGGGGCGGCATCCACGCCACCGCCGTACGCGCCGTGGGGGAGATGTCGAAGACGCCCGTCGGGTCGCTCCCGCCGGTCCCGGACCGTGTCCCGGCTCCGGATCCGGGGCCCGCATTCGGGTCCGGGTTCCGGTCGAAGCCCAGATGCGCCTCCACACCGTAATGATCCGACACGTACAGGCCCTCGGGCGTGGGTGTGTCGCCCCGCAGTACTGCCCCCGTCGCGCGCAGTCCACCCGCCCGCGCGGAGCTCGCGGGGCCGCCTCCCGCACGGAGCAGGACGCGGTCGAGCCGCGAGGCACGGCCGGAGAGCGACGAGACGGCGGCCAGCGGGTTGACGCGCGGGTCGAAGGTCGGGGTCGTGTCGCCCGCCCCGTGCACCTCCGTCCAGGCGTCGCGCAGCCCGAGCGCGAGGGACGGGCCGTCCCCGCCCTCGTTGAAGTCGCCCACCAGGACCAGTTCGCCCTCCACCCCGGCGAGGCCGTCGGCGAGCTGCGTCAGCTCCGCCTGCCGCCGTGCCGGACCGTCGTCGGAATGGTCGCTGGACAGATGGGTTGCGGCCACCACGACCGGCCCCGACGCGCACTCCACGGTGAGGGCGGTGACCGCCTTGTGCGGGCCCAGCATGTGCAGCCCCGCCTCGCGTACGGGCAGCCGGCTGAGGATCAGCAGCCCGGTGTCCTCGACGTCGCCCCCGGCGGGATCGGTGCCCAGGGTGTAGCCCGCCCGGACCCAGGGCGCCTGCATCAGCAGCGCGAGCAGTTCGATCTCGACCTCCTGGAGGGCGACGACGTCCGCGTCGGCGTCCTCCAGGGCCGCCAGCAGAAGCGGCCGCCGCCGTGCGGTGTCGATGAGGTCGCCGTCGTACCGGTCCCACAGCGTGTTCCAGGTCAGTACGCGCAGGTCCGTGGCGCCGGGGACGAGCCTCCCCGCATCGTCGTCACGAGCGGACGCGGGCCGTCCGCGTACGCCGCCCTTCCCGGGCCCGGGCCTTCCGCGCACCTCGGCCGCGGGGCACCACGCACCCACCGCCGGATCCCACGCGTACGGCGTCCGTGCCGTGAAGAACGGCGCCCGCAGCCGCCGGGGCTCCCGCACCCGTCCGGCCTCCGCCGTGTCGATGCGATCCACACCCGTGGCTCGGTCCCACACCACCTCGCCGTCCGCCTCCACGAACAGCACCCGGTGCCAGGGAATGTCGCCGCCCGGCACGAACACGGGCAGCGGAATCCGCTTGGGCGAGGCCCCCCGCTGGTGGATGCCCAGCACGAACCGCGCCGGATCGAACCGCGGGTCCCAGCGCACCCGGTGGTAGATCTCCTCGCTGGTACGCATCGGACTCAGCCTTCCTCTCCGTCCAGGGTGCCGCGGACGCCCGCGCCCCCGTCCGGGTCGCCGCCGATCCCGCACCCGCCCCCGTCGAGGACCGCGTCCCCGTCCAGGACACCGTCCACGTCCTCCACCGCGCCGCCTGCCCCGACGTACCAGGTGCGATGGGCCTGTCCGGGATACGGCGGCGAGAACCGCCGCGCCTGCTCCCGGAGCACCTGCGGCGGCACCGCATGGGCACGGGCGGCGTTGCGCCGGACCAGCTCGTCCTCCTCGACGAGCATGACCACGTGCGTGACCAGCGCCTCGCGCCGCTCGGCGACCGCGTGTACCAGGGAACGCTGGTGCTCGTTCAGGGACGTGGCGTCCCACACCACCGTCCCACCGTCCGCCAGCGCCGCGTCCAGCTGCGCCAGTCCGTCCCGCAGCACCGCTCCGTTCGCCCGCTGGTCCGCCCGGGAGCCGCGGGCCGCGCGCAGCTCGTCCAGCGACACGTACGCGTCGGCACCGGCGAGCCCACCACCGAACGAGCTCTTCCCGCTGCCCGAAGGACCGACCAGGTGGACCAGCCGCGCAAACGCGCCGGACCGCCAGCGCCAGCTCGCCGCGACGGCCTCGTCGACGGTGGTGACCCGGCCCCTCGCGTACGCCTCCCGCGCGGCCGCCCAGCACCGGTCCGCCGCGTCGGCACCGAGCCCGGCGAGTGCGTCGCGCAGCCCCTCCCGCAGCGGCTCCCACGGTGCTTCGCCGAGCAGCCCCGCGTCCTCGGCGTACAGCGCCGACCACTCGACCTGCTCGCGTGCCCCGTCGGCCTCCGCGTCGGTGCGCCCGGCGAGTACCGCCCCGGCCACGGCATGCAGCACGCCGAGGTCGGCGGCGACCGCCAGCCGCCCCAGCCCACTGCGCCGCTCCTCGTCCGGAAACGGCTGCTGCAGACGGGCGTGCAGCCCCACGAGATCCGCGACACGACGCGCCGACGGCATGCCCAGCGGACCCACCAGCCGCGGCGCCAGCCGGCCCCGCTCCCGCCGCATGCCGTGCAGCAGGGCGGCCAGCACACCCGCCAGCCGCGCGTCGCCGGTCCGCCCCAGCACATCGAGCCGCCCGGACACATCGGCCACGGCCGCCTCGGCGTCCGCGAGCCCCGTGCCCAGCTCGTCCGCACCGACCCCCACCGCGTCCGCCAGCGCCCCGGCATCGGGGACCGCCCCGGAACGCACGGCCCACAGCGCGGCGGCCGGACCCAGCCCGTTCTCCACCACCGGCGCGTGCATCCAGTGCGTATCGGTCTGCACATGACGGCGGCGCACCCACTTGGCCACCCGCCGCCCGAACTCCTCGCGCTCGAAGCCCTCGACGGTCCGTACGACGTACCCCTCCTGACGTGCGGTGTCCACCGTCAGCGCCCGCAGGGCCCGTTCGTCGAAGACACCCCGCCACAGCACCCGGGGCACCGGCACCCCGACCCCGCGCAGGAACCGCACGCTACGGTCCCAGTCCAGGCACCGTTCGCCGTCCCACACGGAGAACCCGTAGAACCAGCTGTCCAGACCGTCGTACGCGAGGGAGTGCCGCGCATGCAGATTCTCCCCGCACACCCGCCACCCCGGCGGAATCCCCGGGCCGATCCGCCCCTGCAGCCCCTTCACCCAGGCCCGCGACGGATGATGCCCCGAGTCCAACGACCGCGCGTGCACCCCGTCCGCGTACAGCGTCGTGTTCTCGCCGTCGAGCTTCTCGGTGACCACGACCTCCCGGCCCCGCAGCCCCGACAACTCCCCGACCCGCACATCGTCCGACGTCGCCCCCGGCGACCACGGCAGATGCGGAGTGCGGGGATACGGCGTGCGCGAATGGCGCGTACGCATGATGACTTCCCCCGTGACGATGTTGTGCTCCCGCCACTGTAGGAACGCGAACAGGCACGATCCATCGAATTGTTGCCCCGATGGCCGCCCCCGCCGTCGGTGAGTGGACCGAACCGAAGGCTGTCGGCTTCCGGTCCGGACGGGTGTACCCGTAACCCGGAAGAGTTCATCCTGCACCGGTATCATCGAACACATCGTCATCGCGGCCCGACGGGCTTCCGCTCCGCACCTGCGGAGTTACGAGGACACGCCCCCACCCGCACGAGTTGTTTCGTGCTGCCTGGGGGCTCTCCTTGTTGTTTCGTGCGTCTGCGAAGTCGACCGCCGCCAGCGCACTTGACGGTTCACTCTTCCTCCATCTGACTGAGCAGTTTGTCCGCATGCATGGCTACCGCCCAGGGAAGTCGGAAGCCCGCTCCTGGCAACGAATCATCCCCGCCCTGACGGCTGCCCTGAACGACGGGGGACTCGGCAGCGTCGAGGTCCTGATCGAGTACGCCCTGCCGCTGAACAGCAAGCGTGCCGACGCGGTACTCGCGGGGGTGCATCCCGAAACCGGCGAACCCTCCTACGTCGTGGTCGAACTGAAGCAGTGGAGTCAGGCCGAACCGCACGAGGAGGACCCGGCCCTCTGCCACGTCGACGCCTACCCGCACCCTGTTCTCAACCCGATCGAGCAGGTGCGCCGATACTGCCAATACCTCGTCAACTTCAACGGATCGGTGGCCGCGCACCGACACCGCGTCAGCGGTGTGGCCTACCTGCACAACGCCACCGAGTTCGGTGCCGGTGGGTTGAGGGAACTCGAAGTCGACGACTGCGGGCAGTTGTTCACCGCGGACAGCCGCGGGGCGTTCATCGATCACCTCAAGACCAAGCTGAGCGACAGGCACTCGGGAGCCGGTGCGGCCGACGAGCTCATCGAGGGCAAGGCCGTCCCGTCCCAGCAGCTGATGTCCGTCGCCGCGAAGGAGGTCCGTGAGCGCGAACAGTTCGTGCTCCTGGACCAGCAGCAGGTCGCGTACCGCACGGTGCTCAACGCCGTTCGGAAGGCCAAGCACTCCGATCACAAGGAAGTCGTGATCGTGACGGGAGGTCCGGGCACGGGCAAGAGTGTCATCGCGCTCCAACTCCTGGGCGATCTGTACCGACGCGGGGTGCCCGCGTTGCACGCAACCGGCTCGCAGTCGTTCACCAAGACCATGCGCAAGGTCGCGGGAGCCAGGAAACGGGAAGTACAGGACCTCTTCAAGTACTTCAACAGCTTCATGACGGCCGAGAAGAACAGCCTCGGGGCGCTGATCTGTGACGAGGCCCACCGCATCCGTGAGACCTCGGCCAACCGATTCACCCGTGCCGCGCACCGCACCGGCAGGGCGCAGATCGACGAGCTCATCGACGTCGCGTATGTGCCTGTTTTCCTTCTCGACGAACACCAGGTGGTGCGACCGGGCGAGATGGGAACGGTGGCCGAGATCAAGGCGGCGGCCGCCCGCAAGGGCCTGGCCTGCCAGGTCGTACCGCTGGACAGCCAGTTCCGTTGCGGCGGCAGTGACGCGTATCTGCGATGGGTCGTACGTCTGCTCGGACTTGAGCCGGGCGGCCCCTTGGCCTGGGACCCCGACGACCGTATGCGGCTCCTGGTGGCCGACAGCCCCGCGGAGATGGAGGCCTTTCTCGAGGCCCGCCGCGCCCAGGGGTATGGCGCCCGTATGTCAGCCGGATACTGCTGGCCCTGGTCGCCGGAACCCAAGCCGGGGCAACCACTCCCGGCCGATGTGGTGATCGGCACGTGGAGCCGGCCCTGGAACCTGCGCGGTGACCGAGGAGTTTCCGGCGCACCGCCGTCCGCGCACTGGGCCACGGACCCGGCGGGCTTCGGTCAGGTCGGCTGCGTCTACACCGCACAGGGATTCGAGTACGACTGGTCCGGCGTCATCATCGGCCCGGACCTGGTCTGGCGGGGCGACCGCTGGGTCACCAACCGTACGGCGTCCAAGGACCCGGTGTTCAAGAAGGCCACGTCCGATGCCGACGTGGACCGGCTCATCCGTAACACCTACAAGGTGCTGCTGACTCGTGGAATGGTCGGCACGGTGCTGTACTCGACGGATCCGGAGACGCGGGACAAGCTGCGTGAACTGGTAGGCGCGGCCCGCGAGATCGCCGCGGTCTGACGGCGCGGGACCAAGGGCTGCCCCAGCTGGCCGGTGGACGCCGCCCTCGGGTCCGTGGCCGACGGTGACGCACACTGACGTGGCTCCCACCCCCGACTCGTGGCTCGTCCGCGACGAGAGTGCTGACGCACCGGACACGCGCACCCACCCCCCTCCTCCGGCATGGTGGCCGGGGTCGCCGCGTCGGCCGGGTCAGTCGTCCAGGCCGCCGCGGGTGACGAGCCGGCGGGCGATGACGGTGCGCTGGATCTCGTTCGTGCCCTCGCCGACGATCATCAGGGGTGCGTCACGGAAGTAGCGCTCGACGTCGAACTCGGTGGAGTAGCCGTAGGCGCCGTGGATGCGGACGGCGTCGAGTGCGATCTGCATGGCCGTCTCGGAGGCGAAGAGCTTGGCCATGCCCGCCTCCATGTCGACGCGCCGTCCGGCGTCCATCTCGCGGGCGGCGTGCAGGGTCAGCTGGCGTGCGGCGGTCAGGGAGGTCGCCATGTCGGCGAGATAGTTGCCGATGGACTGGTGACGGTGGATCGGTTCGCCGAAGGTCTCGCGTTCCTGGGCGTAGCGCAGGGCGTCGTCGAAGGCGGCCCGGCCGACGCCGAGGGCGCGCGCGGCGACCTGGAGCCGGCCGGTCTCCAGGCCCTTCATCATCTGTCCGAAGCCCTGGCCCGTCACACCGCCGAGCAGCGCGTCCGCCGGGGCGCGGTAGTCGCCGAAGACGAGTTCGCAGCTCTCGACGCCCTTGTAGCCGAGCTTGGGGAGGTCGCGCGAGACCGTGAGGCCGGGGCCGTGCTCGGCGAGGAGGACGGAGATGCCGCGGTGCTTCGGCTCGGCGTCGGGGTCGGTCTTGCACAGCAGCGCGATCAGCTGTGAGCGGCGGGAGTTGGTGATCCAGGTCTTGGCGCCGTTCACGACGTACTCGTCGCCCTCGCGCCGCGCCACGGTGCGCAGGGCCTGGAGGTCGGAGCCGCCGGCGGGCTCGGTGAGGGCCATCGTCGCGCGGACCTCGCCGGTGGCCATCCTCGGCAGGTAACGCCTCCGCTGTTCCCCGGTGCCGAAGTGCACGAGCAGCTTCGTGACGACGGTGTGGCCGCCCATGGCGCCCGCCAGGGTCATCCAGCCGCGGGCGAGCTGCTCGGTGACCAGCACGAAGCAGGGGGTGGACACGGGTGTGCCGCCGTACTCCGCGGGGACGGCGAGCCCGAAGATCCCGAGTGCCTTCATCCGCTCGATGAGGTCCTCGGGGTAGGTGTCGGCGTGCTCCAGCTCCCGTACGACCGGCCTGACCTCGCGGTCGACGAAGTCCCGTACCGTTTCGACGATCAGCCGTTCGTCGGCGGGGAGGGTGTCGAGGGTGCTCACCGGGCCGCCGCCCTTCCGGGTCCGTCGTCGCGGGCCGAACCGGTGGTGTCGTGGTCCGTGGAGTCGACGACTCCCTCGGCGCGCAGGCGCTCGATGTCGGCCGGGGTGCGGCCCAGGGCCGTCAGGATCCGTTCGGTGTGCTCTCCGGCGGCCGGAACGGGGTCCATCCTGGCGGTCGTCCCGGCGAGGTCCGCCGGGGGCAGCAGCGCCTGTACGGGACCGGGGGCGCCCGGCACCGAGATGTCGCGCCAGCGTCCGCGCTCGGCCAGGACGGGATGGTCCACGAACTCGGCCACGGAGTTGACGCCGGCGTTGGCGACGCCGGCCTTGTCCAGGAGCTCCATCGCGTCCTCGCCGGTGAGTTCGGCGAAGCGCGCGGCGACGAGCGCGTCGAGCTCGGCGCGGTGGGCGACCCGGTCGTCGCCGGTGGCGAAGCGCGGGTCGTCGGCGAGCGCGGGGCGCTCCAGGAACGTGGCGCACAGGGCACGCCACTCGCGCTCGTTCTGGATGGACAGCATCACCTCGCTGCCGTCGCCCGAGGTGAACAGGCCGTACGGGGCGATCGTGGCGTGGCGCGCCCCGATGCGCGGGGGCTGCGTGCCGCCGTAGCGCGTGTAGTACGCCGGCTGGCTCATCCACTCGGCCAGGGCCTCGAAGAGCGACACCTCGACGGCGGGCGCCCGCCCGGTGGTGGCCCGTGTGTAGAGGGCGGAGAGGACGCCGCTGTACGCATACATCCCGGCGGCGATGTCGGCGACGGAGATGCCCACCCGCGCGGGTTCCTCGGGCGAGCCGGTGATGGACAGCAGACCCGTCTGGCACTGCACGAGGAGGTCGTACGACTTGCGGTGCGACCAGGGGCCGCTCGTGCCGTAGCCACTGATCGTGCAGGGGATGAGCCGGGGGTGCCGGGCCTGGAGTCCGGCCGCGTCGAGTCCCAGGCGGTCGGCCGCGCCGGGGGCCAGGTTCTGCACGAACACGTCCGCGTCGGCGAGGAGTTCGTGCAGGATGTCCCGGCCGGCCGTCGTTTTGACGTCGAGGGTGAGGGATTCCTTGGAGCGGTTCAGCCAGACGAAGTAGCTCGCCTGCCCGTGCACGGTGGTGTCGTAGCGGCGGGCGAAGTCGCCGCCGCCGGGACGCTCGACCTTGATGACCCGGGCGCCGAGGTCGGCGAGCTGCCGGGTGGCGAAGGGGGCGGCGACCGCCTGTTCCAGGCTGACGACCGTGATGCCGGCGAGCGGGAGGGGTGGTTCCCCGGCCGTGCGGGGACGCGCGGCCGCGTCGTCGGACGCGTGGGGGTGCCCGGCCGGGGCGGACGGTTGTTCCCCGGCCGCGCCGCGCCGCGGTTCCTCCGGTGTGCCGGGTCCCTGCGGCTCGGTCGCGCCGGGTCGCTCGGTCATACGGTGCCCTTTCCGGGAGGTTCCGCGCGCGGCACCGCGGCGCCGGCTCACCGGCCCGCCTCGATGCCCGGCGCATGGTCGTACCGCGCCCAGTGTGCACAGTCGCAGGGTGCGGCGGTCAATGGGGCAGGCCGGGGCCGTGACGTGGTGCCTTCCCGCCGCAGGCCCACGTCCCGTGGCCGCCGTGGCGGGCCGATGGCCGGCCGCAGCGGCGACGGGTGCGGCCCGGTGCCGATCGAGGCGGCCCGGGGGCGCGTGCGCAGCGGGCGTCCGAGGACGGCGAAGGGGGGGGGCGGGGACACCGGCCGCCGTCGACCGTGCCCCGCCCCCCCCGGTGCACATCGTCCCGGCACCGGACACACCGTGCCGGTATCGGACGCACCCTCGTGGCGCCTCCTGCGCGGGCGCACATTCCTCCGGTGGCGCCCGCGCCGGTGTCTACCGCTTCAGGGCCACCGTGAAGGCCCGGTCGAGGGACACCCGTGCGGTCTTCACCGTCGTCACCCCCGTCCCCGCGTCGTAGTACCACCCGGTACCGGCTGCCGCGAGGGCGTCCGCGGAGCCCGCGCGGGTAAGGAAGCGGCCGTCGTACGACACGCGGCGGGGTGCGTGGTCGGCGTGGACCGTGAAGCGGTAGGCGCGGGCGTCCGGCTTGCCGGAGTAGCTGCCCCTGCTCGCGCCGACGGAGACGGTGACACCGTGCTCGTCCGCGTCCGCCGTCACCCGCTGGGTCGCCGACGCGCCGGAGGCGAACGCCCGCGTCACGCCGTCGTCCTCGTACAGCGTGTACGAGCTGTGTCCCTGCGGGTGCACGTCCCAGTCCAGCTCGTGCCGGTCACGGGTCTTCCACGAGGTCGTGCCCTGCGGCCACATCGGCACGATCGCGCCCGCCTTGACGAAGAGGGGAAGGGTGTCGATGGGGGCGTGGTAGCCGTTGACCGTGGTCGGGCCCCGGTAGGTCCTGCCGGTCCAGTAGTCCGTCCAGACGCCCTTCGGCAGATAGATGCCGTCACGCGTGTCCGAGTCCTTGTAGACGGGTGCGACCAGGAAGTCGGAGCCGGCCAGGTACTCGTACTTGGCGTCGTCGCCGAGCGTGCGAGGGTCGTCGGGGTACTCCAGGTACAGCGGGCGCACCCCGCCGACGCCGGTCTTCGCGGCGTCCGCGGCCAGGGTGTACAGGTAGGGCAGCAGGCGCTCGCGGAGCAGCAGGTACTTGCGGTTGACCGAGGTGTACGGTTCGCCGTCCACCCACGGCTGCTGGTCGGCCTTCTGGTGGGTGGTCAGGTCGGTGGCCCAGCCGTCCATCGTCATGATCGCCGGGAGGAACGTCTTGGCCTGGAGGTCGCGCGCGTACATCTTCGCGTCGTGGCGGAAGATGCTGCCGACGTCACCCGTGTTGTACGCGATGCCGGACATCGTGGCGCCCGCGTACGTCGGGATCTGCCAGCGCACGTAGTCCCACGACAGGCTCTGGTCGCCGCTCCACAGGACACCGCAGCGCTGCGCGCCCGCCCAGGACACCGGCAGCCAGACGAACCCGCGTGCGTCACTGTTGTCCTCGATGCCGGACTTCGCCCGGTCGCAGGCGTCCAGCGCCATGCCGTAGCCGTTGCCGACCCAGGCGACGTCGAGCTTGGCGACCCGCTGGCCGGCCTTGACCTGCTCGGCGAGCTTGTCGAGCCCGTCCTGCGTCCACAGACCGAGCTGGGCACCGCGGTTCTGGAGCCCCCCGGCGGTCTCGGGGAGGTTCTCGTAGCCGCAGCCGTAGCCGTCGTTGACCAGCATCCAGCCGAGCGGCATCCCGTGCTGCACATAGCCGTCGGCGACCTTCAGCGAGTCGAGGGTGTGGCGCTCGCCCCGGTTGGCGTTGTGCAGGTAACAGTCGGAGTCGCCCGGCTCCAGCCCGTAGACCGGCGGCATGAAGGGCTTGCCGACCAGCGAGGTGTACGCGCCGATGACGTGCTTCGCGTCGCCGGTGAAGTAGTACGCGTCCAGGCGGCGCTCCTGCTGGCCGGTGTGCACGGAGGGGCCGAAGACGTACACACCGGGCGCGAAGGTGTTGCGGAAGACGCCGTAGCCCGCCGACGACAGATAGAAGGGCTGCGAGTTGTTGTAGCCGCCCTCGTTCCAGTCGAAGCTGTTGGCGACGTACATCGTCCTGTCGCGGTGCGAGAAACTGCCGTTCTGCTCGCCCCCGCCGAAGAACTGCTCGTCCTCGCCGCGGTCGAGGCTCTGCCGCATGCCGCCGGTGGACCAGCGCAGGGGCTTGTCCTCCTGCCAGACGCGCGTCCTGTTGTCGGCCTTGTAGAGGCCGAAGCGCAACGGCTTCTTGTAGACGCGCAGGACGGCCCCGGGGGCTCGGATGCCGTAGTACGCGCCCGCGTCGAAGGACGTCGTGTGCGTCTGCGGGGCGGGCTGCTTGCGGACGATCCGCGAGCCGGCCGGGTCGCTGAAGTCGCCGGACGGGTCGGCCTGGAGCCGCAGTCCGCCGCCCTCGAGGAAGTCGGCCTTCGCCCTGAGGCCACCCGCGGCCATGGTGTAGCTGCCCTGGCCGCCGGTGAAGGAGGTCAGGTCGCCGGCGTCGGTCGTCGCGGGCAGATAGGCCTTGCCGACGAAGGAGTCGTCGTGCACGTCGTACGGGACGACCACGACGTGGTACGTGCCGTTCGCCTTCGGGATCACCGTGGCCTCGGAGTCGGCCGTGCCGGCACTGGAGGCGACCTGCTTGCCCGCGTCGTCGTAGACGTACATGTCGAAGTCGTCGGCCGGCTTCTGCCATTCGACCGAGACCGGTACGCCGCCCTCGGGGTTGTCGTCCCAGTACCCGTCCGGGACCGAGACCTTGAGGTCGAAACGGTCGCAGACCTTGCCGTCCGGGTCCTCCGACAGGGGCGGGCACTTCGCCGGGTCGCCCACGGTCCCGGCGGCGTACTCCCGGCTCCGCCAGGTCACGCTGCCGTGCGCGGCGTCCAGCACGCCGCTCCCCGGCGTCGCCGCGCTCGCCTCCTGGGCGGGGGCCGCGAGGAGCGCGGCGGCCAGGGCGGCGGCCAGCCCCGCCGCGGCGAAGGCGGCCGGGCGTGTGCCGGCCCACCGCGCGTGCAGGCGCAGTCTTCGGTGCATTCGTCGCACTGATTCCATCTCCGCTCATACCAACGGGCAGATGTTTACTGGTGCTTGAAATATTGTTGTTCCGAGCACATTCGCGCATCCGTGCAGGCATCACCTTCCGCCTTCGGGCGCGGGCATGTCAACGGAGGGGGCGGGGGTGACGGAGTGTCAGATGCGGCGCGGGGGAGGGGCTGCCGCCCCCGGCCGGCGCATCCGTGGTCCGGCGGGAGGGCACCCTGCGGCTCCACGGATTCCAGCGGCGATGTCACCGGAATGTGGCCGGATGACCGGACCCCGGTGTTCGCCCACGCGCCGGGAGGCCGTCTCGACGACGGCGTACCCGTCCCTCGCCCCAGCACCGGACGAAGCCCTGGTCGGCGTCCTCTCGTCCGACAGGGCCGTGGGGACGAGCAGATGGACCCGGACGACGCCGTGAAGGTCCTTGAAAGGGGCCGGCCGCGTGATGAGCCGGCTGCCGGACGAGCAGCGGAGCCAGCTCGCCGCACTCATCGGGACGACGGCCGCGGCGGAGACGAACCCGGTCCGACGGCAGTTCCCGGAGGGTTTCCCGGAGAGGTTCGGACTCGCCGCGGATCCGGCCCGAGGCCGGAGGGGCTTTGCGCCCGACGGGGAATCGGGTCCGGAGGACGCCCGGTCGCACCGGTGGCCCATACGCCCCCGGTCAGCGGTTCCTGGCTCCCCACAGCCACAGCACATCGCGCCCGAAGGACCAGAGCAGCAGCGCCAGCGCCGCGGCCACCGTCGCGGCCGTGACCACGTGCGGCAGGATGCCCGCCGCCGCGACCAGCAGGCCGACCCCCTGCACCACCGCCACCGTCTTGCGGGCCATGCTCGGCGGCAGGGCGCGGCACAGCCACGGCAACGGGCGGGACGCCAGGACGAAGACGTAGCGCATCGCGCCGATGAGGACCACCCACGGGCCGAGCGACGTCGCCACGTACACGCTCAGGACCAGGATGAGGAACGCGTCCACCTCCATGTCGAAGCGTGCGCCCAGTTCGCTGGCCGTACCGGTGTGCCGGGCCACCTTGCCGTCGACCGCGTCCAGGATCAGGGCCACGGTGGTCAGGGCGACGAGCAGGGGGACGGACGGCGGGTCCTGGAAGGAGTTCGCGACCAGGGCGGTGACTGCGCCGACCAGGGTCGCCCGGGCCAGCGTCACCCGGTTGGCGGGCCCGAAGGACCGGGGCCGGGTCCGGCGCACGGCGCGTGTGAGGACCGCCCAGGTGGCGAGGGTGCACGTCAGACCGGCCAGCCAGCCGGCCGGTCCGAGGCCGATCGCGGTTCCCAGCAGACCCAGCAGCAGGAGTTGGGCGCCCGCGCCGACGGTCGTCTCCTGCCGCAGCAGCCGTGTGTCGTAGGCGTTGTTCAGGGCCACTGTGCACTCTCCGGCGGTGTGACATGTCGGTCGGCGCCGCGTGGACGGTACGCGGCCCCGTAGGGTCTGGGGCACTGACGTCCAGGTCAGGGATCCGTACGTCAGTGATCTGTACGTCATTGATTGCCCGATCGTTCAGGAGCACGCCGATGGAACGCACCGCACGCGCCTTCTGGCTCCGTTCTCCCGGCCACGGTGAGATACGGGACGTCGTCCTGCCGGAACCCGCCGCCGGCGAGGTACTGGTCCGCACCCTCTGCTCCGGAGTCAGCCGTGGCACGGAGACCCTGGTCTTCCGCGGCGAGGTGCCCGAGAGCCAGTACACGGCCATGCGGGCGCCCTTCCAGGAGGGCGAGTTCCCCGCACCGGTGAAGTACGGCTACCTCAACGTCGGCGTCGTCGAGGAGGGGCCCTCGCACCTGCTCGGCCGTACCGTCTTCAGTCTCCATCCGCACCAGACCCGCTTCGTCGTCCCGGCGAGCGCCGTGACCGTCGTCCCGGACACGGTGCCCGCCGGGCGTGCCGTGCTGGCCGGGACGGTGGAGACGGCGGTGAACGCCCTGTGGGACGCCGCGCCTTTGATCGGCGACCGGATCGCCGTGGTCGGCGCCGGCATGATCGGGTGCAGCGTCGCCGCGCTGCTCGCCCGGTACCCCGCGGTCCGTGTGCAACTCGTCGACAAGGACCCGGCACGGGCCGAGACGGCGAAGGCGCTCGGCGTGGAGTTCGCGCTCCCTGAGGAGGCCGAGGGCGAGTGCGACCTCGTCGTCCACGCCAGTGCCACCGAGGGCGGACTCGCGCGCGCACTGCAGCTCGCCGGCACGGAGGCGACGGTCCTCGAACTGAGCTGGTACGGCGACCGCGTGGTCGGTCTGCCGCTCGGTGAGGCCTTCCACTCCCGGCGCCTCGTCCTGCGCAGCAGCCAGGTGGGGGCGGTGGCCCCGGCGCGGCGTGCCCGGCGCACCTTCGCGGACCGGCTCGCGCTCTCCCTGGACCTGCTCGCCGACCCGGCCTTCGACGCACTGATCGGCGGCGAAAGCGCGTTCGATGAGCTGCCGGGCCTCCTGGCGGGGCTCGCCGCCGGCGAGCTCCCCGGACTGTGCCACCGCGTGTGGTACGGCGACGGAGACCGCTAGCCGTTCGACGGGAGGAGACGCCGCACTCCCGGCGGGCGAGGACGCCGCACTCCCGGCGGGTGAGGACACCGCACCCCGGCGGGCGAGGACACCGCACCCCGGCGGGCGAGGACACCGCACCCCGGCGGGCGAGGACGCCGCGCCCTCCCTCGCGGGAGGGGACACGCACGCGGAACGGGGGACGCGAACCCCGGCGGCAGGGGATACCCGACTCCCCGGGGGAAAGGAGACCAAGCCCCTGAACACAGGGAACATCCTGCCCGTACTACACGACACGCCCCGGCCGTGGGCCGACGCACACCCCCTCGCGTCGGCCCGCGCGCCTCGAAGCGCCGCACCTGGAGGGTCATCCGTTGTTCAGTGTCACCGTCCGCGACCACCTCATGATCGCGCACAGCTTCCGCGGCGAGGTCTTCGGGCCCGCGCAGCGCCTGCACGGAGCGACGTACGTCGTGGACGCCACGTTCCGCCGCCCCGAACTGGACGAGGACAACATCGTCGTCGACATCGGCCTGGCGACGCAGGAACTCAATGCGGTGGTCGGGGAGTTCTCGTACCGCAACCTAGACGAGGAACCGGCCTTCAAGGGGATCAACACCTCGACCGAGTTCCTGGCCAAGGTCATCGCCGACCGCCTCGCCGACCGTGTGCACGCCGGGTCCCTCGGCGAGGGCGCCCGAGGCCTCGCCGGGATCACCGTCACACTGCACGAGTCGCACATCGCCTGGGCGAGTTACGAGCGCGCCCTGTGAACGCCCCGACGGTGCAGCGTGCCGACGTCATCGGGCTGTGCCCGACCCCGGTGCACTTCTTCATGCCGGGCGGTGTCGACGACCCGGCCGCGCCGAGCGGCGGCAACGTCTACGACCGCCGCGTCTGCCTGGACCTGGAGGGCTTCGGACGACAGGTCCACCGGCACACCGTCGCGGGGAGCTGGCCCCGCCCCGACGCTGCGGCCCGCACGGAACTCGCCCGCGCGCTCGGGGAGCTGCCGGACTGCACCGTCGTC
Source organism: Streptomyces sp. NPDC002004 (assembly GCF_053593975.1). NCBI lineage: Bacteria > Bacillati > Actinomycetota > Actinomycetes > Kitasatosporales > Streptomycetaceae > Streptomyces > Streptomyces sp. NPDC002004. Next base: position 18,333 of record NZ_JBSFDP010000037.1, read on the forward strand.
CTCCTCGACGGACTGGTCGCCTGCTCCGCGCCGGAGATCGTCCTGCCCGCGGCCGAACGGCTGCGCATCGCCGTGCTGGTGCATCTCCCGCTCGCGGACGAGACCGGACTCTCCCCGGCCGTGGCCGCGGAGCTGGACGCCCGGGAACGTGCCGTGCTCAGGGGCGTGCCCGCCGTCGTCGCCACCAGCCACTGGGCGGCCCGGAGGCTCGTCGCCCATCACGGGATCTCCGCGGGCCGGGTCCACGTCGCCGCACCCGGCACCGACATCGCCCCCCTGGCAACCGGGACCGACGGTCTGTCACAGCTGCTGTGCGTGGCATCGGTGACCCCCCGCAAGGGGCAGCACCTGCTCGTGGAGGCGCTGGCGGCCGTCGCCGACCTGCCCTGGAGCTGCCAGTGCGTCGGCGGCCTCGACCAGGACCCCGAGTACACCGGCCGGACCCGCGCGCTGATCGACAAGCACGGACTCGGCGACCGCGTGCACCTCACCGGCCCGCAGTCCGGTGCCCGGCTTCAGGCGGCCTACGCCACCGCCGACCTCATGGTGCTCCCCTCGTACGCCGAGACGTTCGGCATGGCCGTCACCGAGGCGCTGGCACACGGCATCCCGGTCATCGGGACCGCCGTCGGCGGGCTCCCCGAGGCACTCGGGCGCGCACCCGACGGTACGGTGCCCGGCCTGCTCCTGCCGCCCGACGACCCGGCGGCGCTGGCCGGAGCCGTGCGCCGCTGGTTCGGCGACCCCGACCTGCGCCGCCGTATGAAGGCCGCCGCCCGTCACCGGCGCGCCACCCTCGACGGGTGGGCGACGACGGCACAGAAGCTGTCCGGCGTCCTCGACCACCTTCGCCGTTCGACCCGGAGTGCCGCATGACGACGACGGACGTGCCCCGATACGCCCCGCAGTGGCTGGAGCTGCGCGAGCCGGCCGATGCCGCGGCCCGCTCCACCGAACTCGCCGCACGACTGCACGACCGGCTGGCCGGGCGCGCGGGCCTGACCGGCGAGCTCGTGGTCCACGACCTCGGCTGCGGCACCGGCTCCATGGGCCGCTGGCTCGCACCCCGGCTGCCGGCCGGCCGGCCCCAGCGCTGGGTCCTGCACGACCACGACGCCGACCTGCTGGCCCTCGCGGCGCAGCGGACACCGCGCACCGCGGGGGAGGGCAGCACCGTCACGGTCACGACGCGGCAGGGCGACCTCACCGGCCTCACGGCCGACGTCCTGACCGACGCCTCGCTCGTGACGGCCTCCGCCCTGCTGGACGTGCTCACCCACGATCAGGTCGAGGCGCTCGCCGAGGCCTGCACCGGGGCCGGCTGCCCCGTGCTGCTGGCCCTGTCCGTGGTGGGGAAGGTCGAGATCGCACCGGCGGAGCCGCTGGATGCGGCGATCGCCGCCGCGTTCAACGACCACCAGCGCCGCGACGGGCTGCTGGGCCCCGAGGCCGTCGCCTTCGCCTGCGACGCCTTCGAACGACGCGGGGCGACGGTGCGGACGGAGGCCAGCGCGTGGCGACTCGGCCCCGCGGACCGGGAACTGACGGCGCAGTGGCTGCGCGGCTGGGTCGACGCCGCCTGCGAACAGCGCCCGGACCTCCGGGGACACGCCCAGCGCTACCTGCGCCGTCGGCTGGCGGAGTGCTCGGCGGGCGAGCTGAGCGTGGTGGTGCACCACCGTGACGTGCTGGCACTGCCGGGCGAGAAGGGCGGCGCACGGTGAGCGGGAGGACGGCTGCCGAAGGGACGCCCGCACGGCGGACCGTGAAGGGGCGGCCGGCCGCCTCGCCGGACGGCGGACGGCCGCCGCGGCGCGCCGCCGAAGGCCGGACGGACCGGCAGGTGGCCTGCGGCGTTCCCACGGGGCGGACCCGGCGGCCGCTGCGCCTGCGCAAGGCACTGCCCTGTGACACCGGGACCGCACCCCGGGCACGGCGGACCGCCGCCGTCCGGGCCCGCCTGGGGATGCTGGCGGGAGCGGCCATCCTGGGTGTCCTTGTGTGGCGGCTGGGCACGGGCGCCTTTCTCGACGGGCTGCGCCGCAGCGACGGTTCCGCCCTGCTCGCCGCGGTCGCCATCGGCGCCCTCACCACCGTCTCCAGCGCCTGGAGGTGGCAACTGGTGGCCCGCGGTCTGGGCATCCGGCTGCCGCTGGGCCGCGCCGTCGCCGACTACTACCGCGCCCTGTTCCTGAACGCGGCACTGCCCGGCGGGGTCCTCGGCGACGTGCACCGCGCCGTGCGGCACGGACAGAGCTCCGGGGACGTCGGGCGCTCCGTGCGCGCGGTCGTCCTGGAGCGGACCGCGGGCCAGATCGTCCTCCTCGCCGTGGGCCTGCCCGCGCTGTTCGTCCTGCCGGCCCCCGTCCTCGCGCAGATCCACGACCTCGCGGCATGGCCGGGGACCGTCCCGCTCGCCGTCGGCGTCGGGGCGCTCCTCGTCGCCGTCACGGTGCGGCTCCGCCGTGCACCCGGCACCCCGCGCTGGCTGCGCGCGGTGCGCGCCACGGTGGCAGAGGCACGCGGCGGATTGCTGGCCCGCGGCGCCTGGCCGGGTGTGGTCCTCTCGTCCGCCGTGGTGCTCGCCGGGCACCTCGCGACGTTCCTGATCGCCGCGCGTGCCGCCGGATCCACGGCGCCCTTCGCCACGTTGGCGCCCCTGATGCTGCTCGCCCTGCTCGCCATGGGGCTTCCGGTGAACGTCGGCGGCTGGGGGCCGAGGGAGGGCGTCACCGCGTGGGCCTTCGGCGCCGCGGGCCTCGGCGCCTCCCAGGGCCTGACCACCGCCGTCGTGTACGGCGTGCTCGCCTTCGCCGCGAGCCTACCGGGCGCCGTCGTGCTCGGCGTCCAGGGCCTCGCCCGACTGCGGCGTCCCCAGGTCCAGTTCGAAGAGGGTGTCCTCGCCGAGGAGGCCGCGCCGCGTCGGAGGACGCAGCGCGTCCCGCATCACCGGCGTACCCGCGAACCGGAGCCCCGGCACGCCGTCGCCGAGCAGGACCGGAGCGACCGTGACGTACAGCCGGTGCAGCGCCCGCTCGTGCAGGAAGCGCGACACGGTGACACCGCCGCCCTCGACCAGCACACGGCCCAGGCCGCGCCGGGCCAGCGCCCGCACCAGGCGCCCGGGCGCGAACGCGTCGGCGCGGTCCGCAAGCGTCAGTACGTCGACGCCATCCGGGACGGGCCCGCCGGGGGCGCTGCCCTCGCCCACCACCCACAGGGTGGGCGCTGACCCGTCGGTGAACACCTGGTGTCCGAGCGGCACCCGGCCGCGCGGATCGACGACGACGCGCACCGGGTTGGGGCCGGCACAGGCCCGCACCGTGAGCCGGGGGTCGTCCGCGACGGCGGTGCCCGCCCCGACGACCACCGCGTCGGTGAGGGCCCGCAGCCGGTGCAGATGGCAGCGGTCCTCCTCGCCGGTCACGTAGTCGGCGTCGCCGGTACGGGTCGCGATGAAACCGTCGAGGCTCTGCCCCAGCTGAGCGATGGTGAGGCGGGGGCCGGCCAGGCACAGCGGCAGATAGCGTTCGGCGAGCAGGTCCGCCTCGGCAGATGCGGCCTCCCCCCAGCGCCAGCCGCCGTCCGGGTCGCGGACCAGCCCGGCGGACTCGGCGTCCGCGGCCGAGCGGACGCCGAGAAGGCGCTCCCAGGCAGCGGTCTCGGACAGCACGGCGTGAGCCGTTCCGCCGTCAGGGCGGCGGCTCATCGGGCGAGCACCGAGACGTACTCGGCGAAGGAGTCCACCAGCGACGCCAGCAGTTCCTTCCCCTTTTCGGCGGAGGCCAGGGAAGGGCGGCCGACGACGCCGGACTCCGTATAGGGCCGCAGACCGAGAGTGAGGAGGTGTTTCCGTTCGTCGGCCACGACATCGGAGGATTCATGACCGGAACCGACGAGTTCGGGATGGGCGTGCAAGAGGATCGAGGTTTCCGCTTCCCCGGCGTGCATATCGCTCCGGGCGGAGGTGACAAGACCTGCTCTGGCCCGTGCCGTGTCCCAGTCGGCAGAGCCCGGGAAAAGTGCCATGCGGGTCGTGCCGGTGACGGATTCCTGAACGACGTTGCGCAGTACGTAATTTCCGCCGTGCCCGTTGACCAGGACCAGTGCGTCGATTCCGGACCGGGCGAGAGAGTCCGTGATGTCCCGTACGACGGCATGGAGCGTGGCCGCGGAAATACTGACCGTGCCCGGCCAGTCCGCGTGCTCGTGCGAGCAGGAGATCGTGAGCGGAGGAAGCAGTTGGACCGTATGCGTTGCGGCTATCTCGCGGGCGATGGTGCACGCGATGACCGTGTCCGTGATCAGGGGAAGGAAGGGGCCGTGCTGTTCGAAGCTGCCGATGGGGAGGACGGCGACCGTGGCTGCCCTGGCCCGTACGTCATCCGTCGTGCACAGCGGCAACAGGCCGGACGCCGTGCCGGGGGCGGTGACGGGTTTCGCCGAATTGCTCATGTTTCTGAGGGCCTTTCATGGTGCGTTCCTACAGGGGCCGTCGGCTGCCGGTACGGTGTCGATTCCATGCCATTCTCCATGCCCATGGCAAGGATACGGGGAGATAGGGTCGGATCATGACAGGAATTGACGGTAAGTTCGAGGACCGCGTCCGCGGCAATGTTCACGACGGGCGCCGCCCCGCCGGTGTCGAACACGTGGTGGATGTCCCTCTTTCCACCGTGCACGGAGATTTTCTCGCGGTCGGCTATCTCGACCTGGATCGCGGTGATGAGCAAATGGCTCTGATTTACGGCGATGTCGAGGGAGATGACACCCTGGTCCGCCTGCATTCGGAGTGCCTGACCGGCGACGCCTTCGGGTCCCGGCACTGCGAATGCGGCGAGCAGCTGTCGGCGGCGCTGGACGCCATCGCGGCCGAGGGGCGCGGTGTGCTCGTCTATCTCCGCGGCCACGAGGGGCGGGGGATCGGACTGCTCGCCAAACTGCAGGCGATGAAGCTCCAGTCGGAGGGGCTGGACACGGTCGAGGCGAACCTGGCCCTGGGGCTCCCGGTGGACGCACGGGACTACCGGGTGGCGGCGGAGATCCTCCATGACCTCGGCGTACGGTCCGTGCGGCTGTTGTCCAACAACCCGCGCAAGTGCGAAGCGCTTCAGCGCCATGGCATCAAGGTCGCCGAACAGGTGCCGCTGCTGACGGAGCCCTACCCGGAGAACATCCGCTATCTGCAGGCGAAGCGGGAGCGGCTGGACCATCACCTGCCCCATCTGGACCGCGTCGTCGAGCCGCACTGACACCGAGGTATGTTCTTCCCCGACGTGGCAGATTTGTTGTGGGCATGCCCGAGTGGCGGCCGGGAAGCGGTGTCGTGGTGAGTGGGACCCGGGGGACGTTCACGGAGCGGATGGCCGAGGCGCGGCGGCTCAGGCCGGGCGCCTACGCACACCTCTTCGACGGGCGTCCCAAAGTGGTCATCCGGACCACCCAGCTCCTGCCCGACCAGGCGATCCAGCTGGCGACCGCCTACGGCTACCGGCATCTGGAGACCCGCGGCACCAAGGCCGTGCGCAAGCGGGTGTTCGTGCCGGATCCCGACCCGGCCGCACGCTGGGAGGCTCTGCCGCCCGGCACCCCCTTCGAGGTGGCCGCGCAGCACCCGGCCTTCCACGGGACCAGCGCCCGTGCGGCCCGCAACCACGCCGAACTCATCAGGAACGAGCAGAAGCTGCTCAAGCTGATCCCCGTCGCGGCGCTGCTGTTCCTCGGCGTGATCGGCGGGTTCGTGGAACTGTTCACGACCGGCAAGGGCGTGCTGGCCGTCCCGCTGACCTTCTTCGCGCTGCTCGACCTCGGCCTCGTCCTGCTCATGCGGACGGCCGCGCGCAAGCGACGCGAACTGCTCGCCCGGGCGGAGGAGCTGACGCGGCAGTACCCGCCGCACGGCTTCCCGGTGTGGACGCCGGGGAACTAGCGGGGCGTCCGTCCCGGGCGGCTGTACCGGGCCCGGCCGGTTGTACCGGGCCGGGCCGGTGGTCACGAACCGTCCGGCTCCAGGAGCTCGGTGGTCACCAGAAGGCGCAGATACGCGGCTGTCCATGAGGTGGTGGCCCGCGCCGGGTCGTCCCCGGCCAGGGCGTCGCGCAGTGCGGCGACGGCGGCCGAGCAGTCGCGGAGGCCCACGTGTGCGAGCCGGACGGCCTCGTCCCGGAGACGGGACAGGGCCACAGGCGTGGTGTGCCGCAGCCCCTGGTGTGCGAGGGCGGCCAGCGCGTCGAGCGCGGGCGTCAGCGCCGAGCCCAGCGGGTCCGGCGCCCGGTGGGGGAGCGCGGGCAGCGGCACCGGCACGGTGCCGAGGGGCGACAGGTCCGGGGTGACGGTGTCGCCCGCCGCCGTGAGGAGGGACAGCGGGGTGATCGCCGTGCGTCCGCCCGTGCGGTGCAGGGTGCCCGTGACACAGCGGACCTCCCCGGAGGTCAGCGCCTCGGCCAGGGCGTCCAGCGCCTGCGGCGCCAGGGGGTTGTGGGTGGCCGTGAGCAGCGCCTCGTTGCCCGCCCCGTCCAGCACGATGGCCTCGAGGCGTTGGCCGGCCGGGTCGTAGCCGACCGCCGTCACGCCCGAGACCTCCGTCGCGTGGACCGACTCGGCCTCCACGCGAGGACGGATCGGACGTGGCGGGCGCTCGGACCAGCGGGCCGTGTGCGCCTCCAGGTCGCGGACGAGGAGGGGGCCCGGGAGGTCGAGCCAGGACCTTCCCACCGGGGTGACCGTGGTCGCGCCCAGGCGGCCCCGGGACAGGGAGAGGGCGCGGCTGGCGGTGCGCTTCGCGTTCTCGCTCACGACATTGCCGGCCGCGAGGGCCGCCAGCGTCGTGCCGAGGACCCGGCGGCCCCCGAAGGCCTGGGCGGACGGCGCACCCTCCGGCTGCTTCCACTCCTTGCGGAGAACCAGCACGACACCCGAGTCCGAGTGCGCGAAGTACACCTCGGCGACCGGGCGTTCGGCCGTGCCGGTGATGCGGGCGCCGAGCCCGGTGAGGCGCACCCGGCGCAGCGGTGTCTCGCCGGGCTCGCGGGTACCGAGCGCCTCCGGTGAGCCGGCGGCCCGTCGGCGGGCGTGCAGCTCGGCAAGGAGCTCGGCCGGCCGCTGCGGGTGGTACCGCGCCGCACGGTCCGTGTACGCCGCGAGCTGGTCCGCCAGGTCGCGGGCCGCCCCGGCGGGCCAGTGCAGCGACGCCGCCGCCAGGTCGGCCGCCGTCCGGCCGACGCTCGCCGTCAGGACCGGTCCGGCATGGGCCGTACCCTCCCACAGGATCGTGTCCGCGAGGTCGACGGCGCTGTCCAGCAGGCGCAGGGCACGGTCCGCGCCGGCCATGGCACCGCCGACGGTGACCTGGGCGACCTCCTCGCCCGGGGCCTGATCGTCGGCCGCCCGGAACGCCCAGACCGCCAGGGCCGTCACTTCGCCGCGCAGTTCCGTCGCCGCGTCCGTGAGCGCGTAGGCCATGGCTCCGGGGACCGGGAAACGTACCGTGCAGGAGGGGAGTTCCACCCAGGGGACCGGCTGTTCCGCGGTCGGGCGGTGGACACGGGCGGTGTAGCCGCGGTCCCGGGTGCGGCGCGCGGCGGACACCGCGCGGGCGCCGACGGCGGCGGTGAGGGCTCCGTCGTCGACGGCGGCCGGGGACCAGACCTGGGGGGCTTCCTCGCTCCCGTCGGAAGCGGCGGGCTCCTCCGCCTCCGACGGTGTCCGGCCCGCCGGCTTCTCGAGCGAGAGGGCCGCGCTCGACGGTGTCGCGCCCGACGGCGCCTCGCCGGAGGGGGTCCCGCTCGACTCCGCCTCGCCCGTGGGGCTCCCGGCCGGCGCCTCGCCCGGCATGGGCTCTTGCGGCGCACTCTCACCCGAGGTGTCCGTTGCCGCTGCGTCGCCGCCGGACGGATCGCCCGCGGCCTCCTGCCCGTACGCCAGGACGAGCCCGATCACATGCCGGCACACCCCTGCCGCACCACACCCGCACACCGCCGCGTCGAGGGCTGCTCCCGCCGGGAGTTCGGTGCGCGTGCCGTCGGCGTACCGGGCGAGGACCGCGCCGGACCCGTCCGCGGACACCGTCGGGCCGTTGCCGGCGTCGACCTCCCTGGCGGCCCGCTTGACCAGGCCGCGGTTGGCGATGGCGGCCAGCGTCTCGGGGGTCAGGGAGAGGAGGTCCGCCCGGGCGGCCCCGGCGGCAGCCGGCGTCTGCGCGGTCATCGGCCCAGCCTCTCCGCCACGAACGCCGCCAGATGACCCGGCGTCATGGCCCCCACCTGAGCACCCGCGTCCGCGAGACGGGAGGCGAGCTCCCGGTCGTACGCCGGGTTGGCCTCCTCGTCGAGGGCTGCCAGGCCGAGAACGGTCGTGCCCTGTTCGGTCAGCGACCGCACGGTACGGACGAGACGGTAGGCGTCCCCGCCCTCGTAGAAGTCGGACACGACGGCGACGATCGCGCGCCGCGGGTTGTCGACCAGGCCCGCGCCGTAGTCGACGGCTCGGGCGATGTCCGTACCGCCGCCGAGCTGGACCCGCATCAGCAGCTCGACCGGGTCCGTCACGTCGGACGTCAGGTCCACCACCGAGGTGTCGAAGGCGACGAGATGGGTGCGCAGGCCCGGCAGGCCCCACAGGCAGGCCGCGGTCACCGCCGAGTGGATCACGGAACCGACCATCGAGGCCGACTGGTCGACGAGGAGGACGAGTTGCCACGGCTCCAGGTGGGCACGGGTGCGGGAGCCGAAGTGGGGCCGCTCGATCAGCACACGGCGCTCGTCGGGCTGGTAGTGGACCAGGTTGGCGCGGAGGGTGCGGCGGAAGTCGAAGTCGCGGGCGGACGCACGCCGGCCGGGTCGCCGCGAGCGGGTGCCGTGGAACGCCTGACGGATCTCCGGTTGCAGCCGCTCCATCAGCTGACGTACCACCGCGTCGACGATGCGGCGTGCCAGGCGCAGCACCTCCGGGTTCATCAGGTGCTTGGTGCGCAGCACCGCCCGCAGGAGCGTCGCGCTCGGCTCGACGCGCTCGAGCACCGCCGGATCGGTGACGATCTCCTGGATGTCGTACCGCTCGACCGCGTCGCGTTCGAGACGCTCGACCGTCTCCTTCGGGAAGAGGCGGTGGACGTCGTCCAGCCAGTCCACCGCGGTGACGGCGGACGGGCCGTCGCCACCCTCGCGGGAGGCCGGCGCGGTACGGCGCACACCGCGGCGAGCCAGGTCCTCGTCGCGTCCGTACAGCCATTCGAGCGCGGCGTCGCGGGCGGCGCCCTCGGCGCCCAGCGGGCCGGTGCAGCGCTCGGCGGGGGTGCCGAGGATCAGCCGCCAGCGCTCCAGCGAGGGGTCGGGTCCGGCCGTCGTCATGGCGTGACCACCTCGTGCCGAAGTCCGTGGCGGTCGAGCAGACTGGTCACGTTCTCCTCCAGGGCACGGGCGCGGGCGATGAGCAGCGGGTCCGCCGTCGTACGCAGCAGGGTCCGCGTCGACCCCCGCACGCCGCGCAGCTCCAGCAAGTGGGCAGCGATCTGCTCGCGTTCCCGCGGCGGGAAGAAGGCGAAGGCCTGACGCAGGGCGGGCAGGGCCGTCAGGAAGTCGGACTCGCTCATCCCGCCGATCAGCGTGTCCAGTACACCGGTCAGCGGGCCGACGTCGTCACGGGTCACCGCGAACAGGCCGGCCAGCCAGTCGCCGAGGGTGTCGGGTACGGCCGTGGTGAGCAGGGCGGCCGGGGCGGGCGCGGTCCCCGGACCCACGGGCTGATCGACGGCACTGCCCGAGGACGGACCCAGGACCCGCCACAGTCCGAACGCCGCGCCCCGCAGATCGGCCGGCGCCGCCGGGTCCGCGCTGATCCGGCGGGCGGCCTCGGTCACCGCGGTGCGCGACACCGACAGGAGGTCCTCCGCGTGCAGTACGGCGTCCCTGAGCGCCGCGACCGCGCGCAGCCGGGCGAAGTCGGCCCCTGCGGACGGGCCGTGCGCGCCGTCCAGCAGCCACAGCAGGCGGCCCGCCGCGCGATCCACGACCGAGGCGAGCAGCGGGTCCCGGGCGACTCCGTACACCCGGTCGTGCCGCCACAGCCCCAGCGCGGTCGCGAGCACCTGCCCCAGGGCGCCGGGCTCGGGCAGGGACGCGACGCGCGCGGCCACCGTGCCGAGCAGCCGCTCGCCCAGCGCACCCGCGCCGCACAGCACCGCGTCGAACAGGACGCGTGCCACGTCGTCCGCCGCACCGCCGGCCCTACGGGCGCGTTCGTCGAGGGCGACCGCGGCGGCCTCCTCGACGCGCGCCCCGAAGGCGCCGGCTTCGATCAGCGCGGCCTCGCGGCCGAGGTGCGGGCGTGGCTCCCAGCGCTCCGTGAACACGGGGTCCGCCGCCGCTCCGGGGCCCGCCGTCCGCTCGTGTCCGGGGATGCCGAGCACGCGCAACCGGTGGAGCAGACGGCTGCGTTCCAGGCCGTCCGGGGTCGTCAGGTCCAGGGTGACCGGGGCGTCCTTGCCGAGCCCCAGGCGCGTGAGTTCCGCGACGACGTCGTGCACCAACGGGGGCACGGGCGTGTCCGGGTGGAGCCGCCCGGTGCGGTCGCCGCCGCACGCCGCGAGCATCTCGACGACGACCGGATGTGCACCGGGCGCGAGGGTCTCCCGGGCCGTCCAGGGCAGCGGCTGCTCCAGGTCGTCCTTGATCAGCGCGCCGGCCAGGCCGTCCAGCACGTCGGTGCGGGCGGTGGTGCGGTGACCGCGCAGCGCCGTCAGACCCTCCGTCAGGGTGCGCGCCGCGACCAGGTCCGCAGTGGAAACCGGGTGTTTACGGTGACGCAGCCGCTCGGCCACCGAGCGCAGCAGTCCGTCCGCCGCCGCCTCCGGGCCGTCCTCCCAGACGCGCTGGTAGTACTCCGGCGACGGCATCCCGGACTGGTACCCGGCGAAGGAGTCCAACTGCCGGAAGGAGTAAGGCACGAGGTAGCTGCCGGCGAGCGCTCCCTCGGGCGGCCGGGGCACACCGGGCCACTCGTCCGCACCCGCGTCCCGGCGGGACGCGGCGCTGCCGCCGTCATCCGTACGGCCATCCGTCTCCGTACAGGCATCGGTCTCCGTACTGCCACGGGCACCTGTACCGCCACGCGCACCCGCGACGGCACCCGCACAGCCCCCGGCATCCGAAAAGGCCCCCGCACCCGCGACGGCACCCCCACCCGCCGCCAGTCTCCGCAGCGCCGGCTGATGGAAGCCGCCCGTCACCACCAGCACCGGCCGGCCGCCGGCGGCGCGCACCGCCGCGCGTACCCAGGAGGTCATGTACGCCTCGCGCGCCGCGTCCCCCTCGTCGGCCTCCGCGTCGCCGCGAACCAGCGCGAAGTACGCGTCGAGCCGTTCGGCCAGACCTCGGTCCGACTCGGTCTCGAAGAGGCGGTCCCACAGCGTGTCCACCGAGTCGGCGCCGAAGTGGCGGCACAGGCGTGCCGTGGCCTCCTCGTAGCGGGACTCCGCGTCGGCGTAACGGTTGGTGCGCCGGCCGAACGCCGGGTGCCAGGCGGGCAGGTCGATGAAACGCACATCGGCGCCCGCGGCGCGTCCCGCCCGGAGGGCGACCCACTCCGGCGAGTAGTCGCACAGCGGCGTCCATGACGTGGCCGCGCGCTCGCCGTCGCGGTAGTGGCTGAACACCGCGACGGGCAGCTCGTGGCCCAAGGAGAGTTCCGCCAGCCGGTCGTTCATGTCGGCCGGACCCTCCACCAGGACGTACGCGGGACGCAGTGCCTCGATGGTGCGTCCCACCAGGCGCGCGCACGCGGGGGAGTGGTGACGCACCCCCAGGAACACCGCCGCCGGCGCGGGAGGTTCGCCGGTCTCCATCAGCCGCCGCCGTCCAGCAGATGACGCGCCTCGTACAGCGCCTTCCACGCCGGGCCGCTGCGGCGCTGCACCCGCTGCTCCAGGTAGCGGCGCAGCCGGGCCAGGTCCTCGGGGCTGTCCTTGGCGGCCGCGCCGGCGATACAGGCGACCACGTCGGCCGCGCTGCCCGCCTCGCCGCGCAGGAACCAGCCCCGCACGCCCACGGCATGCGCCACGGACACCGCCTCGGCCGTGCTCATCACCGCCGAGAGCCGGTCCCCGGCGGGAGTCCCCCCGCTCGGGCCGGGCCGCGAGTGGGAGAGGCCGCCCTGCCCCGTCCCGGCTCCGGCGCGCAGATCACGGAAGGTGCCGACCAGGACCTCCAGCACATCCCGGTCGGGGGCCTTCTCGACCCCGGAGCGGCGCAGCAGGGCCGTCGCCTCGGCCTCGACGAGCGCGAGTTCGGTGTCCAGGTCGGGGATCGGGAAGACTGTCTCGAAGTTGAAACGGCGCTTCAGCGCGGCACTCATCTCGTTGACACCCCGGTCGCGGGTGTTGGCCGTCGCGATGACGTTGAAGCCCTGCCGGGCGAACACCATCCCTTCCGGGCCGTCCAGTTCGGGAATGGCCACCACCCGCTCGGAGAGCAGCGAGAGGAGGCAGTCCTGGACCTCCAGGGGGCACCGGGTGATCTCCTCGAAGCGGACGATGCGGCCCTCGGCCATGCCGCGCACCATGGGCGCGGGCACGAGCGACCGGGTCGACGGTCCTTCGGCGACCAGCAGGGCGTAGTTCCAGCCGTACTTGATCTGGTCCTCGGTGGTGGCGGCACCGCCTTGCACGGTGAGCGCCGATGTGCCGCTGACGGCCGCCGCGATCAGTTCCGAGAGCAGGGACTTGGCGGTGCCCGGCTCGCCGACCAGCATCAGCCCGCGATCGGTCGCCAGGGTGACCAGGGCGCGGTCCACGAGCGAAGGGTGACCCACGAACTTGCGGCGGATGCCGGCGTCCTCGTCGCCGACGACGAAACGGCGGACCGCACGCAGGCTCAACTCCCAGCCGGGCGGCCGCGGATCGCTGTCGGCCGCGCGCAGCGCCGCCAGCTCGTCGGCGTAGCGCACCTCGGCCGGCGGTCGCTGCATCGATTCCGGGGCGTCCGCGCCGGGGCCGGTCAGCGCCCCGGCGCGGTCGGAACGGCGGCTCACTCGGCAGCCCCTTCGGTCAGCTCGGTCAGGTCGGCCAGCACCTCGCAGACGATTACCGGGTCCAGGTCGGCGAAGCGCAGCGGATACGTACGACTGCCCCGGAAGTCGCCCGGTTCGGTGTCCAGCCAGACGGTGTCCAGCCGCTGGTTCTCGAACAGGTCGACGTATCCGGCGGCTATGCCGTCGTCGAGCGCGATGACGACATAGCGGTCGGCGGCGAGCCGACGCGAGATCCAGCGCTCCACACCCGCGTCCTGCGGCACTCCGCGCTGCCAGCCGCGCCGCTCCAGGCCCAGCACCCTGCCGGTCGGCACCGTGATGCCCTCGAAGCGGGTCAGCCGTGCACCGCCCTCGTCCTCCCCGAGCCGGAAAACCGCCCGGCCGAGCTGCGGGAACGGCTGCAGGATCTCGTAGTCGGCGAACAGCTCGGCCCAGTCGGCCAGTCGGCTCTCCAGATGCAGCGGGTGCGCCAGACGCACCGTCGCGTCGTCCGGCAGGGTGTACGTGGCGTCCTCGACATCCGCGAAGGTACGGTCCTCCGCCACCCGGAACGCCGTCACCTCGCCGCCGTGTTCGCTCAGCCACACCAGTCGGCGGACCAGATGCCACAGCAGTGGATGGCCGACGAACAGCTCGCGGAACTCGGCCGCCGGCCACGAGCGGCTCTCCACCATCGCCGACTCCAGCCGCCGCACCTGGTCGCCCGCGATGGTCCGCACGTCCTTCTTCAGGGCCATGAACCGCTTGCGCTCGGCGGGCGCGAGCTCCGCGTCGTCGCGCGCCCCCGGCTGCGGCAGGTCCTTGCGGCGCTTGCCGTCCTCGTCGAGCACATACGGCCGCAGCTGTTCGTCGAAGCCGACGGTGAACCGGCGGCTTCCGTAGTCCACGACCGTGGAGCCGCGCTCGTCAAGACCCAGGTCGGGCACCAGCCGGTCGGCCAGCTGCGCGCCGGTGAGGCCCAGGCCCTCGGCCACCTCGGCGATCTTCTCCTGTGCGCGGACCTTGAGTGCCTTGAACTTCACGCGCTGTGCGATGCCGTGCAGATGCATCAGCGCCACGTCGGTGCCGATCGCGGCGAGCACGTCGAGCCCTTCCACCGCGCGGTGGTGTGCGCCTTCGCCGGGCCAGGAGCGCAGCAACGGCGTCAGCCTCCGCACCGTGGCGTCGTCGCCGAGCAGCCCCAGGGCATGCAGCGCCCAGCTCTCCTTGTTCGGCATGCCGGCGAGCCGCCACTGGTCGAACACGGCCCAGGCGAAGGCGGCCAGCGAGTCCTCGGTGCACAGTTCCCGTACGGTCGCGAGACCCGGGTAGGGCTCGCCCGGCCTGGACAGCGCGAGCATCGTCACCACGTGCCGGACCGCCGCGTCGGGGAGCGCGTCCCCGGAGCGTACGAGCGGCTGGGGCAGCAGCACCGGGTCGGCCCACTCGACGGGCTCGGGCATCCTGGCGGGCAGCGAGGTCTGCAACGGGTCCGCGGCGAGCAGTTCGTCGACGGCCGCCACGGCCTGCGCCCCGTAGGCCTCCGCCGCGGCTCGCACGACCTCCGGGCCGTGGCCCTCGGCGATCGTCCGCAGGGCCTGCTCGGCATGGCGCCGGGCCGGGCCCGCCTTGCCGACCGCGTCCGGCACCAGCAGCCGGGCGGCCGTCGCGCCGTGCCGTGCGAACCAGGCGCGCACCGTGGACCGTGTCGACTTGAGCCGCACCGCCCAGGCGGCCACCAGACGGGCCACCTCGGTGCCGGCGAACGGCAGCAGCAGCGGCGCGAGCTGGCCGGGGTGGCTCGGTGCAAGACGCAGCACCAGCCCGAGGGCGCCCGACCCGAACCGCGCCACGACCGGCTTCAGCACCGCCTCGCCGTCCCAGAGGTCCGTGGGTGTCCAGTCGTCGAGCAGCGGCCCGACCAGGTCCTCCGGCTCGGTCACGAACAGCGAGGCCGTGCGGATCGATCCCTTTGCGATGGAGTCCCGCAGCACGCCCGGATCGTTGGACCAGTCCCTCGACCTGCCCCAGGTCGTCAGCCAGGAAGGGGTGTCGGCCCATTCCTGACGCTCACCCGGCAGCCACACCTCGGACACTTCGGCAGGCGGCGTCAGACCGGTCACGGTACGGGTCTTGCCCTGCGGACGGGGCCGTGCCCACGGCGGGCTCGTCAAAAGGAGCGGCAGGGTTTCGGAGGGCGCCTCCGGCAGCCGGTCCCGCGGGGACAGCAGCGACTCGACGACGGCCGCCGACTCCGGTGGCAGCGACGGCAGCACCGCCTTGGCGATGTCCCGGTGCGCGGACACATGCACCACCAGGGCGTGCCGGACCTGCGCGGCGAGCGGGCCACCGCGCAGCGTGGCCGCGGCCAGCAGCCGCAGCGCGCGCACCGGGTACCGGCGCGCGGCCTTCGCCACGGGGGCGTGCGCCCACTTCTCGTCGAGGCGCGCCACCAGCAGCTCGAACGCCTCGTCCGTGGGGATCTCGGACAGCACCCCGGTCACGTGCTTCACCATGTCGGATCCGGCCTGCGAACGGCCCAACTGCTCGGCGACGAGCGGGGCGACGGCTGTGCCGATGCCCTCGGCGACGGTCGCGACCGTCGACATCGGCCAGCCGTTCCAGCCGAGACCGGCCACTCCTCCGACCTGGGCGACCTGTGCCGGGTCGTCCAGCGAGCAGAACAGCATCGACCGCAGGACGGCGTCCCGGCGCCCGGCCACCGCGGGGTCGGCGCAGGTCTCGGCCAGCCACTGCGACTCCGTGGGCACGAGGTAGGAGACGACGATCCGCGGGCGGGTGCCCTTGCGGTGCCCGGCCAGCGCGGCGACCGCGGCCCGGTACGTCTCCTCGTCGGCCGCCGCGAGCAGCGCGCGGACGCGGTCGGCCGCCCCGCGCGCCAGCCAGGCGCCGTGCGTCGTGTCCACGTCGGGCAGCCGGGCGACGGACTGGTCGGAGCGCTGCAGGCCGTGCTGTCGGTAGTGCACCTCCACCTCGAACAGCTCCGCGACCGCCTCGGCCGCGAACGGCAGGCCGTACGACGCCACCCAGGCGTCGACGCGGACGGCCCCGGACCGGTGCTCCGGTGTGATGGCCGCGAGGACCGCCGCGCCCAGGGGGTCGGGCTCACCCGCGCGGTGCGCGGACGCGGCCCGCACGAGCTGCTCGTCGCTCCCCGGGGCGTCGAGGACGGACTGCACCCAGCCCGCCTGGTCCCGCAGCTGCCGCTCGGCCCAGCGGACGGCGTCCTTCACCGGTGCCGCCGGTACCCGGCGGATGCCGCAACGACGGGGGTGCACATGGCGCCGCCAGGCGCTCGGCACGACGAAGGTGTCCTCGTCGGGCAGCACGTCGCCGCCATGGCCGCCGCGGTCGGCGCCCAGGTCGGCGACCGCCCCCGCGACGGCCGCCGTCGTCCCCGCGCCGGTCGCCCCGGGAGCCGGGGCGGCCTGCGCCGACGCCACCTCCCGGTATCCCTTGCGCTCCTTCTCCGCTATCGCCTTGCGCACATGGGCCTCGGCGGCCTCGGCCGTCCCGCAGTCCTTCACCTGCGTACGCCCCTCCGTGCCACAGCGTCCGTAACGGACCGTCACCGCTCCGCCCTCGGACTCCACCGCCCAGAACTTCGACGATCCGTCGCCGACGAACTCCCAGCGCCGCACTGGCCCCCGCCTCTCCCCACCGGTTCGATCAAGTGGTGTCACAGTAACGGCGGCCACTGACAACGCCGGTCGCTCGGGGGCGGGCGCGGGGGGAGACGGTGAAACCGCTGGTGGTCCGGGGCGCGCGAGAACAGCCCGGACCGCCCGAGCCTCCGGGAGGCAGCGGGCGGACGGGCGCTCACCGTCAGGCGGTGGCCAGTTCGTCCTCCAGCCAGGTGCGGCCGCGGGTGCGCGCCGCGAGGCGCACCCCGCCGAGCAGCCCGGCCATCCGCGTGGCCTCGGTCTCCACGGCTGCCCGCGCATCGGCGCCCACGTCTTCGAGGAACCGGCAGACGACGTCGCCCTTCCCGTCCGTCGCCCAGCCGCCCACGATCCGGCCGTCCCACCACAGGGAGGGGCCGATGTTCCCGGCGCGGTCGAACAGCTTGGGGCCGTGGTCGCCGAGAAACCATGCCCGGCCGTGCCAGCCCATGGGCGTGGAGTCGAGTGCGGGCAGCAGCGCCGCCCACGGTTCGGGTGCGGGCGTGCCGTCGAGGTCGTCCGGGAGCAGCAGGCCGACGCCACCGTCCCCCATGTCGGCCTCGACCGGCCGCAGTTCGGCGAGCACTCGCTTGACCTGCGTCTTCGTCCAGCCGGTCCACCACTGAAGATCGTCCGCGGTGGCGGGGCCGAAGGCGCGCAGATAGCGGCGTGCCAGCTCCGTCTCGGCCTCCCGGGTGTCCCGGTCCGCGAGTCCGCCGGGCGCCCAGTCGGTGAGCAGGGACCAGCGGTACTGGTGCGAGGTCCACGAGCCGCGCGGGCGGCCCCGTACGACTTTGCCCTCGGCGGCGAGCAGCAGCAACAGCCTGCTGGCCACGTTCTGCCGGCCCTCGTAGCTCTTGCCACGGGACAGGACGATCTGCGTGCTCAGTTTCGGGTCGTCCCCGGCCAGTTCGGCCGCCGTCGCCTCGCCCCGCGCGGCGAGCGAGCGCAGGGCCGCATCCTCGGCCTCCGCGAGCCACCCGGTCACCCCGGACCCGGTGCCGGCGACGCCCGCCTCGGTGAGGAACTGGACGAGTTTGCGGCGCTCCCTGGCGGCCACGGCGCGCGAGCACGCGGCCTGCACCACCGGCGCCACGTCGAGGGTGGTGACGAAGACGGTGCGGCGCATCGCGAGGAGCCGGATCAGCGTGCGGTCCTCGTACAGGGCGCGGTCGACGGTGGCCACGTCGCCGTCGTGCATACGCACCCATGCGCCCACGTACACCGAGGACGGGTCGGTGCCGTGCAGCGCGACCATGTCATGGGCCACCTCGGCCGGATCGTCCGATCTGGCCCCCGGGGCCAGACGGTGGCGCAGGGCCAGCCGCGCCCGCCGCTCGGTCACGTCGATCATCTGCACCGCGCCTCCCTTAGCACTGCGGTGGGACCATCCGCACCACCCTGGGCGTCCCGGAGCCTAGCCGGTGTCTTGTGGATCACGCCGGGCCCGCGGGGCCTGGCACGCTCCCCCATTGCCTCGAGGGCGGGGGACCCAGCCCCAGCCGGGTCGTCGTCGGTTCGCGGCGCCCGGCCCCCGCCCGCACGGGGCTACCCGCCCTCCTGCGGGCACCACGTCCGCAACAGCGCGAAGAACTCCGTCTCGTTGCCCGCCAGGCCCGCCTCCCGCAGGGCCTCTTCGGCCTCTGCCAGGACCGGCGCCGGCACGATCGGCGGTCGCTGAGCGCTCTCCCCCACGTCGAACGCGGCGCGGACCGTGTGCATCAGCCGGAGGTAGGCCCGGACGGCGGTGCGCTCGTGGTCGGTCAGCAGGGCGGTGGGCATCGGACGTCTCCACTGTCGGGCTGTGCGCCGTCCGGTCCGTCACCGACCGGGCGACCTCGCTGCGTTTGCCGCGTACCGACCAGCTTGCCCCTCGCCACTGACAATCCGCCCGTGGCGGCACCATTCACCGCTGGGACGAGGGCGCTTCCTCCGTGGGCCCGTCCACCACGGCGCGCTCCGGCACGGTGAACGGCGGTGCCGCCAGGGCCGCCAGGCCCGGCCCGCGCAGCACGGCGAGCGCGACCGCAGGAGCCACCAACGCGGTCGGCAGTGCCTCGAGCATCATCACGTCGTTGAGCGCCCGGGCCACCCGGGGGTTGCCGATGGCGGTGAGCATCAGCCGGTCGACGTAGCGGGACATCAGGCGGTCCGCGGGTGTGGGGCGCCGTCCGTGCGCACCGAGCACGAAGACGTCCTGTCCGATGGCGAGCCTCCACGCCGTGTCGACCGGCACGCTTGCCGCCCGCTGCGCACGTCGAGCGACGCCCGGCGCGGCGATGCCGGACGCGGCGACCTCGTCGCGCAGCGCGAGCGCGCCCAGCGCGGCCACCGACATCCCGTGCCCGTACACGGGGTTGAACGCCGCGAGCGAGTCGCCGAGCACCACGAGACCCTCCGGTCCGCCGCGGGACTTCTCGAAGTGCCGGCGCCGGTTGACGGTGCTCCGGGTCACCGACACGCCGGACACCGGCTCGGCCCGCGCGATGAGGTCGGCGACGACCGGATGGCGCATGCCGCGCGCGAAGAGTTCGAAGGCGTCGGCGTCGGACGTGGGATGGCCGCCGACCGTGCCCGACAGGGTGACCAGCCAGCGGCCGTCTTCGATGGGCAGGATCGTCGCCGTGCGCGCGGGGTGCCGTTCGCGCACCCTGGCCTGCACATTGACGAGTGGCCAGTCCGGGGTGTCCGTGGGGGCAAGGAAGGTTCTGCTCGCGTAGACGAGCCCGGTGTCGAGGGTGATGTCACGCACGGGCGGGACGCCCAGGTCCCGCAGCCAGGCGCAGACGCGTGAACCGCGCCCGGACGCGTCGACCACGAAGTCGGCGTCCAGTACCTGTTCGACACCGGAGGAGTCCCGTGTCCGCACCCCGGTCACCCGGTCGGCTCCGCCGGCCAGGCCGAGCACTTCCGTGCGTTGCCGCACCGTGATGCCGGGGTCCCCGGCGAGCTGGTCGCGCACCGTCCAGTCGATCAGGTCGCGACTGCACGCGATCAGGAAGTGGGTCTCCGGCCAGCGCCGGAACCAGCCCTGGGGCGAGAGGGACACGACTCCGGAGGGCAGCGGTATGCGATGTGCTCCGGCCTCCCGGAGCCGGCGTATCGAGCCCGGGAGCAGCGCATCGATCGCGCGGGCGCCGCCCGACCACAGCACGTGCGCATGCCGGGCCTGCGGCAGGCCCTTGCGCGGAGTCGGGCCGGCCGGCAGCGCATCGCGTTCGTGCACGGTCACTTCGTCGGTGTACGCGCGTAGAGCTGCGGCTGTGAGCATGCCGGTGAGGACGCCGCCCACGACGACGGCACGGCGCGCTTCGCCGCGATCGCTTCTATCGGATTCGCTCGTGGGGGCTGCTCTCTGGCCGGGCCGCGCCGCGGCGGAGAGCGTGGGCGACGGGGGACTGGCGCAGGGCTCGCGAGATGCGGACGAGATCTCGCTGCAGGGGCGGACGTCCCGTGTCACGGGCTTCCGCCGCGACGAGCACCTCACCGGAGGAGTCGGCGGCCCGGGTGGTGATCGCGGCCGTGATCGCCGCAGCCTCGGCGAGGGCACGTGCCTCGGAGGTCGGGACCCCGGCCGCGAGCGCGGCTGCCCATGCGCTCTCGCGCACCGCGGGATCGAGATACGGCTCGAGGGCCAGGAGGGCGTCGTGGATGTCCGCCTCCCGCTGGGTGAGCCGGAGACTGGGCGCTGACCACCAGGGGATCGGGACCGAGGCGCCGGGCCGGGGGGCGGCGCGGCGCAGGGTGTCCCAGAGGGCTCCGAGTCGGTGGTACGAGGCCCAGTTGCGCCAGGTCTCCGTCAGACGCTGGCCGGTCAGCGGGGTGATGAAGCCGACGGCGACGATCATCGCGGCCAACGAGGCGAGCGGCGGGGCGGCGTCCGTGCTCAGCGTGTCCCAGTTGTGCCCCGTCCACCGTGCGACCACTGCTGCGAACTTCGCCGTGTCGAATCCGAGGTCGAGGACATAACCGATGACGATCAGCACCACGCCGGCCCGCAACCAGCCGTGCACCTCCAGGGACCATCGTCGGCACAGGACGGCCATCACGGTTCCGGCCACGGTGTGGGCCAGCAGGTACAGCACGATCATCTCGCGGATGAACGGGGTGTTCGCGTAGTACGTGTCGAGGTCGCGCAGCCGCTCCACGGGCGCGTCGCCCAGTGCGAACAGCACGATGAGCAGGACCGTGACGACGCTGTACGCGCCGATGAACCACAGGGACGCGCGGCGCGTCCAGTCGGCCGGTCCGCCGCGCCAGTTGACGATCAGCAGGATGCAAGAGGCGCTGAACACCGACAGGACGCAGTAGGTGAGCGGAGCGGAGAAGTTGGGCACGCCCGTCCAGCGGTTGACCGCGGCGATGGTGGGCGGCGCGGCGAAGCAGAACACCGCGCTGCCCATGAGCAGCAACAGGCACACCGAGCGGAGCAGCGGATCGTGCCGGGCGCGCAGCATCCCGGGCATCTTGAACACGAAGGCCCCGAACAGAACCGACGCGGGGACGTAGAGGCTGAGGCCGCCGTTCACGGTCAGCCCTGTGGTCCCCGATATCCGAGCGAGGCCTCGATACGGCCGGCGACGGCGCCCCGTCCCGCCGTCGCCGCACCGTCAGCGGCCAGCCAGAAACGGCATTTGCTGGCCAGCAACAGCCCGAATGACTCGGCCTCCTCCTCGTTGGAGACGTCGAACTGCGTGCGTGCCGCGACCTTCAGCACGGTGGCCTGGAGGTCGGCGCCCTCCGCGAGCAGTCTGGCCGCGACACCGGCGCCGTCGACGTGATGGCTGCAGGTTCCGGCGTTCATGTGCCACAGCTCGTGGCCGAGGATCACGAGCTGGTGGTCGGGTGCGGTCCGCTGCTCTACGACGACGATGTCCTGGTCCACCATGTCGAGCCACAGCCCGCTCGCCGTGCCCGGTGGGAAGGAGGCGGTCCGGTAGGCGACGGGGCGTCCGCGGCGACGGCTCATCGCCATGCACAGCGCCGTGCTCAGCGTGGCGGAGTCCGTGGGGCCGGGCAGGTCCAGCTTCCCCACCAGTTCGCCGCACAGGCGCCGCATCTCCCTGCCGATCCGCCCGCGCCTCATGAGGCGGTCGGTCCGGCCGACGGCTTGACGCTCTCCAGGAGCATGTCGAGCCATTCCGTGACCTTGTCGCGGTGCTTGTCGGTGGGCAGCTGGGCGGCGCGCCAGGCGATACCGCGGACGCCGTGGTCCTGGAGCAGCCTTTCGAGCGCGTCGTCCGGCTGCGGCGCCGCGGCGGCCGTCTCGCTCTCGTGTGCCGCGAGGCGTTGGAGGAGTTCCTGCTCGGTGAGCTGGAGGGCGTAGCCGAGGGCGTCGGAGTCCTCCGCGGTCAGGAACCCCGCGTGGACGCCGAAGAAGCGCTGGATAGCGGCGCAGTGCTCCATCGTGGGGCGTCGGTCGCCGTTGATGAGGGCGCCCGCCTGCTGCCGGGACATCCCGGCGCCGTCGGCGATCTCCTGCTGGGTGTACCGGCGGCCGTTGGGCTTGAGCCGGGTGCGGCGCAACAGGTCGAGGCGCTGCAGGAAGCGGGCCTGGAGGTCGGGTTGACCCGCGGGGTGGCCGTGCAGGAGTGCCTTGACGACGTTCTCGGGGACGCCGGACTCCGCGGAGAGACGGGCGAGGTCGAAGACCTCGTCGTGGCGCACGCCGAGCCGGTCGGCCAGTGCGGCGACACGGGCGGCGAGGGCCGGGAGCAGGTCACAGTCCACCGCGCCGGGAACCGAGAAGCCGTCCGTCACCGACAGGTCTCCTGCCTCGAATGTCGTGCATACGTCGAATACCGCATGCCGCGCATGCCGCGCATGCCGCCTACATCCCTCGAACAGCCCGGAGACTAAGCCTCGGTACGGCTCCCAGACCAGATATCACCACAACTGTGGCGCGAATCCATCGCGAACGAGCCATAAATGCCACGATAGTTGACACGCTCTAGGGCGGGTAGCAGGATCGCCACGCGGCGTGCAGGCCGCAGCGGTAGAGGGGTGGCCACCCGATGGCATACGAGGCACCAGGGTATCGCCCCGCACCGGGCATCACGCCTGAGAAGTTAGCGGCGCGGGACGACCGTGAGGCGCGTGCTTATCTCGAGGACTACTCCGCGCTCCTCGAGGCCGTGCCCTTCCCCTCGGTGGTCTTCGACCACTGCTGGGACGTGGTGCTGGCCAACTCCGCGTTCGACGCACTGTTCCGCGGCGTGGGACCGCACCCCTCGGCCATGCCGCACGACAACTTCCTGCGCTTCGTGCTGTTCCACCCCGACGCGGGCACCGTGCTCGCCGAGCACGAGTCGAGCTGGTGCCTGCCGATGCTGGCCCACTTCGCCGAAGCCGTGCGGTGCAACGGCCAGGACCACGGACTCCGGTCGATCCGCCAGGAGATCGCCCGGGACCCGATCATGGACGCCGCGTACCGGCAGGGCCTGCCGCGCTGGATCCGTGCCGCCGGCGCGGACGCCGTCGCGCACGACGGGGCCGTACGTCCGCTGTGGCACCCGGACCCCCGGTGGGGCCGCACCTCGTGCCGCGTCGTGGGGGAGACCCCGAGGACCCTGCAGGAGCTGGGGTACACCCGGATGACCCTGGTCCTGCGCGAGCCCCGCCGGGTGGCGGGCCCTGCACGTCGGCGTGTCCGACGCGGTGGCGGGCACCTCAGGGCGGTGCCCGCCACCGACATCTGAGCGCCGGCGCTACGGCCGCGACACGACCAGGACCAGCGGTACCCCGTCGCACGGGTACAGCTCCCGGCCGCTCCGCCGTCCCGGACGCGCCCGCCCGTCGAGCAGCGCGGCGAAGTCGGCGCCCTTGGTGAGGGAGCCGGCGAGATGGCGCGAGTCCGCGGACGCGGCGACCCGGCCGCGTGCGTTGACGAGGTGGGCGGGGCCCGGCAGGCGTTGCAGCAGGGGCATCACGGCGCCTTCGAAATGGCGCAGGTACACGTCCACCGCCGCGACCCCGACGAACCGCCCGCCGCTGCGGACGGGCGCGGACAGGGTCAGGCTGTACTCGTCGGAGCAGAGGTAGTCGACATAGGGCCCGGCGACCGCGCGCCGCCCGGTGTCGCGCGGCAGCGCGTACCACTCCCAGTGCGTGTAGTCGGCGTAGGCCGACCGCTCCGGCGTGAGATCGAGCAGCAGCGGCCGTACGCCCCCGTCGGTGCCGGTCTGCCACCACTCCAGCCACGCCGGTACGTCCCTCAGCAGACCGGGCGCCGCGACGAACCCGATGCCCGAGACGAGCGGGTGCCCGGCCAGCCGGGCGTGCAGGGCGGGGCGCAGCGCGGCGAGGTCGTCGGTCGTGGGGTCGGCCGCAAGGCCGTCGAGCAGGGCGGCGGTGTCGGTGGCGGTGTCCGCCACCACCGCGAACACGCCCTCCAGTGCGTCACGGACCCGGGCGGCCACCAGCTGCCCCGCCACCCGGTCCTGCGACGGTGCCGCCGTCGCCGCCCGGCCCTCCTCGGGGAGCCTCGTGCTGCTGACCATGCATGCCCTCCTCGGAACCCGGACCGTGGTGGTGCGCGTCGGCGGACAGGGCGAGCCGGAGCGCGATCAGGCGGGCCACGGAGTCCCGTACGCAGTGCTCGGCGAGCCGTCCCGCCGTGTCGTCGGCCCCATCGTGCACGGCCGAGATCACGGCGCGATGACGATCGGCCACCTCGTCGACGTACCCGTCGTCACCCAGGACGAGACAGAGCAGGACGCCCACTTCACCCTGGAGGGTGATCTGTTCGCGGGTGAGCCGGGCGGACTGGGCGGCGGCGGCGAGCTCGACGTGGAAGCGGCCGTAGAGCCGGCCCCGGGCCGCGGGGTCGACCGCGGCGGTCAGGGCCTCGACGGAGCGCCCCAGTTGACGCAGGTCCCCGGGCTCCGTGCGGTGTGCGGCGAGGCGTGCGGCGGCCCCCGACAGAGCCGCCCAGTGATCGCCCAGGTCGCGCAGTTCCTCGGTCGACCAGTCGACGAGCCGGCCGTGCAGCCGGTCGGCCGCGGGCCCCGCCGGCAGGGTCACGAAGCTGCCACCGCCGCGCCCGCGTCGTGTCGTGACCAGGCCCTGCCTGCGCAGTACCGTCAATGCCTCGCGCAGCGTCACGGTGGACACCCCCAGCTGCGCCGACAGCTCCGTCTCGCCGGGCAGTTGCTCCCCGTCCGCGAGCAGCCCGAGCTCTATGGCGTCGCCGAGCCGCCGTACGACCGTGTCCACCCGCGCGCGGGTGTCGACGGGTGTGAACACCGCGCGTCGCGCCCCGCCCGAGCCCCGGACACCGCTCGCGCCCGCGCCCGCCGCCGCCCGGTCCGGCCCGGCGGGCCGGACCTCTGCCGCGTCCGGGACGCCGTCCCCCGGTATCCCGTCGCAGGAGTCCTGCGCCCCGGTGGCGCCCTCGTCTCGCTCCCGTATCACCCGATTCACCGCAACTGCCCTGCTCCGTATGTGTGTTCGTTGACCCAACCTTTGCTTCGAGGGGGCCTTGAGCTTTGAACTATGGCTTCATATGTTTACCGCTGCGCACGATCAACGCTCGACGGCACCAGAAAGGTTCCCGCCCATGGAGGGAAGGGCAGCCGCCCCCGCGGCGATCCGGCTGCAGGGGCTGCGCAAGGCCTTCGGACGGACCGAGGCCGTCGCCGGTATAGACCTGGAGATGGCGGACGGTGAGTTCTTCTCGATGCTGGGTCCCTCCGGCTCGGGGAAGACCACCGTGCTGCGCATGATCGCCGGATTCGAGAACCCGACGGCCGGGACGGTCGAGCTCGCGGGCCGGGACGTCACCCGCCTCGCCCCGTTCGAAAGGGATGTGCACACCGTCTTCCAGGACTACGCGCTGTTCCCGCACATGACGGTCGAGCAGAACGTCGCCTACGGCCTGAAGGTCCGCAAGGTGCCCAGGTCCGAGCGGCTGAACCGGGCCCGCGAGGAGCTGGCGCGCGTGCGGCTCGACGGTTTCGGCGGACGCCGCCCCGGGCAGCTCTCCGGCGGGCAGCGCCAGCGCGTCGCGCTCGCCCGCGCCCTGGTCGGCCGCCCCCGGGTGCTACTGCTCGACGAGCCGCTCGGCGCGCTCGACCTGAAGCTGCGCGAGCAGATGCAGGTCGAACTCAAGGCCATCCAGCGGGAGGTCGGCATCACCTTCGTCTTCGTCACGCACGACCAGGAGGAGGCGCTGACCATGAGCGACCGCATCGCCGTCTTCCACGAGGGCCGCGTCGCCCAGGTCGGCACCCCGGCGGAGATCTACGAGCGGCCCGCGACGCCGTTCGTCGCCGGGTTCGTCGGCACATCCAACCTGCTGTCCGGAGAGGCCGCCCGGCAGGTCGTCGGCGACGCGGGGACGTACAGCATCCGCCCCGAGAAGATCCGCGTCCTGAAGGAGGCCGCCACCGCCGACGAACCGGACCACTCCACCGCCACCGGCACCGTCGCCGAGGCGGTCTACCTGGGCGATGCCACGCGCTTCCTGGTCGACCTCGACGCGGGCGGCCGCCTCACCGCCCTCCAGCAGAACCTGGAGACCTCCTCAGAGGACGTCGACGCCTTCCGCGGTGCCCGCGTCCGGCTCCTGTGGCACGACCGCCACACCTTCCGTGTGCCGGACACCGCCTGAGCGCACCGCCCACCGGCCCGCCCCGCACCACCGGCACGTTCCGTCCCCCCACTACGTCATCCCCCCAACACGTATGGAGAAGCTCGTGCGTCCGAACCGGACCCTCAAGGCAGCGGTCGCCGTCGCGGCTCTGCTCGTCGCCACCGCCTGCGGTTCCTCCGACAAGGGCGGCGCCACCGCCGGGTCGGGGCTCAACCCGCCCCATCTCAAGGCGCTCCAGAAACTCGGCAAGGGCGAGGGGAAGGTCAATCTGATCGCCTGGGCCGGATATGTCGAGGACGGCTCCAACGACCCGAAGGCCGACTGGGTCAGCGACTTCGAGAAGCGGACCGGCTGTCAGGTCAACGCGAAGACGGCCGCGACCTCCGACGAAATGGTCAGCCTGATGAAGACGGGCGACTACGACGCGGTCTCCGCATCCGGCGACGCCTCGCTGCGCCTGATCGCATCCGGTGACGCCGCGCCCGTCAACACCAAGCTGGTGCCCAACTACGCCGATGTGTTCGCCGGACTGAAGAACCGGCCGTGGAACTCGGTCAAGGGCGTGACCTACGGCATCCCGCACGGCCGCGGCGCCAACCTCCTCATGTACAACACCCGGAAGGTCACGCCGGCCCCGGACTCCTGGTCCGCCGTCTTCGACGACGCGGGCGCGCACAAGGGCAAGGTCACCGCGTACGACTCACCGATCTACATCGCCGACGCAGCCCTCTACCTGGAGGCCACCAAGCCGTCGCTGGGCATCAAGGACCCCTACGCGCTCGACCAGAAGCAGTTCGACGCGGCCGTGGCCCTGCTGAAGAAGCAGAACGCGGACATCGGCGAGTACTGGAGCGACTACCTCAAGGAGATCTCCGCCTTCAAGAGCGGCGACTCGGTGGTCGGCACCACCTGGCAGGTCATCGCCAACCTCGCCGCATCCGAGGGCGCCAAGGTCAAGGCCGTCCTGCCCAAGGAGGGCTCGACCGGCTGGTCCGACACCTGGATGCTCTCCAGCAAGGCCGAGCACCCCACCTGCGCGTACAAGTGGATGGACTGGATCATCTCGCCGAAGGTGAACGCGCAGGTCGCCGAATACTTCGGTGAGGCGCCGTCGAACTCCAAGGCGTGCGCCGAGACCGCCGACAAGAACCACTGCACCGTCTTCCACGCCTCCGACGAGCCGTACTGGAAGAAGGTCCACTTCTGGACCACTCCCATCGAGCAGTGCCTCGACGGCCGCAGGAACGTCAGGTGCGTGCCCTACGCGAAGTGGGTCCAGGCCTGGAACGAGATCAAGGGCTGAGGACGTCGATGAGTGACACCGCGCCGGCCGCCGGAGCACTCCGGCGGCTCGCCGGGAGCCTGCACCGCAGTCCACGGCTGCGGCTCTCCCTGCTGCTCACCGCACCCCTCCTCTGGCTGGTGGTGGCCTACCTCGGCTCACTGGCCGCGCTGTTCCTGTCGGCGTTCTGGACCACCGACTCCTTCACCTCCGAAGTGCTGAAGGTCTGGTCGACGGACAACTTCCACGCGCTGCTCACCGAACCGCTGTACCGGCAGGTCGCGCTGCGCA
Organism: Streptomyces sp. NPDC002004; assembly: GCF_053593975.1. Classification (NCBI taxonomy): domain Bacteria; kingdom Bacillati; phylum Actinomycetota; class Actinomycetes; order Kitasatosporales; family Streptomycetaceae; genus Streptomyces; species Streptomyces sp. NPDC002004. The sequence goes on from NZ_JBSFDP010000037.1 coordinate 46,183, forward strand.
GCATCGGTGTCGCGCTCGCGGTCACCGCCCTGTGCGCCGTCATCGCCTTTCCGATCGCCTTCTACACGGCGCGGGTGGCCCGCCCCGGCGCGCGTCCGTTCCTGGTCGTCGCGATCCTCACCCCGCTGTGGGCGAGCTATCTGGTGAAGGTGTACGCCTGGCGGCTCATCCTGTCCGAGGGCGGCCCGCTCGACTGGCTGCTGAAGCCGCTCGGCCTGGGCGGCCCCGGGTACGGGCTGCCCGCCACGGTCCTGGTCCTGACCTATCTGTGGCTGCCGTACATGATCCTCCCGCTGCACGCCGGACTCGAACAGCTCCCCGACAGCCTCCTGGACGCCTCCGCCGACCTCGGCGCCCGCACCTGGCGCACCTTCCGGTCCGTCGTGCTGCCGATGGTGTTCCCGTCGATCGCCGCGGGATCGGTGTTCACGTTCTCGCTCAGCCTCGGCGACTACATCGCCGTGCAGATCGTCGGCGGCAAGACCCAGCTGATCGGCAACCTCGTCTACTCGAACGTCACGCTGAACCTGCCCCTGGCCGCCGCGCTCGGCACCGTGCCCGTCGTCGTGATCGTGCTCTATCTGCTCGCGGTGCGCCGCACCGGCGCCCTGAGCAGCCTCTAGGAGGCGTCGTGCACCTGTCCCGCTCCGCCCGGATCGCGCTGCGCACCGCCGCCGCGCTCGGCTTCGCGGTGATCTATCTGCCGCTGATCCTGGTCCTGGTGAACTCGTTCAACCCGGACCGCAGTTCGAGCTGGCCGCCGCCCGGCCTCACCTTCCGCTGGTGGTCGGCGGCCTGGCACGACGACGGCGCGCGCGGGGCCCTGTGGACGTCGGTGCAGGCGGGTCTCGCGGCCACCGGGATCGCGCTCGCCCTGGGCACGCTCATCGCGTTCGCGGTGCAGCGGCACCGGTTCTTCGGGCGAGAGGCGATCTCGTTCGCCGTGGTGCTGCCGATCGCGCTGCCGGGCATCGTCACGGGCATCGCCCTCAACTCAGCCTTCAAGACCGTCCTGGAGCCGCTGGGCGTCGGCCTCGGGCTGTTCACCGTCGTCGTCGGCCACGCCACCTTCTGCATCGTCGTCGTCTTCAACAACGTCGTGGCCCGGCTGCGCCGGATGCCGGGCTCGTACGAGGAGGCCGCGATGGACCTGGGTGCCCACACCTTCCGGGCCTTCGCCGACGTGACTTTCCCGCTGGTGCGCTCCGCGCTGCTGGCCGGCGGTCTGCTCGCCTTCGCGCTGTCCTTCGACGAGGTCGTCGTCACCACCTTCACGGCCGGGCCCGGCGTCCGGACCCTGCCCCTGTGGATCTTCGACAACATGACACGTCCCCGGCAGGCCCCGGTCGTCAACGTGGTGGCGGCCGTGCTCGTGCTCCTCTCCGTCCTGCCGGTCTACGTCGCCCAGCGGCTGTCGTCCGACACGGCGTCGGGCAGCCGGGTGTAGGAGGTGTTCCGCCGGTCACGCCGGGCTCGTGCGTCGCCCGGCGGCCCGCGCGCGGCTCATCGGTCCAGTTCCCGGTGCGCGGTCTCCGGCAGCCGCAGGTACACCGCCGCGGAGACCAGGCACAGCACGGCGACGTACCACGGGAAGAGACCCGGGCTGCCGATCTCCTTGAAGAGGGTGCCGACATACGGGGCGGTACCGCCGAAGAGGGCCACGGTCAGCGAGTACGGGAAGCCGATGCCGGCGGCGCGCACCCGAGCCGGGAAGACCTCCGCGTTGACGGCGGCCGACACCGAGGTGAACCCGGTGAGCAGGACCATGCCGGCGCACTGGACCAGCAGCAGTCCGGTGAACGAGCCGTGCAGGGAGCGCAGCAGCGGCACGCTGAGCAGCGCGAACCCGACGCCGAAGAAGAGCAGCGGGGGACGGCGCCCGAACCGGTCCGACAGCAGGCCGCCCACCGGTTGCAGCAGTCCGAAGAACGCCAGCGAGAGCGTGCCGGCGAGCAGGGCGTCCGACTTCGTGACGCCCGCGTTCAACTGGGCGTAGGTGGGCAGATAGGACGTCCAGGTGTAGTACGCGAGCGTGCCGCCCGCCGTGATGCCGCCGATCAGGAGCGACGCGCGGGGATGGTGCCGCAGTGCGTCGAGCAGACCCGGACGCGGTCCCTGCCGTCGCTCCTCGCCCCGCGTCTCGGTCGCACCGCGCCGTATCCAGAACCCGACGAGACTGAGCGCCGCACCCACCAGGAACGGCACGCGCCACCCCCACGTCTCCATCGCCGCGTCGGAGAGCGCGCCGACGAGCGCGGCCGAGATGCCCGACGCGACCAGCTGGCCCGCCGTCGTCGACACGTACTGGAAACTCGAGAACAGGCCGCGGCGCCCCGGCCGCGCCGACTCGACGAGGAAGGTCGTGGACGCCGCGAACTCGCCGCCCACCGACAGACCTTGGGCCAGTCGTGCGACCACCAGCACCAGCGGACCGAGGACGCCCGCCGACGCATAGGTGGGCGTCAGCGCGACGAGCAGGCTGCTGCCGCCCATCAGCAGGATCGTCACGGTGAGCGCGGCCCGTCGCCCGCGCCGGTCGGCGACCGCGCCCATCAGCAGGCCGCCGACGGGCCGCATGAAGAATCCGACCGCGAACACGGCGAAGACCGACAGCAGCGGGATGAGCGAACTGCCGGAGCCCTTGGGGAAGACCTGGTCGGCGATGTAGGTGGCGAGGAAGGTGTAGGCGTACCAGTCGTACCACTCCACTGCGTTGCCCACGGACGCGGCGAACAGCTGGCGGACGGGGCGTGTCACCGGGGTGACGGCATCGGGGCGGGGGTCAGCATGTGTCATGGCCGCGACCATCCCCAGCCCGGCGTGACCGCACACCTCCCGCATGCCTTCCGCGCACCTTCCGTGCCGGACGCGGGTGTTGTCCCGGCTCGCCCGTTCGTCTTGTGTACCGGGGACTTTCAGCCACGCGCCACATGACCCTTCCCTGACGTTTGCTGCTCTTGGAACACTCCTTTCGCTCATGTTCCATCAGTCACCTGTCTGGACAAGAGGTCACTTCCGCATGGCAGAACTCAACCGGCGCCGCTTCCTTCAGCTCACTGGAGGGGCGGCCGCCTTCTCGGCACTGTCCACCAGCATCGCCCGAGCCGCGTCCATCCCGGCCCAAGGCGCCTCCGGCACGGTGGACGACATCGAGCACATCGTCGTCCTGATGCAGGAGAACCGATCCTTCGACCACTACTTCGGCGCGCTGAACGGCGTGCGCGGCTTCGGTGACCCGCGCCCCGTGACCCTGCCGAGCGGCAAGTCGGTCTGGCACCAGACCGGCGGCGGCAAGGAGGTGCTGCCGTTCCGCCCGGACGCGGACAACCTGGGTCTCCAGTTCATCCAGGACCTCAACCACGACTGGGCCGGCACCCACCAGGCCTGGAACAACGGCAAGTACGACCAGTGGATAGCGGCGAAGAGCGCCACCACCATGGCGTACCTCACCCGTGAGGACATCCCCTTCCACTACGCGCTCGCGGACGCCTTCACCATCTGCGACGCCTACCACTGCTCCTTCATGGGGTCGACGGACCCCAACCGCTACTACATGTGGACCGGTTACACCGGCAACGACGGCACCGGCGGCGGTCCGGTCCTCGGCAACCAGGAGGCCGGCTACAGCTGGACGACCTACCCGGAGCGGCTCGAGCAGGCCGGGATCTCCTGGAAGATCTACCAGGACATCGGCGACGGCCTGGACGCCGCCGGCGGGTGGGGCTGGATCAACGACGCCTACCGCGGCAACTACGGCGACAACTCGCTGCTGTACTTCGACAACTACCGCAAGGCCGCGCCCGGCGACCCCCTCTACGACAAGGCCCGCACCGGCACGAACGCCAAGGCCGGCGACGGGTTCTTCGACGTCCTCAAGGCGGACGTGCAGGCGGGCCGGCTGCCGCAGATCTCCTGGATCGCCGCCCCGGAGGCGTTCACCGAGCACCCCAACTGGCCCGCCAACTACGGAGCCTGGTACATCTCGCAGGTGCTGGACGCGCTGACCTCCGATCCGGACGTCTGGGCGAAGACGGCGCTGTTCATCACCTACGACGAGAACGACGGCTTCTTCGACCACGTCGTGCCGCCCTACCCGCCGTCCTCGGCGAACCAGGGCCTGTCGACCGTCGACGTCGGCCCCGACCTGTACAAGGGCGGCGTCGGGTACGCGGCCGGTGCCTACGGCCTCGGCCAGCGCGTTCCCATGCTCGTCGTCTCGCCGTGGAGCAAGGGCGGCTACGTCTGCTCCGAGACCTTCGACCACACCTCGATCATCCGGTTCATGGAGCGCCGCTTCGGCGTGCACGAGCCGAACATCTCGCCGTGGCGGCGTGCCGTCTGCGGCGACCTGACCTCCGCGTTCGACTTCACGCGCGGCGACAGCGAGCCGGTGTCGCTGCCCGACACCTCGGCGTACCAGCCGCCGGACCACGACCGCCACCCCGACTACGTGCCGACGCCGCCCGCCAACCCCGTCCTGCCCAAGCAGGAGCGTGGCTGCCGCCGGGTGCGCCCGCTGCCGTACGCCCCGTACGTGGACGGCGTCTCCACCCCGTCGACCGGTCGCTACACGCTCACCCTCAGCGGCGGCGACGCCGCGGGCGCCGCCTTCTACATCACCTCGGGCAACCGCACCGACGGCCCCTGGACGTACACGGCCGAAAAGGGCAGGACGGTCTCCGACACCTGGAACTCCGCGTACTCGAAGGGCGCGTACGACCTGACCGTCCACGGGCCCAACGGATTCCTGCGCACCTTCCGCGGCCCCAACAAGGCCGCGGGCCCCGAAGTCACCGCGCGGCATGTCGCGAGCAGCGGCACCCTCGCGCTGACGATGAAGAACGCCGGTACGAGCGACGTCAACCTGACGGTGAGCGACGCCTACGGCGGCTCCCGCCAGACCTTCAAGGTCCGCGCGGGGGCCACGGTCACCTACTCCGTGGATCTGCGCGCCGGCAAGCGGTGGTACGACGTCACGGTCGTCTCCGACGCGGACAAGACCTTCCTGCGCCGCTTCGCAGGCCACGTGGAGAACGGTCAGGCAGGGACGAGCGATCCGGCGATCCTCACGGCGTGACGCCCCTCAGGGCGCCTCGGGAGGGCCGAGTCCCGGGGCGCCCGGTCGCCGGTCACGCCTCGGGCGTGCGGGTTCGGTGCACCGTGGCGCGCGCCGCGCGCAGGGTGCGGGCCGGCGCCGGGCGGGCACGACGGGATCCGTCGCTTCGTACGACATCCCGGGACCGTGCGGCCATCTCGACACCGGCGCTCGTCCTCATGGGATCTCGCGGTAGTGTGCCCCGGTGACTACGCATTCGAACACTCCTGCAGGGTGGTACCCGGACCCGCAGGGCACGCCCCAACTGCTGCGGTGGTGGGACGGCTCCCAGTGGACCCAGCACACCAGCCCCGGCCAGGGAGCGGCACCGGGTCACCAGGCGCAGCAGGCCGCGCAGATTCCCCATCAGGGGCAACCTGTTCAGCAGCCGGGCGTACAGCAGCAGGCGGGACAGCCTGCCCAGCAGCAGTTCCAGCAGCCGGCGGGACAGCCCGCCCAGCAGCAGTTCCAGCAGCAGGCTCCGCAACAGCAGTTCCAGCAGCAGGCCCCGCAGCAGCAGGGCTTCCCGCAGCAGGGCTTCCAGGGGCAGGTGCCGCAGCAGGCTTCGCAGACCGACGCGGCCCGCGTGCAGCGCCAGGTGCAGCAGCAGGCCGGCGTCGCGTCCGCCGGTCAGGGCGGCGGAACGCTGTTCACCGAGCCCGTGCTCGTGGTGAACCAGAAGGCCAAGCTGATCGAGGTGACGAACGAGTACAGCGTCTTCGACCAGAACGGCAACCAGATCGCCTCGGTCGCCGAGGTGGGGCAGAGCACCGCGAAGAAGGTGCTCCGCGTCCTGTCCAGCCTCGACCAGTACATGACCCACAAGCTGGAGATCCGCGACGCCTACGGTCAGCCGCAGTTGCTGCTGACGCGTCCCGCGAAGTTCATCAAGTCGCGGGTCGTCGTGGAGCGTCCGGACGGTACGCCGGTCGGTGAGATCGTGCAGCAGAACGCCATCGGGAAGATCAACTTCTCGATGCAGGTCAACGGCCAGCACGTGGGCGCCATCAAGGCCGAGAACTGGCGTGCCTGGAACTTCGCCATCACCGACCACGCGGACAACGAGGTCGCCCGGATCACCAAGACCTGGGAAGGCCTCGCGAAGACCATGTTCACCACGGCGGACAACTACGTCCTCCAGATCCACTACCAGCTGCCCGACCCCCTGCTGAGCCTCGTCGTCGCGACGGCCCTCACGGTCGACACGGCGCTCAAGCAGGACGCCCGCGGTCTGGGCTGACCCGCCGGAATGCTCCCCGGGCCCGTACGGCCCGTCGGTCCCGGAAGGCCATCGGCCTTCCGGGACCGCGCCGTTTCGTCCCCCGGGACCGCGTGGCCGGCGGCGCGGTCCCGACGGCCACGGTCGGTGCCGGGTGTGCTGCGCGGGTCACGGCAGACGCATCAGATGCCGGCGCCCGTCCTGCGGTGGGCGGGGCGGCGGGACGCACGCCTCTGGCAGATCCGCCAGATCGTCGGGGACCGGAACGTGCGGCCCTGTCGGCTCCTTCGCGGGCCGCGCGAGGACGACCACACCGCGGCCCGCCGCCAACGCACCGCCCAGCGCGAGCACAGGACCCACCGGTCCGCCCTGGAGCTGCTCCCCGAGCAGCGTCAGTCCGATCACGGACGCGGCGACCGGGTTGGCCAGGGTGACCACGGCGAGCGGCGCGCCGAGCCCGCCCCGGTAGGCGGTCTGCGACAACAGCAGCCCGCCCACCGCGAATCCGGCGACCAGCAGCGCCACGACGATCACGCGAACGCTCAGCACAGGACCCGAACGGTCCGTCGCGGCCACCGTCACCGTCTGCGTCAGTGCCGACGCCACACCGGACGCGACGCCGGACGCCGCCGCGTGCCGCAGTCCCGGCCGTCCGCCCGGGCGGCACAGCACGCCGATCAGGAGCGCCGTCGCCGCCGTGACCTCGAGTGCCTCCGCCAGTGACAGCGTGTCGTCCGGTGCCGGTCCCGAGGCCGTCAGCAGCAGCGCGCCGAGCCCGACCAGGGTCAGGGCCGTACCGCGCCACTCCACCTCGGTGACCCGGCGCCCCGCCAGGCGGGCACCGAGCGGCACCGCCGCGACCAGCGTCAGCGCGCCGAGCGGCTGCACCAGGGTGAGCGTGCCGTACTTCAGTGACGCCACATGCATCAGGGCGGCCCCCGCGTTCAGCAGGACCGACCACCACCAGGCGGTGGTGCCCAGCAGCCGCAGCACTCCGCCGCCGGCGTCCGCGGAGCGTGCGGCCAGCCGCTCCTGGGCCACGGCGGCGGCCGCATAGGCGCACGCGGACAGCAGCGACAGCGCGACGGCGACGACCGTGGCGTTCATCGTGCGGCCCCGGAGCGTGCGAGACCGTCGGCGTCCGGCCGGGCAACGCCGTCGGCACCCGGCCGGACGACGGCGCCGGAGCGCGCGACCCCGTCCGTCCCCGCGCGGACGACGGTGCCGGCCGGTACCAGGCGGGACGCGGCTGTCGGCGGCCCGGGCGGCGCGCCGGTCCCGGCCCGTGCGCCGTGCGCCGACTGCGCGGGGATCGCCGCGGACGCCGGGCGGCCCCGCCCCGGTGCGGCGCCGGCGCCCCCGCGTCGTACGACCCGGGAGCGGGACGCCGCCGCGCGCGGCGTCCCGACCGCCCACAGGGCGACGCCGAGCAGCGCCGCGGCCACGATCGAGTCGAGCCAGTAGTGGTTGGCGGTGGCGACGATGACCAGGAGGGTCAGCAGGGGGTGCAGGAGCCAGAGCCACCGCAGACGTGAACGGGTCGCCGCGATCAGGCCGATCGCGAGCATCAGGGCCCAGCCGAAGTGCAGGGACGGCATCGCCGCGAACTGGTTCGCCAGTGTGTCGCTGCCCGGCTTCGCCCCGTACACCGTCGGCCCGTACACCCGTCCCGTGTCCACGAGTCCGGCGTCGGCGAGCATGCGCGGGGGTGCCAGGGGGAAGGCGAGGTGCAGCACCAGGGCGGCCGAGGTGAGCGCCGCCAGCGCGCGGCGCGTCCGTATGTAGTGGTGCGGGCGCCGCCAGTACAGCCACCCCAGGAACAGCAGCGTCGCCGGGAAGTGCACGGCCGCGTAGTACGTGTTCGCCAGCCGGACGACCGTCTCGCTGTGCAGCATCACGTGCTGCACGGCGCCCTCGCCGGGCAGATGGACGGCCCGTTCCAGCTCCCACACCCGGTGCGCGTTGTGGAACGCCTCGTGGGTGTGGCCGTTCGCCAGCAGCCTGCCGCCCTTGTAGACGAGGAAGAGCCCCAGGACGAGCAGGAGTTCACGGACCAGCGGCGGTCGGCCGGTGACGGTGTCCGGCTCCGCCGCGGCAGGCTCGGTGCGGGCTTCCATCCCCGGCCCCTTTGCATGACGGATGGGTGGTGGTGCGGGTGACGAGCGGGGTCCCGCGCCCTTGCGACGGAGATCCCCCGCTTCCCGGCCGGGGCCGGGGAGCGGGGGGAGGTCCGGACGGGGGAGGTCCGGACCCAGCTCATCGATACGACAGTGTACCGATACGCCACTGTACCGATACGGGCGCGTTCCGGTACAGTGGCGTATCGGTACACTGGGTACCGGCCGGTGGCCACGGACCGACGAGCGAGGGAGCAGCGCCATGACGTCGCAGGAAGCAGAGGCGGGTCCCTCGTCGCGCCGCTCCAAGATCACGCCCGAGCGGGAGCGGGAGCTCTACGACGCGGTCCTCGACGAGCTGCGCGAGAGCGGGTACGAGGCGCTGACCATGGAGGCCGTCGCCGCCCGCACCCGGTGCAGCAAGTCCACGCTCTACCGGCAGTGGAAGGCCAAGCCGCAGTTCGTCGCCGCGGCCCTGCGCGCCACCCGCTGTGTGAAGTTCGCCGACATCGACACCGGCACCCTCGCGGGAGACCTGCGCGCCGCGGCCCGGGCCGCGGGCGAGCGCTCCGGCAGCGACACCAAGCTGGTGCACGCGCTCGGCCACGCCGTCCTTCAGGACGCCGAGCTCCAGCAGGCGCTGCGCGAGGCGCTCGTCGAACCGGAGGTCGCCGCGGTGAACGCCATGCTCGACCGCGCGGTCGCCCGGGGCGAGCTCCCGGCGAACCACCCGGCCGCGGAGTTCGTGACGTCGCAGCTTCTCGGCGTGCTCCGCGTCCGGCCCGTCCTCGAGGGGATCTACGCGGACGCGGACTACATGGCCCGGTTCGTCGAGGCCGCGGTGCTGCCCGGTCTCGGCCTCACCGGGTCCACCTGATCGTCAGGCCGCCGTCCGACGGATGACAGGACGGCGGCCCGGCCCGCGCCGCACCGTGGGGACGGGGACGGCGCGCATCCCCGGCCGGGCGGGGCTCCCTTCGAGCGGCGGGAGCCCTGCCCGGCCCAGTGCTTCCCGGGGGCGGGCCGACGGGGCCGCCGGCCCGCCCCCTCATGTCTCCTGGCCGCGCTCCGCGGGCGCACCCGCGCCGTCCGCCTCCTTGATCCCCCGCGTGATCTCGTCGATGACCGACACCTTCGGCGCCCCGGCTCCGATGTCGATACCGAACCGGACGAGGACCAGGCGACGGCCGGCGGCCGGGGACGGGAAGGCGAGTGACTCGACGTACCCCTCGGCGCCGCGGGCCGTGGTGACCTTCCAGCGGACGAAGTACCCCTTGCTGCCCGCCACTTCCACCGCGCCCGACGCCACCTCGTGGTGTGCGCGGATGCTGCCGTAGGCCTTCGTGCCGTACGACTGGCGTGCGTTGTTCGCGATGTCCTCCTCGGCCGCCGCCCGCGCCGTCGTCCCGGTCACCTTCAGCTCCGCGGCCGGGGCCGAGTCCGCACCGCCGCGCACGCACTGCTGCGCACGGTCGCCCGGGCACGGATACGGGTCGGCCGACACCCCGGCACCGGCCAGCCCCGACTGTCCGGTCCAGCCGTCCGGCACCGGCAGACGGATACCGCTCGCCAGGTCCGTGGCGTAGCCGTCCCTGACGGATGGTGCGCCGGGCCGGCCGGAGGGACCGGGAGATCCCGGCACACCGCCCCGCCCGTGCCGCGGCCCGGTCCGGGCGGCCCCGTGGCGTGCGTCGGCGCGTCCACCGTCGGACGAGGCCAGCGCGTGCAGACCCGCGCCGATCCCCGTCAGCACCACCAGGACCACGGCGGCGGCGATCCCGCGCAGCCGCCTGCTGCGCGAGGCGGTGGGTGCCTGCGCGACCGCCCGGGTGTGGACGGTCCACACCCGGCCGTCCCACCAGCGTTCGCTGCGCGGGCCGTCGGTTGCCTGCCCCGGATCGGGGTACCAGCCGGGAGGAGTCACCTGCGTCATGGGGCAACAGTACGAGGGGTGCGTGAAGGGCGGATGAGAGCCGGGCCGGGACGGCGCCGGCGCCCGCCCGTGCCGGACGGTGGACGTCCGCGTCAACCATGTCACCCATCAAGGCAATTGGTGCTGCGAGACCGCACCACTGAGCGCTTGCTCCGGCTAGTCTCGGGGCGGTACGTGGATGGAGCGACCTGGGGAGGTAGCGGGATGACGCAGGCCAGGCCAGAGCGAGCCGCCTCGTCCTCGCTGTGGGAGCGCGACACGGAAATCGCCGAGGTGGCACTCGCACTCGACGCAATGCGCGACGGTGCCGAATCCGGCAGTCTCCTCGTGTTCAGCGGTGAGGCCGGCATCGGCAAGACCGCTCTGCTCGGCGAGGTGCGACGTCTGGCACACAGCCGCGGCCGCATCACGGTGTGGTCCGTGCGCGGCGGCGAGACCGTCACGTCAGTCCCGTTCAACGTCGTACGCCAACTCCTCCAGCCCGCCCTCGTGTCGATCACCTCCGAGGAGGCCCGCGAGTACTTCGGCGACTGGTACGACATCGCGGGCCCCGCGCTCGGCATAGCCGAACCGAGCGGGCGGCAGGCCGACCCGCAGGGCGTCATCGACGGTCTGGTCGCCGCGGTGCGCCGGCTCGCCCGGCTGAACTGGCCGCTGGTGCTGCTCATCGACGACGCGCAGTGGGCCGACCCGGAGACGCTTCGCTGGCTCGCCGCCTTCGCCGAACGTCTCGACGACCTGCCGGTGCTCCTCGTGGTGGCACACCGCACCGGTGAGGCCAAGGGCGACAGCGCCCGCTGTCTCGAACGCGTCGGCAGGGCCGCCCGCCCGCACACCACCCTCCACGCGCTCACCCCCGACGCCACCGCCGGACTCACCCGCCTCACACTCGGCGAGCACGCCGACGCCCCGTTCTGCCGTGAGGTCTGGGCGGTGACCGGCGGCAACCCGTACGAAACCGTGGAACTGCTCGCCAAGGTCCAGGACAGCGACCTCGACCCCGTCGAGGCCTCGGCCGGCGAACTGCGGCCCCTCAACAAGTCGGCACGCGGCCGGGGACTCGTCGACCGCCTGGAGAATCTCGGCACGGACGCCACCCGGTTCGCCTGGGCCGCGGCCATTCTCGGCACCCGCATCCCGCTGGACCTGGCCGCCGGCCTCGCGGGCCTCCAGCGCGACGACGCCGAGCGCTGCGCCGCACGGCTGCGCACCGCCCGCATCCTCGTCCCCGCGGAGGAGGCCGGCGTCGAGGGGTCCGTCCCCGGTGAATGGGAGTTCGTCCACCCGCTGATCGCCAGCGCCGTGTACCGCGCCATCCCCTCGGCGACCCGTACCGCGATGCACGGTCAGGCGGCGGCCGTCGTCACCCACTCCGGGCGGGGCGCGGCCGCGGCCTCCCGGCACCTCCTCGAGGTCCACCCCGACGACGACCCCGAACTGGTCGAGCAACTGCGCCAGGCCGCACGCGAACACCTCGCCGTCGGCGCCCCGGACGCCGCCCGGCGCTGCCTCGAACGCGCCCTGGACGAGCCGCCCCTGCCCTCCGCCCACGCGCAGGTGCTCTACGAACTCGGCTGCGCCACCCTCCTCACCTCACCCTCCACCACCATCGAGCACCTGCGTGACGCGCTCGCCATGCCGGGACTCGAACCGGGGCTCCGGGTCGACGCCGTGGTCCGGCTCTCGCAGGCCCTCGTCCACAACAACCAGCTGGAGGAGGCGGTCCGCGCCGTCGACGAGGAGGCCGCACGGCTCGAACCGGGCCCGGCCCGGCTGCGGTTGCTCGCCGTGCACTACATGTGGGAGGGCATCCACGCCGGCGAGGAGGACTCGCCGGGCCGCTCCCGCAGCCTCAAGCAGCTCGCCGACCCGCTCACCGGCCGCGACAACTCCGAGCGGGCGCTGCTGATCCTGCGCGCCTTCGACGCGATGACCCGCGGCGAGAACGTGGAAGAAGTGGTCGAGCTCTGCGACCGCGCCCTCGTCAACGGCCGCCTCGCACCCGGTCTCGGCTGGACCGACACCGAGTGGGGCTTCGAGCTCCTCGTCATGCTCGGCAGCTGCTACGCCTTCAGCGACCGGCTGGACCGTGCCGAAAGCCTCTTCCAGGAAGCCCTGCGCACCTACGAGACCGCGGGCTGGAGCGGCGGCCACCTCGCCCTGGCGCACGCGTTCGTCGGCTATGTGCACCGCAGGCGCGGCCGGCTCGCCGACGCGGAGGGGTTCCTGCGCGAGGCGCTGCGCCTCGCCGACCGGGTCGGCCGCGGCCTGCCCATGCACTGGGACGCCGCGTGCATGCTCATCGACACGCTGCTCGCCCGCGGCCACGTCGACGAGGCGGCGGAGATCGCCGAGCGCTATGCCTTCGCGCCGCCCTATCCGTCCACGATCGTCATGCCGGACGTCCACTCCGTACGCGGGCGGCTGCTCATCGCCCTGGGCCGGACCAAGGAGGGCGTCAGCGAACTGGAGGCGGCCGAGAAGGCCGCGGCCGCCCGCGGCAGGCACAACACGATCATGGCGCCGTGGGCGGGCGACCTGGCCCGGGCACTGGCCCAGGACGACCAGACACGGGCCGCCGCACTCGCGGCTGACGCCCGTATGCAGGCCGAGCGGTTCGGCACCGACACCGCGATCGGCGAGGCCCTGCGCTGCGCCGCCGCGCTGGAGCGCGGCCAGCGCTCCATCACGCTCTACGCCCAGGCCGCCGCCTACCTGGAGGCGTCCCCGTGTGCGTACGAACACGCCGTGGCCCGCGTCGAGTACGGGATCGCCGCGCGTTCCGTGGCCGAGCTCACCAAGGGGCTGACCCTGGCGCGCAGCTGCGGGGCGGACGGCCTGGCCGCACGGGCCCAGGAGGTGCTGGACACCGGGCGCGGCCTGCGCTGAGGCCCGCGGCAACAGCGGCCCGGGGCGAACCGCTCGTCGCCGCGTCGGCCGTCACCTCTTGGCCAGTACCACCCACACCTGTCCCTGCGCGAACGGCATCCTCCTGCCGTCGTCCGTCGTGAACTCGGTGCCGTCCTGCGGGGCCGACCGCTTCCAGCGGACGTCGAAGGCGCGTCCGTCGCGCAGGACCACGGCCTTTCCCGAGCCGACGGTCTCCGTATAGGGGGTGGCCGTGCCCAGGACGTCGTGGAAGCGGGACTGCCGTACCGTCACGTACTGCACGACGACGGTCGACGCGGCGAGCCGTCGTCCGTCCGTCGTCCGGTCCGCCGAGCCGTCCATGGACACCAGCCAACGGCCCTGCCCCGCGGACCAGGTGAAGGTGAAGCGGGCCGACGGGAAGCGGACCGTGCGGGACTTCTCCAGGGTGCCGCCGGAGGGCGCCGCACCGAAGGTGAAGCCGGTCCGGGCCAGGGCGCCGGCGCCGGGTGCGGCCTTGACGACCCGGGAGGGCCGCAGATAGAGGTTGTGCGGCGCCGGTTTGGCGGAGCCGCGGAAGTACGCGTCGCCCGGCGCCCGGTCCGGGGAGGCCTCGTGCAGCGGCGCCGCCGAGATCAGGGGCAGCAGCTTCGACTGGGCGCCCGAGAAGGCGAGGGTCGGCTCGTCGAACTGCCGCAGCAGTTCGAGATCCGACTCACGTGCGCTGCGCACCGGGCCCACCACCCGGGGCAGCCGTGTCGCGTACACCGCCATCAGCCGGCTCAGGCCCCCTTCGACCTGCTCGGCGTAGACGACGTCCGCCTGGTCGACGCCGGTCTGCGGGCGGGCCGGTCCCACATTGTCGATCTTCACGGCGAGCACCGGCCCGGATCCGCCGGCCGGTTGCGACGAAGAGCCTGCGGACGCGCGGCCCGTCGGGGACGTGCCTCCGTGGGTGCAGGCGGACACCAGTGCGACCAGCACCGCCCCGACCACGCCGCTCCGTATCCGCACCGACCGTCTCATGGTGACCACGCCCGCCCCATGGCAGCGACGCCCCCGTGGTGTCGCTCGTGCGTCCCAGCGTACGTCCGTCCGGGTGTCCGTGCCCTTCAGCGGCACGGGGCCGCGGCCGGTACGTCAGCCGCGACGTCCGGTCAGCCGAGTCCCCGTACGCGCCAGTTGGGGCTCCGGCCGGGGACAGCGTCCGCCGCGGCCGTCCGTCCGGCGGACGGTGGCTCCGCCCTCACCCCAGGATTTCCGCCAGGTCGTACCGGACCGGTTCCTCCAGCTGTGTGAACGTGCAGCTCTCCGGAGTCCGGTCCGGGCGCCAGCGGCGGAACCGCGCCGTGTGCCGGAACCGCGCCCCGTTCTCCATGTGGTCGTACGCCACCTCGCACACCCGCTCCGGGCGCAGCGGAATCCACGACAGGTCCTTCTTGCCCGACCAGCGGCTCGGCGCCCCGGGCAGACGCGCCGTCTCGTGCGCCGCCTCCTGCGTCCACGCCGCCCACGGATGGCCCTGCGCCGACTCCATCCGCTGCGGCTCCAGCTCCTCGACGAGTTCGGCCCGCCGTTTCATCGGGAACGCGGCGCAGACCCCGACGTGCTGGAGGGCGCCCCGGTCGTCGTACAGCCCCAGCAGCAGTGACCCCACCACGGGGCCGCTCTTGTGGTGGCGGTACCCCGCGACCACGCAGTCCGCGGTCCGCTCGTGCTTCACCTTGAACATCACACGTTCGTTAGGCCGGTACCGCAGGTCGAGCGGCTTCGCGATCACCCCGTCGAGCCCCGCCCCCTCGTACTGCTCGAACCATGTGCGTGCCACCCCGGGGTCCGTGGTGGCGGGTGCCAGGTGCACCGGAGGGGCCGCCCGGGCCAGTGCGTCGGCCAGCAGGGCCCGTCGCTCGTGCAGGGGCACGTCGAGCAGCGCCTCGTCGCCGAGCGCCAGCACGTCGAACGCCACGAACGACGCCGGCGTCCGCTGCGCGAGTGTCCGCACCCGCGAGTCCGCCGGATGGATGCGCTCCGTGAGCGCGTCGAAGTCCAGCCGTCCCTCCCGCGCGATCACGATCTCCCCGTCCACCACGCACCGCTCCGGCAGACGCGTGGTCAGCGCCTCCACCAGCTCGGGAAAGTACCGGGTCAGCGGCTTGCCCGTGCGGCTGCCGATCTCCAGTTCCCCGCCGTCCCGGAAGACGATCGCGCGGAATCCGTCCCACTTCGCCTCGTACTGCATGTCCGGCGGAATGCTCGCCACGGACTTGGCGAGCATCGGCAGCACGGGCGGCATCACCGGCAGATCCATACGGCGATTCTGCCGCCACTCGTTCCGGTGTGCGGCTTGTGCGGGGCTTCCGGGTGCCGGCGGTGCGGCACGTGGCACGCCTTCCGGGCGTACGCGTGCGGAGCGGACCGGGCCTTCGGGACCCCTGGTCCGTGGCCGGGGACGGGTCCCCGGGCTCCCGGGGCGTGGCACGTGGCCGGGCCCGGGCCTTCGATGTGCGGCCCCCGGGCGCCCGGCCTACCGTGACGGGCATGGGTGCGAGCAGCGGTGGCGCGGGCGGCAAGGGGGCGGCGGTCGAGCTGGACGTCCGTGGCCGGACCGTGCGGCTGTCCAGCCCCGGCAAGATCTACTTTCCGGAGCGCGGCTTCACCAAGCTCGACCTGGCCCAGTACTACATCGCCGTCGGCGACGGCATCCTGCGCGCCCTGCGCGACCGGCCCACCACCCTCCAGCGCTATCCGGAAGGGATCGACGGCGAGTCCTTCTTCCAGAAGCGCATCCCCAAGAACCACCCCGACTGGATCCCCACCGCCCACATCACCTTCCCCAGCGGACGCAGCGCGGACGAGATGTGCCCGACGGAGCTCGCCGCGGTGGTCTGGGCCGCGCAGTACGGCACGTTCACCTTCCACCCCTGGCCCGTGCGGCGCCCGGACACCGACCACCCCGACGAACTGCGCATCGACCTCGATCCGCAGCCCGGCACGAGCTACGCCGACGCCGTGCGCGCCGGCCACGAACTGCGGGCCCTGCTGGAGGAGTGGGGGATGCGGGGGTGGCCCAAGACCTCCGGCGGCCGGGGGCTGCACGTCTTCGTCCCCGTCGAGCCGCTGTGGACGTTCACCCAGGTGCGGCGGTGCGCCATCGCCGTGGGGCGGGAACTGGAGCGACGGATGCCCGGGAAGGTGACCATCGCGTGGTGGAAGGAGGAACGCGGGGCCCGCATCTTCGTCGACTACAACCAGACGGCCAGGGACCGGACGATCGCCTCCGCCTACTCGGTACGGCCCCGGCCGCATGCGCCCGTCTCCGCGCCGCTGCGCTGGGACGAACTCGACGACGCCGTGCCCGAGGACTTCGACCTCGGGACCATGCCCGAGCGGTTCGCCGAACTGGGTGACGTGCACGCGGACATGGACGACTTCGCCTTCCGGTTGGAGCCGCTGCTCGAGCTCGCCGCACGGGACGAGCGTGACCACGGGCTGGGCGACCTCCCGTATCCGCCGGAGTATCCGAAGATGCCGGGCGAACCCAAGAGGGTGCAGCCCAGCCGGGCCAGGCCCGCACCCGACCAGTAGCCCTGCGCCGGGTTCCGGCGCTGTTTCCCGGCCGGCCACCGCAGCCGCACACCTCCCTTTGACGATGCGGCGACCGGCTGAAAACGATCTTTCATGGCCGGGACGGGTGGTGCAAGATCGTCATATTCAGCACGATGTCACCACCAGGAGGGGGACACACGATGGCGGGCTTCAAGGCGAGACTCGGGGCGCTCATGGGGGTCACTGCCCTGACGGTCGGGCTGGGGGTGACGGGCGCCAACCCCGCTGCCGCGGAACCCGGCTTCGCATTCGACGCCATGCCGCTCGACCGTCCCGGCGGGGGCGTCATCATCGACATCTACGAGGGCGCCGACCGCGTGGGGTACGGAGCGTGGTGGGCCGATCCGGCGGACGGAACGCCCGGAGACGCCTTGGTGGCCTCCGACCTTCGTGGGGACGGCTACGGGATCGAGACCCATCTGAGTACGAGCCCCGAGCGGATCGCGTCCACCCGCGGGCACGAATACCCGTACCGTGACATCGCCACCGGCGACCTGCGCGAAGGGTCGCATTACACCATGTACGTGTGTGTCGTCAAGGGCAGCTTCCACAAGTGCTCCCAGGAAGTCTCGGTGCACGCCTGACCGAAGCCGCGGCGGTATGCGGCCGGGACTTCGCCGGACAATCGCCGGCCCGGCTCGTCGAGGTCCCGGAATGCTGCATCACCGGTCCTCGGCCGGTGCGGCCGTCCGTGCCGTCGGCGGCGCGTCCTCGTCGCCGACGGCGGCCAGCACACGGTGGCAGTCCCGCAGCAACGCCTCATCCGATGCCACGTCATAGCGCATGTTCCCCGTCGAGCCGTCGTTGTTGTGGCGGCGGGGCGATGCAAGCTCCGCGCGGACCGGACCGAGCGCGGGGGCAGCGGCCGTCCCCATCTCGACCAGACACGCGGCCGTGGCCGGGCGGCTCTTCGGCGCGGCGGCCCACTGGCCGAGCAGCACGGGGAGCACCTCGTCGGCGTCGCCGGTCACCCTCCACAGGGCGATGGCCGCATCCGTGCGGGTGCCGTCCGCGGCGATCAGCTCCCGCAGCCGTGGCGCCAGCGGGGCGGCGGCCGGGCCGAGTGCACCCACGATCCGCAGAGCGCCGGACCGGACGTACCACAGCTCCGAGCCCAGGCCCTCGCGAGCCGCACGCACCGCCGCCGCGACCTCACCCGTGACCGCCCACAGGGCCGCGGCCGCGTCCATGCGTACCTGCGCGGCAGCCGACTCCGACGCCTCCAACTCGCGCAGCAGTGGCGCGGTTTCGGCCGCGGCGCCGCCGTACCGGGCGAGGGCGCGCAGAGCCGAGGAGCGCGCCCAGTCGCTGGGTGCCTCCTGCAGCGCACGGACGAGGAGCGGCAGCGAGTCGGGGTGGGCGATCAGTCCCAGCGCGTCGACCGTCCGGGACCGGTCGTGCCCCGCGGACCCCGGGGCGAGCGCGGCCAGACGGCGGTGCAGCACCGGTGCAAGTCCGGCCGCCTCCTCGGGCCCGACCGCCTCCACCCAGCGGGCGAGGTGCTCCGGGATGTCGCCCTCCTCCAGCACCTCGGCCAGGGCCGGAACGGCGCGCGCATCGCCCTGCAGGGCAAGCGCCGCGAGTGCCCTGCCGAACAGCGTCCTCTCCCAGCCGTAGGGCTCCCGGTCCCCGTTCCACTCGTCCACGCACACCGCGAGGATGTCCGCGACGACGTGGGCGATCGGGGCGACGTACCCCAGTTCGCCCAGTGCGTGCTCGGACAGCCGGGGCTCCTCCTCCACGAGCTGCCGGGCGAGCAGGGCCACCGGCAGGTCGTTCGGCGCGCGCCAGCCCGTCAGCAGCAGACCGGCCATCCGGACCGCCGCCATCCGCTGGCCCCAATCAGGGCTGCACAGCTGCTTGTTGAGCAGAGTGAAGCGCTCCTCCGTCCGGTCGCCGAGCGCCCGGTGCAGATCCTCCAGGAGATCACCCGCCCGGTCGGCTCCGATGCTCCTGCGGTGCTCCGCCTCCAGCTCGCGCAGATACGACAGCATGGTGTCCGTACGAGGGTGCTCGGGCTCCACGGCCGGCTCCTTGCCGGACTCGCCCTCGTCGTCGCCCTCGTGGGCGAGCCGCATCACCTCGAGTGCGATCTCCACCGTGTCCTCCGGCAGCAGCTCCGGTGCACAGCGGGCGAGTTGGGCCAGCGCCGTCATCCGCAGCTCGGGATCGGCCGAGCCCATCGCCAGATCGCGCAGAACGGGACCGGCCTCGGAGACCAGCGCATCGGCGTGCTTCACGGCCAGGCCGCCGACCGCACGCACGAGGGACCGCAGGGCGTCGGGGTGACGCTCCACGGGCAGCCGCGCCCGCAGTGCGGCGAAGACCCGTACGGGATCCGCATGCAGATGGGCGAGCGCGCCCGGGACGGCCGTCCGCAGGCCGGGATCGGGGTCGT
Organism: Streptomyces sp. NPDC002004; assembly: GCF_053593975.1. NCBI lineage: Bacteria > Bacillati > Actinomycetota > Actinomycetes > Kitasatosporales > Streptomycetaceae > Streptomyces > Streptomyces sp. NPDC002004. Next base: position 65,419 of record NZ_JBSFDP010000037.1, read on the forward strand.
CGAGCAGGTCCAGGAAGAAGCCGGCGCGCCCCCGGATCGTCTCCGAGGCCTCCAGGAACGGCCGGACCCATGCGGCGTCCTCCTCCTCGTCCTCGAAGATGCCGCCGAGCTCCTCCGGATCGGGCTCCCGCTCGCCCGCGATGCTGCGCAACAGCCCGACGACCGCCGCGCGGCCGGCCACTGTGGGCGTCGCGACCAGCTCGAACAGGAACGGTATGCACGCCACGGTGCTGTCGTAGACATCGCCCTGGTGGTGCACTGCTCCGTACATGCCGTCCAGTGCGACGTCCCGGCGGGCTGGGTCGTCCGACGCCAGGCCCCACAGCAGGCCGGGCACGTCCGTCGCCGAGTCCGTGTACGCGTGCCCCAAGGACGCCCAGTCGACGTCGTCGATCCCCGTGAACACCTCTGTCCCTCCCCGTTGTGCGGCGGCGCACGGCTGCCACCGGTCACAGCATGCCGTACGCCACCGACAGCACACCCCGGGTCAGATGGGGGCGCGTTCCCCCGGAGGCAGCAGCACGATCTCCAGCGCCCGGGCGCAGGCGCGGGCGCGGTCCAGCAACCAGTCCCTGTGGTCGTCCGTGAGGACCTCCGGCGTCGCGTGCACGCCCAGGGCGAAGCGGGCGCAGCCCCACCGGTCGAGCACCGGCACGGCGAGCGCGCGCACGCCCGGCGCCGACTCGCCCTCGTCCACGGCGTACGCGGCGCCGCGCACGAGTTCCAGCGCGGTCGAGAGCGCGTCCGGTGCGACGATGGTGCGGTCCGTGAACGCGGGCAGCGGCGCGAGCGATTCGGGGCCCCCGTCGCCGGGGCACGGCCAGGCCAGCAGGACCTTGCCCAGCGCCGTCGAGTGCAGCGGCCTGCGCAGTCCCACCTCCGGCGTCACCGCGCCGCCCGCCACGATCACCGCGTGCCGGCCGCTGCGCAGTGCCAGTTCCGTGCCCGCCCCCGTGTGTCCGGCCAGCTCGGCGAGTTCCGGCGCGGCCAGGTGCAGCCGGCGCTGGTGGTACGAGAGCCGGCCGAGCTCGGTCACCGCAGGACCGAGGCGGTAGCGGGACGTCCGTGCGTCCTGCTCGAGGAATCCCGTCGCCAGCAGGGTCCGGGCCAGCCGGTGCGCCGTCGACACCGGCAGCGCGAGACGGCGGGCCAGGTCGGAGGCGCTGAGAGCCGGACCGTTGTCGTGGAAACTCTGCAGGACGTCAAGCGCGCGCCGCACCGCCTGCGCACCGGCCGGCGGACGAACCGCCGCGGCATTGCTCATCTCGGGTCCCCTCCCGTGTCCGCCCCACCGGCGGAACTCCGCACCACTCGCGCCCCTTCACCCAGGGGAAGACTGCCATGCCGCCCGCGCCGGTTCCCCGCCCCGACCCCCTGCCCCGGGCCGGGGATTCACACCGCGAGGTCGAGCACCGCCCACTCCGTGAACGGCTTCTCCTGGACGTACAACCGCGGACCGCGGCCGATGACCCGGCAGCGCCCGAGTGCACGGCCGTCGGGCCGTACCAGCCGCTCCTGGGCCACGGGCTCGACCGTGCCGTTCGCCGCCTCGGCCCGCACGAGCCGGTCACGGTCGTCACGGTAGCCGCCGAAGAACGCCACCCTGCCGTCCTGCACGGCCAGACCGCGAGCTCCCGCGACCTTGTTGGCGTAGGGCGTCACGCCGTGCCCGGGGCGGATCTCCAGCAGGGTGAAGGAAGTGTAGGCACACGCCCAGGCCGTCTCGCCGGCGACGTTCAGCGCGTAGCAGTCGGAGATCGTCCCGCCGCCGTCGGCCGGGTGGTACGTCCACAGCGGCTGCCCGGTCGCGTCGAAGCGCCGCAGCCCCGGCCGGCTCAGCTCGTCGCCGCCGTACACCCCTTCGTCGAAGTAGCCGACCCACAGATGGCCGGCCTCGTCGGCCAGCAGATGCCCGATGCCGTCGCCGACGCGGAACGTCCACGACGGGCGGCCCAGCGCGTCGAACACCTGGACATGCTCCTCGTCCTTGCCGCACCGCCGGTCCGCCAGCACGAAACCGCCGTCGGGCAGCGCGTCGATGCAGGGGAACTGCGGTGTCACGGAGCTGAGTTCGGTCTCCTGATGACCCGCACCGCCGTCCACGGTCACCACCACGGCGTCGTACGGCCGGGCGTGCCGGCGGTCCGGCGGGCGTTCGGTCAGCAGCCAGTGGGCGCGCCCGAACGCGTCGACGGTGCTGCTGACGATGTGCAGGGCGCGGTACGGGCGCGGCAGGCGGGCGTACGGCGTGAGGGTTGTCGTGATCATGCTGCTCCTCGGCGGCGGTGGTCGTCGGTGCGGCGGCAAGGTCGCCTGACCGGCGGGGCGTTGGCCGAGGGCTCGGGCACCGGGCGCCTACGCGGCATGTGCCTTTCTGGTCGTCATACGAAGATCCTCCATGACGACGGGGGCACCCGCAACGATTTTGGGCACGGATATCCTCGGCGGCACGCCACAGGGGCGGGCCCGAGAGGAGTCGTGCGTGAGCGAGGAGACGTCGACCGGTGCGCGCCCCACCCTGGAAGCGGTCGCCGCGCGGGCCGGTGTGTCACGGGCCACCGTCTCGCGCGTCGTCAACGGCGGCGCGGGCGTCACCGACGCGCTCGCCGACCGGGTCCGGCGCGCTGTCGACGAACTCGGGTACGTGCCCAACCAGGCCGCTCGCAGCCTCGTCACACGCCGCCACGACGCGGTGGCCGTCGTCGTCGCCGAGCCGGAGACCCGGGTCTTCGCCGACCCGTTCTTCGCGCTGCAACTGCGCGGCATCAGCCGGGAGCTGACCGCCCACGACTCGCAGCTCGTGCTGCTGTTGACGGAGGGCCGCGACGACCACGCGCGTGTGGGGCGCTATCTCGCGGGCGGGCACGTGGACGGAGCGCTCGTCTTCTCGCTGCATCTCGACGACCCGCTGCCGGGCCTGGTCCGCCGGGCCGGGGTGCCCACCGTCTTCGGCGGGCGCCCCGGCTGGTCCGACGGGACGCGCAGTGTGCCGTACGTCGACTGCGACAACCGTGGCGGCGCACGCGACGCCGTGCGCCACCTCGCGGGGCTCGGGCGAACCCGGATAGCGCACATCACCGGCCCCCTCGACCAGACGTCCGCCGCGGACCGGCTCGACGGGTTCCGTGACGTGCTCGTCGACCACGACCCCGCGCTGCTCGCCGAGGGCGACTTCACCCCCGCGGGCGGTGAGCGGGCCATGCGGCAGCTGCTGGACCGCAGCCCGGGCCTCGACGCGGTGTTCGCCGCGAACGACCTGTCGGCCGCCGGGGCGCTTCGCGTCCTGCGGGAACGCGGACGGCGCGTCCCCGAGGACGTCGCGCTGGTCGGCTTCGACGACATGCTGCCCGTCGCCGAGCAGACGGACCCGCCGCTGACCACGGTCCGCCAGGACATCGAGGGCATGGGGCGGCTGATGGCCCGTCTGCTGCTGCGGCGCCTCGACCGGGGCGGGTCCGCAGGCGACGGCCCGGCCAGTGTCGTCATGCCGACGACGCTGGTGCGGCGGGCCTCCGCCTGAGGCGGCGCCGCACGAGACCCCATAGAGGGTGTCCTGCCGATCATGCCGGGCTCGCGGGGCTTGGCACGCACATCTGCGGCGTTGTCGTCGGTCGCCGACTCCCCCACGCTCGGCTGCGCTCGCGCGGGGGGACCCCCATCGCGTCGAC
>NZ_JBSFDP010000038.1:0-58563 GCF_053593975.1 Streptomyces sp. NPDC002004
CCCTCCCGCCCGCTTTTCTGATTTTTTTTATTTGGGCTGGGGGTGGGGTGGGCGGGGGGGGGGGGGCGGCCCCGGCCCGCGGTGGCCGCCGGGCAGGCGCCCTTCCGACATTGCTGCCCAGCGAAGGTGTGCACCTGTGACCGGTACCGCGGCCGTCTCCGACTTCTACTGCCACCAGGCGCTGGCCGGCGCGGTTCCCATCGAGAGGGTGAAGGAGACCGAACGGGTTCTGGCCTTCCACCGCACCAACCCTTCGTACCCAGTGCACATCGTGGTGATCCCCAAGGAGCACGTCCCCTTGCTGACCGACCCGGGCAACTGCGACGAGGGCCTGCTGCACGAAGTTGTCGCGGTGGTGCGGGAGGTGGCCGTCGATGTGGAGAAGGAGTACGGGTCGTGCTCGGTGACGACGAATCTGGGCCTGCACCAGGAGTCGAAGCACCAGCATTGGCATGTCACCTACCGGGGCGAGCGTGAGGCGGAGATCCGCGGTATGTACGGTAACCACGACTGACGCGGGCCTACCTGCGACGGTCGCCCCGCCTGGAGGACGAGATCAGCGACGCGCTCGGCTGCGGCTTTCGGCCGGGACGGGCGCCCTGTCCTCGCGGGGGACGGCTGACAGGGCTGCGCAGGCCTGGACGAGTTCGCCGGGGTCGGTCAGCTGCTCGTCGGCGAGGACGCGGCTGCGCTCCGGGTGCTGAGCGCCATAGGCCCGCGCGTTGTCGAGTTGGTCCCCTCGGCTGACGGAGGCGGGCAGCGGCACTATCCGTCGCTTCACCTCGCTGGCCGGGCCCCGCCGCGCCCCGCGTCCGTGCCGGACCCTGCCTCCGGACGGGCCTGCGCAATGTGCGGGTGCGGAGCGGCCGCACGATTGGTCGGGGCGTTGGGAAGCGCGGAGATCGCGGGACCGGCGAGCGATCGCGCGTCAGGAGCTGGTCGAGGCGTTGGCCGCCCCGCAGCCGGGGCGACTGCGTTGGCCGGGGCCGGGGCGGAGCGGCTACGACGGTCGTCGCTCACCGGCTAAATGAAAGCACACGCCTCTCCGTGCTCCCGTCACTGGCTGACTGTGGCGTAGAACCAGCCATACGCAGGCGCCCACACCCAGATATGGGCGAAACTTGCTCCGGTGGTGTCGAAATCCACCCAGGAGCCGACCATTGTTTTGCTCAGTCCGATCAGCTTTCGTCCAGTCGATGAATAGAGGGTGACCCAAATGTGAGGCTCATGCACCGTCGAGCCGTTCGCCATTTGGATCCGCATTTTGTAACCAGGCTGGATCTTAAACCACCCGCAGTCGTTCCAGCGATCCGTCTGCACGAAGCGATGGATGGGCGACGGCGGCAGGGGGGTGGCGGTGCTGCGATGTGTGGGAGCTGCACTAGCATTGGCGTTCGCGGTCACCGCCGGAAACGCGGCCGTGGGTAGACAAAGCGCCGCCCCCGCGCAAATTGACGCAAGGATTCTTCGCATCGGTTTCCCCGTTCGCGGCTTAACTGGCGTCTCAGGAAATCGAATTCCGTCCGCCAAACGCCACCGAGGCACGCTCTGATGGTCAGCGGCGGACGGCGCGATTCTGACATCGAACGGCGACAGGCTGGAGCTCCCCAGTCCCGCCTATAGGCTTATGCTTTCGACTGTACGCTGCTCAGGGCGCTCTGGCGCGTTGTGCACCGGAACCACGGCGCAGGACCCCAGCGGGTCCCGGGGCTTGAGCCCCAACGGATCCGCTGCACCGCCCTTGCCGGATCAGCTCGGTGGACAGCTCAGGATCAAATGGCATGATCGACACCAGTGCACTGCCGAGGTCCAGGCCAGCCGCCAAGTTCAAGTGGCGCACGTCGCCGAAGGTGATGCGGGCACGGGAGCCGAACGGGGCGAGCTGGTCCGTCAGTTGGCTCCGCAGACGCTCGTCCTTCTCCACGGCCCAGATACGATGTCCGGCGGTCGCGATCGCGGACGAGAGCGTGCCCAGTCCGGCTCCGACTTCAAGAACGTGCGCGCCCGCCGGGATCCCTGCCCGCTCCAGCAAGGCGTGAGCCGAGTCCAGCGTCCGCAGGAAGTGCTGCCCCCAAGGTCCCCACGGGTCTGGAAGCCGAGAGCCGCATAGCGGACGGCAGCGCCGCCCGCTCCTTCCACTGTCATGGGTTGCTTGATCACTGAGGAAGTCCTTTCGCGAGGCACCTGATCGACGTCGAGAGAGGCCGACGGGTGCGCACCGTTGCACCGTGAAGACAGAGCCGGAGTGAACCGCTACAGCGCTTGAGAATTCGCTGGGGTGATCGAGTGTCGGCCAACAAAGCGAGCTGCCACAGGGTTTGAGCGGAGTCCCGGCGGAGTCCCCCTCGCTTCGGCAGTACGCTCAGGCTGTGCCTGCCTGATTGGATTTCGTCGTGGACGAGGATGGACGCACACCCCCCCCACTGGTCGCAGCCCGGGCAGCTCTCGGGCTCAACCGGGGCCAGTTCGCCGACGCCCTGCATGCCGCCGCCCGGCGGCGCGGACTGCGATCCGGCGCGGATAGGCCCCGGGTACGCAAGTGGGAGGTCAACGGGGTAAGGCCCAACGCCGTCTCCCAGTCATACATCGCGGAGGTCCTTGGCGTTCCAGCTGGTGACGTCGACCCTGCCGCCTGGCCGGGCTGGCTCCCGCCCGTTGACCGTGGTGTCGTGCCCCTCGGCCACGCCAACATCGTGCCCGCTCTGCGAGAGGCCCTGCACACCATGGACCGCCGAACCCTCCTCAGCGCCATCCCCGGATCTGCGCTCGTTGTCCTGGCCGGCAGCTGGGCCGAAAGCGAACCCGCCAGCTTCGCCGACGGACAGTCCCCACCCGGTGCCCTGGTGGGCGAGGACGTAGTGGCCCTGCTGGAAGAGACCGGCAGCCGCCTCAACGCGCTGGCCACCGAGCAGCGCCAGCACATCGCACCCCTCTACGACGCGCACCTGGCCCGGGTCACCGACCTGATCGACGAACAGCGCTACTCCCGCCCCCTGGGAGTGCGTCTGCACAAGCTGGCGGCCAGTCTCTCCCAGACGGTCGCCTGGGTCATCTTGCCGGTTCACCTCCGCTCGAGCGGAGGTGAACCGCTGATCACCGACGGCGTGCCCCGGAGCCAGTGCTGCTCTCCGCGCGAGCGGAGGTGACCCCTGACCAAGCACTACTAGGAGCCGCGTCGTACCAGGCCGACAACCCACCACCCCCGATGACACCCAACCCAGCCACCACACCCCCGACTCACAATGTCCGCGGCGGCGGCCAGGACAGCCCTGCCGTGGCTCGATGACGGAAACCGCTCAATGATGGCGATCGAGGGGATGGCGACCGAAGGAAAAGATCCTTCAGGCCTCGGGACGGTTTCCATGACGATCGAATCGAAATACACCTGGGAGCAGTACAGCCCGTTAGAGGGCCCCGGACGAGAACAGCGCCGAAGGCCGGCGGTCGCAGTGCCTGCGCCGCTGAATGGGACAGTGCAGCGGTGGGGACGCATTTTGGGCGGCTGGGCCTGGGGGCGCGTTCGTCTTCACGGTTGTGGCCGGATCCGCCGTGTTCATCGTTCTGGCAGCCACCTGCCACATGTGAACTCCCGCCCCTGCCGGACGCAGCATCCTCTTCGATCCGGAATCCCAGCAGGGGCGGGACTCCGCTCACGTGCGGTGCGTCGGAAGAGAAGAGGTGTCAGATGGCGGGGCAGTACGCTCAGTTGTCCCTGAAGGGCATTCTCGCTCTGTTCGGGCCCTACGAAGCCAGACCCCTCACCCCTGAGCCGCAGACCGACGTCCAGGTGACCGCACACGCGGTCCTGGATCTAACGGAGCAAGCCGGGCCCCTGCACCGGGGCGCTCTTTTGACCGCGGTCGGAATCTCTCCCGCCGACACTGCACTGCTCGACGCACTGCCCGCTCTCGCCGACGCGGGTGTTGCGGCGATCGCGCTGAAAACACGTGGTTCACGGGCCGAGCCGCTGGTCGAGACCGCCACAGCGGCGGGAGTCGCCGTGGTGGACATCGCCGAGGAGATCCCCTGGCGGCATGTCGACGCGCTGCTGGGCGCCGCCATGGGCGAGGTCCGGCATGGCACACCCGGCTCCTCCCCGGCGGACGCGGTCGGGAACCTCGCGGCGCTGGCCGATGCCGTGGCGGCGAGGGTGGGCGGTGCCGTCACGATCGAGGACCCGCAGATGCGGGTGCTCGCCTACTCCAATCTCCCCGGCCAGCCGATTGACGACCTGCGCCGCGAAGCCATCCTCAGGCGCCAGGCTTCCGATGATTTTCTGCAGGCGTGGCGACGAGTCCAGGTCACCCAGGGCGTGATTCGGATCGACGACCTCTTCCCCCTGCCCCGCCTCGCGGTGGCCGTGCGGGCGGGAAGGGATTTGCTCGGTTCCATCTGGGTGCTCCAGTCCGCGGGTTCACGGTTCAGTCCCGAGACAAAGCGAGTTCTGTGCGAGGCCGCCCAGAGTGCGGCACTGCAGCTACTCAGGCTGCGCCGTGCCAGGCACCGGGAACGCCAGGCACGCGGTGAACTCCTGCGCACCCTGATGGCCGGTGAGCTCGACTCCTCGCCGACGGCCAGGCTCGGCATCGAGCGCGGCCGCATGACCGTACTCGCCTTCCGGCTGCCGTCCTCGCCGGAGACACCCGCGGATGTCGTCGGCCTTCAGGCGGCCGACCTGGTTGCCGCCTGCGCCGAGACGATGGCACGCCGCTCCTCCTGTGTGGTGGAGGGCCACGTCGTCTACGCCCTGCTTCCGCTGCCGGACGAGCTGCCCGAGACGCACGGAGCGGTCGCGCTGGCCAGGACCGTCCTGGACCGGGCGGAGGCGTCCTTGCGCATCCGGTTGCGCGCGGGCATCGGCTCGGTCGTAGCCCACCTCACGGAGGTACCGCGCTCACGTCAGGATGCCGACCGGGTGCTGACCGTGCTCGCAACCGGGCATCACGACCGCCGGATCGCGTCCATCGAGGACGTACGCTGCCAGGCGATCCTGCTGGAGCTCGGCGACACAGCCGTCCACGACCCGCGGCTGCGGCTGGGCTCGGTGGCCGCGATTCTGCGCCACGACTCGGAGAAGCAGGCAGAGTACGCCAAGTCCCTGCTGACGTACCTCGAGGCGTTCGGTGACATCGCCGTCGCCGCGGACCGGCTCCATGTGCACCAGAACACCCTCCGTTATCGCCTGCGTCGGATCACCGAACTGTTCGGCGTGAATCTCTCCGACGCCGACGAACGCCTCGTGCTCTGGCTGCAACTGCGGCACCTGTGCCGAGCCCGGCATCAGAAGAAGCGCCATGCCTGCTGAGGAACTCCGCTGCACGTCCGCATCTGGATCGGTGTTCCGTTCTCCGTCGCAGGACCTCTCACGTCCAGGCACATGCCCTTGTACCCGACGAGTCTGCTGTTGGACGTGAGACTCCATTGCTGGGCCGGAGTGTCCGCGCAGGACCAGAGCTGCACCGGGGAGCCGTCTTCCGCGCGCGGGCCGCGCACCTCGAGACACTTGTCGGCGAATCCCTTGATGTGCCCATCGCCGGTCAACACCCATCGTTCTTCGGGGACGTTGATGCAATCCCATAGCTGGACCCCCGTCCCGTTGTCGGAAGACGGACCGAGGACGGTCATGCACTTGCTCGCATAGAGACTTTGTAGTTGAGACGTGACCGTGGCGGTCGCTGCCGAAGCCGGTGTGGTGGCCGTTCTTGTCGTCGATGGAACCGGGGAGCCGGAGTGTGCGGCCGAACTGGCCTGAATCGTCGGGGACTTGCTGCTGACTTCCCCGCTGGCGTTCTGGTTGCCCAGCCTGGATTCCAGAAAGGCCGTGGATCCGGCCGCGGCCGCGATCAACGCGAGCATCATGAGTGCGCGACGGCCCGAACGTGAGGCGGAGCTGTCGCCTGGGCGGCGCTCCCATGGCTTGGTGAGTGGCGCGGTGGCGTATGGGGCGACCTCGGTCTGTTTCGCCCTGCGGTCGCCGTGCTCTGCGGGCCGAGGGGCGGTGTCCGCCGCGGCGGAGGCGGCGTACTTGGCGCGCGCTGCCTGGAGGCGATCCAGGAAGACACTGGCGTCCGGGGGCCGGTCCGCAGGTTCGCTGGACGTGGCACGCGTCAGCAGACGTTCGACGCCATCCGGTGGATTCTCGCCGAAGACCCCGTAGAGAGTGACCGCCGCTGAGTAGACGTCACTTCGGGTGTCGGGTTGCCGACCCCGGCCCAATTCCGGGGCGAGGTAGCCCGGTGATCCCGCCGGCGCGTTGAGCGTGTGCCGGTCGACAGGTTTGGCAATTCCCATGTCGCACAGGACGGCCCTTCCTTGCCGCAGGAGAATGTTGCCGGGCTTGACGTCGCGGTGGATGTGACCCTGCCGGTGGATCTCGGCCAGGCCCGACAGCACGTCCTCGGCGAGTTCGAACGCGTCCTCGCCCGACAGGGGAGGGCTGCGGTGTAATCGATCGTCGAGCGACTCGTCGCACAATTCTGTTGCGATCCACGCCGAACCATCAGCCGGTGCATCGGCCCACAGAAAGCGAACGATGTTCGGATGGCCTGACAGTCGACGGTGCAGGGAGCATTCTTGCCGAAATCTGACGTGCTCGTCCTCGGTGAGCGACCGCTGCCAGACCTTGAGCGCGACGACATCGTCGAATGTGGTGCTTCTCGCCCGGTGGACGACCGAGGAAGTGCCCCTGCCCAAAACGCCCAGACTCACGAAATTGGCGGGCCCCAGCGGCACATGACGGTCCTGCCCTGGTATGGCACGCTCAGTCATCCCCGAACTCCTCCGCGGAGAGCCGTTCCACATCGGCGGCCGTGATCCGGAAGTGTGAGACGAGTATCTGCGCGACCTCGTAGTAGTCAGGCAGAGCAAGTGCCCGCCGCCGGTTGCCCTCCTCCGCGCCCCGATCTTCGGTGGTTCGAGCCCGGGCCTGTCCGAACGTCCACAGTCCGCGGCGCAACTGCGGATCCGCAGGTGCGCCAAGTTGTTCCTGTTCCCGAACCAGTCGCAGCAGCAGACGGTCCTTCAACTCGGGGCAGGCGTCGGTGTAGTGCGTGCACAGCTCGCCGACCAGCATGCGTACCTTTTTGAGGCTCGGTTCACCGATGCGTGACATCACCTCGCGGTATGAAGCCGGCAAATACCCGCCGGCAACGAGCGGCTCGCACAGAGCTGCGGCTATGCGCCGCAGATGACGGGGGACTTCGGGGACCCTGGAGAGGGTGGGATTGTCCAGGCCGTAAGTGAGCATCTCGGGTGCGGGCTGGTTCACCTGGCGTACCTGAAGTTCGCAACCGTCCGGACCCAGTACGGTGCACGCAGGCCTGGGAATGCTGCGGGCGTCTCCGCGTGCCTGCTCGTCACGGCGGCGACGCAGCGGCTGTTCCGGCGGCATATGAGGTATCCGCAGGTGGAGCTCGTGAGTCGTGGACAGGTTTCGCAACCACAACTCGCCCTCCATCCGCCAGATTCTTCCGGCGACCCGGGAGAGCTCGCGGCCATTGAGCGCTGACCAGATCACTATGTCACATGAGGTGTCGTCCCTGCCGAATAAACGGGAATCGCCCTCTTGGGCGAACTCGAATAAGATGTCGGGTTCACCTGTGTAAGTGACTGTCAAGAACGGCTCAGTCATGGACCTGTTCCCTCTCGCACAACAGTGCGCCAAGCTTAGCCCAAAGGTCGCCTTGGCCTGTCGTTGTCGGAGAGCCGAATGCCGCTCACCTGAGAGGCTCTGAACGGGCAGGTGGCACCGTTTCTGCACGTTTCCCAGGTGCGGCTGTACCGGTCCGTAGCCGGCGACGTGACGCGTGCTGCACCGGCCCCTGGGGCCCTAATGGGTTTCGTCAACCCATAGGGGCGGGTTGGGGGCCGTAAAGGTGCCGCCGCGGAGCATCGCGAAGAGCACGAAGAGCACGTCGGCTCGTCGGCTCGCGAGGCAGAGGAGGGCCTGCGCGTGGTGCTTTCCCTGACGATCTTCCTGTCGCAGTAGGGCCTTGACCCAAGGCCCGGGTAGTTAACGCATTCGTGCTGGTGCCAGGCGAGTTGATGGGGGGTTCGGCGCAGAGGCGGAACATGAGCAACGGAGCCCCGTTGGAGGAAGTAGTCCGCCAAGACCGTCTGCCGTTATGAAGCTCCGTTGCCTGCACGTCATTGCGCCCCGCCGCCTGACCTGGCGACTGCCTTCCGCGAGTTCATCGCGGCCGGAGCCGGTTCGCTCCCGGCCATCTGGGGGGAGCTGACCTGGGTCGTGCCGTTCGATCTCGTCGACGCGGTGCTGGAAGAGACCTTGACCGTACAGCGCCGACTGCGCGACCTGCCCGCACGGGCCGGGGTCCACTCCCTACTAGCGGTGGACCTGTTCCCGGAGGTCGGCTACCCGCTGCTCTGGCAGACGCTGACCGCCGAACTGGTCGGGCTGGACGAGGCACAGACTGCTGCCAGAGCGGCGACTTGAAGCCCGGTGATGTCGACTTCGGCTGAGATCCCGGGCAAGGAGGGCCGTTCGAAGGCGAGCACGGTCATCCTGCCGCGCTCGACGCCCAGCCCGGCTGTCGGGGAAACGGGCTCACCGGCCTGCAGGGAGCGCAACAGTTCGCTGTCGGCGCGGCGTTCCAGGTCTGCGGCACGGTGGACCCTGCGCAGGTGAAGCGCGGCACTCGTGGCGGCCTCGGTAACGGCTCGTTCCGCTTCGGGACTGAGCGTCTCATCGGAGGATCCCACTGCCCAGATTGAGCCGAGCAGGTCTGGCTTCGCCGCGCACGTCGTCGATCGGCTGGCCGGGCAGGTTGGAGTGGGCGAGGATCCGTTGCCGCGGATCCTCGATCGTGATCGCACCGCCCATCATTGCCGCCACAGTGTTGGCCAGAGCGAGGTCGCCGACCGCGTCCGCCGAGCAGAAGCCCGGCGCGCCGTTCCTCACTCGACCACAGCGATTCCTGCCGCGGTGGCGGCTTCAATCAGCTGTCCAGTACGCGAACCGCGTGTCTTCAGAGCGATCGCAGCGACGCCTGCCTCGCCGAGGGCAGGCAGTGCATCGAGCAACGCGGTGTCCTCGGGGCAGATTCCGACAGGCCATCACAAAAGGCGCCCTTGTACGCGGGCCTGGCCCTCTCAGCAAGATCGAGGGCGGCACCTGGATGTCGGGATCGGGCGGTGCGGTGAGGAGGGCGGCTTCGAAGCGCCCGAACAGGGCGAGCATCTGCTTCAGGGACTGGTACGCGTGCCGGCCCCGTTCAATGGCACCCCTTGGACGTTTTGATCCGGTCCGGCGCGGAGGCACCCGGAAGGCTCGTCCTCTCCTCCCATGCGGTCGTGCGGATGCACGGGGCAGCCATAATTCGCGGGCGAGTCTACGGCCGCGACACAGGGGCTGGGCCGGGCTTCACGCTTCCGCGTGCGGCCCGGCCCAGCCTCAGCTTTTAGCTCTCGCAGTGCGCCTTGGCCTCGTCAGGGGTCATCGGCCGGGTGCGCTGGGTCACGCTGCCGGCGTCCCCCTTGGGCTCGGTTTCCGTGAAGGGCAGGTACCAGTAGTAGTGGTCGTAGAACCGGTGTCCGAAGTGGAGCTCGAACTGGCCCGAGGTCTCCAGCATGGTCGGCTGGCGGGTGATCCAACCGACCCTGCCCGCAGGCACGCTGATGGCGGTGGTCTGCTGCTCCGTGTGCGCCTGTGACCAGGTGTGCGAATACGACACCTGGAGAGAGGCCTTGAAGACGTCGGCGAAGCCGCCTTCGACGCTCATGGAGACACCGACGCTGTTGCTCTCGGTGTCGGTGTCCGACCAGCTGACGTTCATCATCTGCGGATCGTTAGTGCAGTTGAAGACGCTCGTTCCGACCTGGTGACTTTCGCCCGGGACTTCCTTCGGCGGGCCGTCAGGGTGGAAGCCGCAGTAATCACTGCCGTCGTCGCATTGCTCCAGCAGCTCACGCGGGGAGGGGGTGTCTGCGGCCTGCGCGGAAGGCACGAGCACGATGCCGCACATGGAGGCGAGAGCCGTCGCGAGGATGGCGGTGCGAATTGACGTACGCATAAAGCCTGTTCTCCTCTTGGGTTGACCGGGGCCGATCCGGGCACTCAGGTGTGATTCGGACTCGATCACCGGAAGCTGATGGAGCTGGTGCGGTCGTTCATATACGAGCCGATGTCCGGCGTGTTGCTCTTGAACGGGCCGTCGCGGTCACCGCTGAGGTACTCGTCGGAATAGAGCTCGATCCAGCAGTTCGCCCATGGCTGCACCGAGGTGATCGTGTCGTTCCAGCCCTCTGGGAGGGTGTTCACCCAGTGGTCCACGCGATTGTTGTTCCGGCACGGCGAGGAACCTGTGATGGTCAGGGAGGCGCCGCCGTAGTCCTTGTCTTCGAAGACCGTGCCGATGATGACGTCGCCGCTCGCGCCGGAGCCCGCCATCAGTCGTATCGTTTCCGCACGGAGTTCCTGCAGCCCCGAGCCCCCGGAGGCCGCCTCCAGGTTGTCCGGGGCGTCGGTGATCCGGCCACCCGATGCCGCGGCGAACGCGGCTGTGAACCCGTCGTAGCAGGTCTGGCGGCCCGTATCGAGTGCCAGTACGCAGTGTTCGGGGGCTGGTTGATCCGCCAGGGCGGGCGGCGCGACGGCCAGGCCGCCCAGCGCTGCGGCCGCGGCTGCCGCGGCGGCCAGGGCAGGCCGCAGGAGTTTTCTAATCATGAGCAGACTCTTTTCTTTTGGGGTGCGCTTGCTGTTGCAGGAAGCGCCCTGTGCAGCTCACCGTGGTGGTGAGCGGCCGGGAGAAGCCTGCAACGATCAGGGGGCTCCGGTCTTTGTCGTCCGCTCTCAGAGAGCCGCGCCAGATTCGTCGCCGATCCCTAAGAGGTCGCACGGATAGGCGTGTGGTCATGGGCGGCGGATCGGGCGTTCGTCCCAGCGGTGAGTCGCCCATGCCCGTGGATTTGACTGCGCACGGTGATGATCGTGTCGGCGAGGTCGAAGAATGCGTCGACGACGGCGGCGCGCCGCTCGTAGCAGCGGGCGAGCCGGTGGAAGGCGTTCTGCCAGGCATGGATGCATTCGACGTGCCAACGCTGACTGGCCTGGATGGGCGCCTTCTCGCCTTTGTGCGCGATGCGGCCGCAGAGGCCGCGTTCGTTGAGCAAGGTGCGGGTGGTGTCCGAGTCGAAGCCGGCGTCCAGGTGCACGGTCGTCGTCGGGCAGCGGGCCCAGGTCGTTGAGACGGTCCAGGGTCGGGCCGAGCAGTGGGGAGTCGTGGCGGTTGGCGCTGGCCAGGACGCGGCCCGGACCAGGCCCCTCCCTCCGTGCGGCCGCAGCGATGCTGCGCGGACGCTTCGAGGGACGGAGCAGCCGGACGCACCCGCGTCCTTGACCACCGCCCTGCTGGCGGACGACCTTCATCCGGGGATCCAACTGCTGCTCGAGATCGGGGCGCGCCGCCCGGAACTACTGCTGACCGGGAAGGTACTGACCGACCAGGGTCGCGTGGTCACCGTGATGATGGAGGCTGGCTGGAGCCCCGAGCAGCTGCGCCGCATCATCACCGGCCGGCCCCTGCCGAAGCTGGGGCGAACCTCGGTCGGGGCGACCATCGCCGCCCGCCTGCGAGCAGCGCGCACCTACCCGCCACCCGCCACCCTCGTCGGCCATCGCCCCGGAGCGCCTCCGCAGGACGAGGCACCTGCATGGCCGGCGACCATACGGTCGTCCACCGCGACCGCGGCCCGCACCGTGACTGAGGCTTTGACCTACCGCGCGCTCGTCGAGTGCGCCGGCTGCGGTGCTCCCGGAACCGCCCTGGGCGAAGACCTCTGCCCGGCCTGCCTCGGCTGGCCGCTGTGCCGCACCTGCCCCGGACCGACACCCCGGCGCGCCCACCCCGACGGCGATGGCCACTGCACGACATGCGCCTCCGCCTGAGAGGGTTCGATACCGCCCGACAGCACAGGGCCGCCAACCAATGCGTGCCGGGATGTAGCTCCGCGTGCAGTTGGTCGTCGGGACCGGCAGACCATCCTGAGGCCGTGGGCATGCCGGAGACTGCGATGCTTTGAGCATGGGGAGCCTGGGCGATGGTGCGCACCTGCCCGACGACGAACAGTGGATTACCGACCGCCGTCGGGCCATCGACGACCATATCCGCGATCTCCGCCGCGAGCGACAGTTCTCTGGGCATGGTGTTCGGCTGCGACAATGTCGCAATGCCTCCCGCCAATCGAGGAGTAGAGCGCATGAGCGCGAGCATCGACCCGTACGAGCTCAGGGCACGCCAGCTCCGCATCCTGGCGGGTCTGCACCGCAAGCGTGCCGCCGAGTTGGACATGGCGGCCGAGTTGGCTATGGCGACGCGGTCCATGCGTCGCTTCGCTGACCTCCTGACTGAGGCGGAAGCGCGAGAGCTGGCGTCGCACCCGGACCTCGCCGAGCTGAACGTGCAACTGGAGGGCTTCTACGACGTGGGCCCGGAGCGCCCGGACGAGGAGCCGACCACATGATGGCCCGCAGCAAACTCATCCAAGAACTGCGCCGCGACGGCCCAGGCCACACCGGCATGGCAGCTGCGCTCCTCGTCGAGAACTACGCCCACCAACTCGCCGTCCAACTGCGGGAGGCAGGGCATCGCGAGGCCGCTAACCTGATCGACCCCCGAATGGGGCAGTGCACATGCGGCGCACCGGACGGCGACGACAAGGAGAGTGAGGAGATCCGCAGGCACTGGGAGCACTCCCGCGCCTGCTCGCAGGGAGGGTGACTACACGGCGGAGGCCCCGCCCACCCGACGCGGCCGCCGTATCTTGCCGACTCGAATCCAGCTGTCAGCACTTCTCGTCGAGGAAGTACTGCGCCATCTTCGTCTCGTCGCCCGACGGCTTGGCCGCCTCATCCGCGATCGCCTGCCCCACCGCGTCGGCGCTCTCGGTGCGCATCAGGTCGCAGGTTGAAGCCCGCTGCTCGGAGCTCATCTGCTTCCATGCCTCGTCCCACACGGTCTCCTTCGCCGCGTTGTCCATGATGTCGTCCACGTGTCCGGAGAGGACGTCCTTCACTGCGGCCGTGTACTCGTCCCGGGTCAGGTGATCGCATTCCGGGTCGCCGGCCCGGTTGCGAGGGTTGCTGTCCTTGCAGTCCCCTTCGAGCAGGGCGCGGCAGTCGTCGGCGGTGTAGGCGGGCTGTGTCGGGCCGGCCTTGCTTGCGGAAGGCTTGGCGTCGGTCTTGGTATCCCCGCTGGTGGTGCAACCTGCGAGGAACAGACCGGCGGAGAGGGCGACGGTGATGATGGCGGCGGTGCGGCGCATGGATCCCGCCAAGGTTCGGTGTGCTGGTGGGCATGGTCCGCCACGCGGCGCGCGTGGCGGACCATCGTCTTCGCCATGGCGACCTTCGTCTCGAAGACGACCTCGTCGCCGATGCCGGCCCGGCGGCACTGCTCACGGTCGTCCGTCCACGACGTCGGCAGATACAACCGCCGGTCGATCAGCGTTCTCCCGCGAGCAGTCGCATATCCGAGGAACATGCCCACCTGGCTGTTCCCCGTCCGGCCTGCCGTGCCGGAGTGCTGCCGCTGAACCCCGGCCGAGCGCATCCCCCTCTTCAGGAAGCCGGTGTCGTCCAGGACGGCGTCCCGGTCGCCGAGGTTGTCGACCACGTACTGACGCACGTCGTCGAGCACCTCATCGGCATCCCACTCGATCCGGTTCAGCATCCGGTGGATACGGTCCGGGCCTGCATGGCCGGCCTCCTCCGCCAGCGTCCAGCCGTTCTTGCGCTGCAGCGGCGCGATCAGGCCCCGCATTTAAGCAAGTGCCGACTCCCTCGGCTCCGACCTGCTGTGCCGACTTGCTCGTACGCGAGGTCGTCCGATCCTGTTCCTCCCGGCGCGAGCCGGGCCGGGTCCTCGTGCGGTTGTCGACCTCCATGAACAGCGGCGGCCCCCGCCTCGGGGTCGTCAGAGTGGTGTCGGCCTGGACGCCGTCCATGCCCAAGAGCGCGCTGCTGCGCCGCCAGCTGTTCGAGGGGGCGGATTTCGCCGTCCGACGAGATGCCGACGCCACCAACAGCGCGGTTGCCGACGGCGCCGGACCAGCGGCGGGAACGCCAGTGGCCCCTGTTGCCATCCGCGAGCCGGCTTGGCGTCATCCCATGTCCCTCGGCGGGCCCGCATGACGCCGGCCGGGGAAGGGCCCGGGGCGGCTCGTAGCCTGACCGTGTGACATGCCCCGCCGAAATCGGCGGCACCGCGTGCCGGTCGGGTTCGCCCGCGCCGCAGGGTGCTTTCGTCTGGGGGCCGGGTGTGCGACGGCTCCTGTGTCTGTCCTGGCGGGCCGGCCGAGTCCCGGCCTTACTCACGCGCGTCGCCCGTTTCCTGAGGGCGTGCCGTCCGAAACGCCCAAGGAGAGATCGTGGCAGCAAGAGTCGAGAACCGCGGGACGATGTCCGCGCAGCTGCTCAAGGGCCAGAAGGCGTTGGTGACCGGTGCCAACTCGGGCATCGGCCTGGCGACCGCCGTTGCCCTGGGCCGGGCCGGAGCGGACGTCGTGGTGAACTACGTCGTCGGTGCGCACGAGGCGGAGAACGTCGTGAAGGAGATCGAGGGCTTCGGGGTCCGCGCCTACGCACATGAGGCCGACGTGTCCGACGAGGACCAGGTGACCGCCATGGTCGCGCGGATGGTCGAGGAGTTCGGCACCATCGACATCATGGTGGCCAACGCGGGCCTCCAGCGGGACGCAGCCGTCACGGAGATGACGCTCGCCCAGTGGCAGAAGGTCATCGACGTCAACCTGACCGGTCAGTTCCTGTGCGCGCGTGAGGCTGCCAAGGAGTTCATCCGGCGCGGCGTGGTGGAGGAGGTGTCCCGTTCGGCGGGAAAGATCATCTGCATGAGCTCGGTCCACCAGATCATCCCGTGGTCGGGCCACGTGAACTACGCCTCCTCCAAGGGCGGTGTGGGCATGCTGATGCAGACCCTTGCCCAGGAGCTGGCCCCGAAGCGGATCAGGGTCAACGCGGTCGCGCCCGGCGCCATCCGCACGCCCATCAACCGCGACGCCTGGTCCACCCCCGAGGCCGAGGCCGAGCTGCTGCGCCTGATCCCGTACCGCCGCGTGGGCGACCCGGACGACATCGCCAACGCCGTCGTCGCCATGGCGTCCGACCTGCTCGACTACGTCGTCGGCGCCACCCTCTACGTCGACGGCGGAATGACGCTTTTTCCCGGCTTTGCCACCGGAGGCTGATCTTCGATGCAGGATCACATCACGCCCCGCCGGGTGGTGATCCTCGGCGGGGGGTTCGCTGGGCTGTTCGCCGCTCGCGCCCTGCGGAAGTCGCCGGTCGCGGTGACTGTTGTCGACCGCCGCGCCCACCACCTCTTCCAGCCGCTGCTGTACCAGTGCGCCTCCGGGATTCTGTCCGAGGGGCAGATCGCCCAACCGCTCCGCGGGGTCCTGCGGCGCCACCACAACGTGCGCTGCGTGCTCGCCGAGGCCACTGACGTGGACGCCGGTGCCCGGCTGGTTCACGCCCGGCGGCCCGAGGGGGGAGCCGTCGCGCTGCCGTATGACGATCTGATCGTCGCGGTGGGTATGCGACAGTCCTACTTCGGGCACAACGAGTTCGCCGTGCACGCCCCCGGAATGAAAACCCTGGACGACGCGCTGGATATCCGCCGACGGATCTACCGGGCGTTCGAGATGGCCGAAACGGCCGCGGACGACCGGGAACGGCAGCAATGGCTCACCTTCGCCCTCGTCGGTGGTGGGCCGACCGGTGTCGAACTCGCTGGACAGATCCGCGAGATCGCCGGCCACACGCTCGACCGGGAGTTCCAGAAGATTGATTCGGCCAAGGCCCGGGTGCTGCTCTTCGAGGGGTCCGACGCGGTGCTGGGCGCGTTCGGCCCCCCACTGGCCCACCGTGCGGCCCGAACCCTGCAGGGTCTCGGTGTGGAGCTCCACCTGGGCACGATGGTCACCGATATCGACGCGCACGGCCTGACGGTACGAGATCACGACGGTGCGACGACCCGGTTCGACGCACGCACCGTGCTGTGGACGGCGGGTGTCGAGGCGCCGCCCATCGCGGCCGCGCTGGCCCGGGCGACCGGTGCCAAGCAGGACCGGGCCGGACGCATCCTGGTCGAACCCGACCTCACTGTCCACGGCCATCCGGAGATCCGCGTCACGGGCGACGTGATGAGCCTCAACAAGCTGCCGGGCCTGGCGGAGGTCGCCATGCAGTCGGGCGCGTACGCGGGTCGGAGTGTGCGCCACGCCGTCGAAGGCAGGACGAAGGAGCCGAAGCCCTTCAAGTACCTGGATCTCGGCAGCGCTGCCTACATCGCCCGCGGCCGGGCCGTGGTCAAGGTCGGCCCGCTGCATGTGTCGGGCTTCACCGGCTGGCTGGCCTGGCTCTTCATTCACCTGGCCTTCCTCACCGGCTTCCGCAGCAGGCTGGGAGCCGTGCTCAGTTGGTTCGTCGCCTTCGCCACCAGCTCGCGCCGTGAACGCGCCTTCACCATGCCTGACACCGACGCGTCGGCCGCTCGCGCGCCAGAGCCGCAAGCGCCCTCGCCGCCTCCCTGACGACGGCCATCAGCGGCTTTCCCGGCCGCTCCCTCCGCATCCTGTCCCTCCTCAGCCCCGCGCCCCGCAGGGCAGACCATCGAGGCGCACATGCTCAGCACCGTTGCCCTTCTGACGAACAGCACCCCGGCCCAACTCCTGCCGGCCCGAGAGCTGATGGCCTTCACCCTGGCCTCGCACATCCTGCTGGTCCCGTTTGGTGTGGCACTGCCGTTCATCACGCTGCTGATGCACCACCGGGGGCTGCGTCGCAACGATCCTGTCGCCCTGCAACTCGCCCGGCGCTGGTCGGCGGTGATGGCCGTCCAGTTCGCCATCGGCATCATCACCGGCACCGTGCTGTCCTTCGAGTTCGGCCTGCTGTGGCCCGGCATGATGGGCCGCTGGGGCGACGTCTTCGGCCTCGGGTTCGGCGTCGAGGCATGGGCGTTCTTCCTGGAGGCCGTCCTGATCGCCATCTACCTGTACGGGTGGCGCCGGCTCAAGCCCTGGACCCACTTCTGGCTCGCCGTCCCGCTGCCGCTGGCCGCCCTGATGGGGGCGTTCGGCATCATCGCGGCCAACTCCTGGATGAACACCCCCCAGGGATTCAGCCTCGACGCCCAGGGCAAGCCGATCAACGTCAACGTGCAACAGGCGGTCTTCACACCGATGTTCGGTCCGGAGTACTGGCACTTCGTGGTCGCGATGCTCCTGACCGCCGGGTATGTGGTCGCCGGTGTGTACGCGGTCGGTTGGCTGCGCGGGCGCCGTGACCGCTACCACCGCCTCGGCTTCACCGTGCCGTTCACGGTTGCCGCGATCCTCACTCCGATCCAGTTCATGCTCGGCGACTCCGCCGCTCGCGCCGTCTTCCACAAGCAGCCGATCAAGTTCGCCGCCATGGAGATCGTCTGGAAGACCGACACCCACGTGCCCGAGTACATGTTCGGACGGCTGAACAGTGACGGGACAATCTCCGGCGGACTCAAAATTCCCCAGCTGGACTCGATCCTCGCCGGCTTCAAGGCCAGCACCCAGGTGAAAGGGCTGACGTCGACGTCGGCCGCCGACCGCCCCACCGTTGTCGAGGCCACCATCGCCCACTGGGCCTTCGACATCATGGCCACCGTCGGCAGCGTGCTGATCCTGCTGGCGCTCTGGTACGCCTGGTCTTGGTGGAGACATCGGGACAACCCGCGCAGTCGCTGGTTCTACCGCTGCGCCGCGCTCGCCGGAGTCGCGTGCCTGGTCACCGTGGAGTGCGGCTGGATCACCACGGAGGTCGGCCGTCAGCCCTGGATCGTCTACAACCACATGAGGGTCTCGGAGGCGGTGACCGGTACTCGCGCCGGATCGCTGTGGGCGATGCTCGGCATCGTCATGGTCGTGTACGTGGCCGTCTTCGGCTCATTCCTCGCGGTTGTCCTGAAGATGCGTACCCGCTGGCGCATCGCCGACGAGGGCTCGGCCGCCGCGCGCGCCGAACTACCGCCGGAGACCGACACCCCGTACGGGCCCAGAAGCGAGCCCGAGCCCACAACCGCCGGGGCCGCGCCCGGTGGCGGGTCCGGCAACACCTCCGGCGGTGCGTCGTAATGGCCGAATTCATCGCATGGGTGCTGGTGATCGCGATCGCCGCCTACGCCTGCGCCGGAGGCACCGACTATGGCGCGGGCTTCTGGGACCTGCTGGCCGGCGGCGCGGAGCGCGGCAAGAGGCCCCGCTGGCTCATCGACCACGCCATGGCACCGGTCTGGGAGGCCAACAACGTCTGGTTGATCTTCGTTCTGGTCATCATGTGGACCGGCTTCCCGACGATGTTCCAGGCCGTGTTCTCCGCGATGTGGCTGCCGCTCGCCCTCGCCGCCGTCGGCCTGGTGCTCCGCGGCGCGGGGTTCGCCCTGCGCAAGCCGACCCGCCGCCTGGCCCGACAACGGGTCTACGGCGCGGTGTTCGCCGTCTCGTCGCTGCTCACGCCGTTCTTCCTCGGGGCGGTGCTCGGCGGCATCGCCTCCGGCCGGGTCAAGGTCGGTACGACCGCCTCCGCGGACGCATGGGCCAATGGAACCTCCGTCCTCACGGGTCTGCTGGCCATCGCGGCCACCGCGTTTCTCGGGGCGGTGTTCCTCTGCTCCGATGCCCTGCGGTTCGGCGCGCCCGATCTCGTCGACTACTTCCGCCTGCGGGCGCTGATCGCCTTCGGCGCCGTCGTGGTCCTCGCGCTCATCGGCCTGCCCGTCACCCACAACGACGCCCGGTACGTCTGGGAGGGCCTCACCGGGGGCTGGGGGCTGGTGCTGATCATTCTGGCCGCGGTCTGCGGTCTGGCCACGGTGCTGCTTCTGCTGCGCCGGTCCCACGGCTGGTCCCGCTACACCTCGGTGGCGAGCGTCGCCCTGGTCGTCGGCGCCTGGGGCTTCGCGCAGCGGCCCTACCTGCTGCCCACCTCGCTGACGGTGGCCGAGGCGGCCGGGGCCACGCACACCCTGCGCTGGCTGATGATCGTCACGGCCATCGCGATCGTGCTGGTCGGTCCTGCGCTGGTCATGCTCTACCGGCTCGACACGATGGGTGAGCTGGAGGAGCTCACCGACGCCGACACCCGGGCCGCCAGAGCACCCGGCGACAACCTGTAGCTGCATTCGGCCGGTTCGCAGAGCGACGGGCCCCCGTCAGCTCAGCCGGGCGGCGATGTGGTCACCCACCCGCAGGGCGTTGGCGATGGCGGTCAGGGACGGGTTCACCGCGCCGATGCTGGGGAAGAAGCTGGTGTCCACGATGTAGAGATTGTCGAGGTCGTGGGCCTTGCAGTTGACGTCGAGGGCCGAACTCCGCGGGTCGTCGCCGAACCGCACGGTGCCGGCCTGGTGCGCGGTGGCGCCGATCGGCATGCCCTTGTGCAGGTAGATGCTGTGATCCAGCAGGTGGTGCTCGTGCATGCCCAGGTGTCCGAGCATTCCCCGCAGCTTGTGCTGGAGGCGCTTCAACCCGGCGATGTTGTTCTTCTCGTCGAGAGCCAGGTGGATGGCGTCGTCCTTGTCGAGGGTGACCCGGCTCTCGGGCAGCGGAAGGTCTTCCCCGCACAGCCAGAAGTCGACGGCGTGGTGGGCGAGTACCTCGAAGGGCATGTCGGGCATGACGGCACCGGCCCAGCGCGGCGCCTCGCCGTGGATCTGGTCGGCGTCCGACTTGCCGAGCATCTGGATGCCGCCGAGCGGATAATCCCAGTCGTCCGCGCCCAGATACCAGTCGTTCAGCGCCAGGGTCTTCTGGAATCTGGTGAGGTTCGGTTCCTTCGACACTGCCATGAGCGCGAGGTTGTTGTGCCGCATGTAGTGGCGTCCCACCACGTCCGAGCTGTTGGCCAGGCCACCGGGGTGCTTATCGTTGGCCGAACGCAGCAGCAGAACGGCGGAGTTGACCGCACCGGCCGCGACCACCACGATGTCGGCGCTGAATTCCTCCGTCGTTCCGTTCTTGAGCTCGGCGACGACCTTGGTGACGGTGTGTCCGGTCGGGTCGGTCTCCAGGCGGCGCACGTTGGCGTTGGTCACCAACGTGACGTTGTCGTACTTCAGCGCCGGGTCGACGCAGATCACCTGCGCGTCGGACTTCGCGCCCATCAGGCAGGGGAAGCCGTCGACGCGGTCGCAGCGGATGCAGACGCTGTCATGGGTGGCCCGGCCGTTCTCGTCCTGGGTGAGGTTCACGCCGATGGGCAGGTGGAAGGGGTGCAGGCCGGCCTTGCCCAGATCGTCGCTGAGCTGCTGGATGCGCGCCTCGTGCTCGACCGGCGGGTAGGCGTACTGCGCGCTGGTCGGCCCTTCGGTGGGGTCCTCGCCGTGCCGGCCGTGCACCAGGTAGAGGTGCTCAGCCTGGGTGTAGTACGGCTCCAGGTCCTCGTAGCGGATCGGCCAGGCCGGTGAGATGCCGTCGTGGTGGCGCAGTTCGCCGAAGTCCTCGGGCCGGAGCCGGAAGAGCGCGGCACCGTAGAACTTGGTGTTGCCCCCGACATAGTAATTGACCTCCGGGGGGAACTGGTTGCCGTGCTTGTCGTACCAGAACTCGGGGGCACGGTACTTGCCCTTGACGAAGACGGCCGTGGAGTCCCAGTTGTCCCGCTCCCGTGGCAGGTAGTCGCCGCGCTCCAGGATCAGGACCCGCTTGCCGGTGGGGGCCAGCCGATGGGCGAGCGTGCCGCCGCCCGCTCCCGTACCGATGATGATGACGTCGTAGTGCTGATCGTCGGCCATGAGAGGGTCCCGTTCTAGGAGTCGTCGGCTGTCCTGGCCGTAGCGCCCGTCCGGGGGCCTGTGGGCTGTGTTGGTCCGGACGAACACTCGCGCAATCGGGATATTTGGCACCAAATCCCAAACTATCGGGTGGGTCAGGCGGCGGCGACCCGACGGAGTCGAACAGGCGTGCACTCACTTCACTGACCGGACGGCGCGCACCGCCTGGTCGACAATCGTCTGCGGGTCGGCCACCGCGGCGACGGTCAGGCCGGGCTCGTCAGGCCGCAGCGGTTCGAGGGTGGCGTACTGGGAGTCCACCAGCCGGGCGGGCATGAAATGGCCCACGCGTCCGGTGACCCGCCGGTCGGCGGTCGTTCGGTCGAGCGCCAGATACAGGAACCACACGCCTGCACCTGCCCTGCGGAAGATGTTCCGGTACGCGTGCTTGAGGGCCGAGCACGCCACCACCCCGCCCCGGCCGGCGTCGGTCGTCTCGCGGATCCATTCGGCGATGGACAGCAGCCACGGCCGGCGATCCTCGTCGTCGAGTGGCCGACCCGCGGCCATCTTGGCGCGGTTCGCGGCCGGGTGGACGTCGTCCGCCTCCAGGAAGGGCACCCCGAGGCGCTGCGCGAGCAGCAGTCCCACGGTGGACTTGCCGGAACCCGAGACACCCATGACCACCACGACCGTGGGCACCCGGGTCACAGGACGGCTACCGGGTTGACCGGCGAGCCGGTGGCGTCCGGCAGCCTCAGCGGGGCGATCACGCAGAGGAAAGACCAGCGTCCCTCCGCCGCGCAGACCGGTGCCAGGTCCTCGAACTGCAGGTAGTCCAGCAGGTGAAGGCCCATGGCGTGGACCGCCAGCACATGCACAGGGAAGTCGACGCCCTCGGTGGAACTCGGGGCTGTGTCGTTGTTCCCGTCGCCGCCGAGCACGGCGACCCGCCGGTCCGCCAGGAACTCCAGCGCGCACGGATGGAGCCCCGCGCGCGCGTCCGCCGCGTGCCACGCGCCCAGTTCGGCGCGGCGTCGGCGGTGGCCGACCCGGACGAACAGGAGGTCGCCCTCGGTCACGCGGACACGCTGGGCCGTCTCGGCCGCGGTGAGGTCGTCGGCGCTCACGTGATCACCCGGTTCGAGCCAGGGCACGCCGCGCAGCCGGGGGATGTCCAGCAGCACGCCGCGTCCCACGATCCCGTCGCGCGCCGCCTCGATGGAGAGCGCGGTGGCCCCGCCTGCCGTGACGCTGCTCGCGGACACGCCGCCGTGCAGTGTGCCGTCGTAGATCACGTGGCAGAGGGCGTCGATGTGGCTGTCGGCGTCGCCGTGCACGTTCATCGCGAAGCTGTCCCTCGCGAAGTGGAGCCCGCCCGAGGCGTCTTCCGCCGGCTGCCCGCTCATCCGATGCCTCGCGGGCTCCGGATTGTCCGGGCAGGGCAGCGTCTCCACCGGCGCGGCGAGCGTCACCGTCCGGCCGGTCCGCACCTCCCGGGTGGCGGCCACCACCCGGTCAGGAGTGAGCGCGTCCAGAGCGCCCCGGTCCCCCGAAGCCCAGGCTGCGCGCGAAAGCAGGCGCCGGTACAGCACGGCGAACTCGTCCTTGGTCAGCCGTGGCGGTCCTGCGGGACGGGCATGGGTGACCATGGGTCAGCGCCCTTGCTCCGCGTCGAGCGCCCGGTCGAGGGTGGTGGCCGCCATGATGAGCGACAGATGGGTGAACGCCTGGGGGAAGTTGCCCAGTTGCTCCCCGGTCGGGCCGACCTCCTCGGCGAAGAGCCCGACGTGGTTGGCGTAGGTCTGCATCTTCTCGAAGGTGTAGCGGGCCTGAGGCAGTCGCCCCGCCCTGGCCAACGCGTCGACGTAGAGGAAGGTGCACAGACTGAAGGTGCCCTCCGAGCCGCGGAGCCCGTCCGGTGATGCCGCCGGGTCGTAGCGGTAGACGAGGCTGTCGGAGACGAGCTTGCGGTCCATGGCGTCGAGGGTGGAGAGCCAGGCCGGATCCTTCGGAGCGATGAAGCCGACCCTCGGCATGAGCAGGAGGGATGCGTCCAGGACGTCGCCGCCGTAGTGCTGGACGAAGGCGCGCTCCTTCTCGCTCCAGCCTCGTTCCGTGATCTGCTCGAATACGGCGTCTCTCGCCGTGCGCCATCGTTCCATGTCGGCGGGCCAGCGGAACGACTCGGCCAGGCGCATCCCGTGGTCGAAGGCAACCCACGACATCACCCGGCTGTAGGTGAAGTCCTGGCGGCCGCCGCGGGTCTCCCAGATGCCCTCGTCCGGCCGGTCCCAGGCGTCGGCGAACCAGTCCAGTGCCCTGGCAACCGCATGCCAACCCGCGGAACTGGCCTGCTGCGCGATTTCCGCCCCCTGGGACACCGCGTATATGGCCTCGCCGTAGATGTCCAGCTGGAGCTGGTCGGCGGCGCCGTTGCCGATGCGGACGGGCGCGGAGCCGCGATAGCCCTCGAAGTGATCGAGTGTCTCCTCCGGGAGGTCGGGACTGCCGTCGACCCGGTACATCGTCTGGAGCGGCTCCTCCTCCTTGTCCTCGCGCTCCCGCAGCCTGTCCACCACCCAGTGGACGAAGGCGGTGGCCTCCTCGACGAAGCCGAGGTCAAGCATGGCCCGCACGGACAGCGAGCCGTCGCGTACCCAGGTGAACCGGTAGTCCCAGTTCCGCTCCCCGCCGACCTGCTCGGGCAGGCCCATGGTGGCAGCCGCGATGAGGGCTCCGGTGGGGGCGTAGGTGAGGAGCTTGAGGGTGATGACGGAACGGTGCACCAGCTCGGGCCAGCGGCCCCGGTACTGGGACTGGCGCAGCCAGTACTGCCAGAAGAGGTTGGTGTCATCGACCTGTGCGGTGAGTCCGTCGACCGTGAGGGGTGCGGGTGCCTCGCCGCCGGGTGCGCAGACGGTGAACACGGCGCCGCCCGACTCGCCGGCGCTCAGGGTCACCTTGCCGCGTACGTCTTGACCGTCCCGCTCCAGTGGGAAGGTGGTCTGCAGGTGCGCGTCCATCCCCGGGGACCGGAATACGCCGGTGTTCTCGCCGAGCTCCAGCTGGTGCTCGGCCCGGCCGTAGTCGAAGCGCGGCCGGCACTCGAGCGTGAAGTCGACGGCCCCTCGCACGGCACGCACGAGGCGCATCAGGGTGTGACGGTCCGTGGCGGTGCGGGTCCGGTCCGGGGGCATGAAGTCGACCACCTCACCCACCCCGTCCGGTGACATGAACCGGGTCACCAGAATGGCCGTGTCGGGGTAGTAGAGCTGCTTGCAGGTCGAGTCGGGATGCTCGGGGGCCAGCCGCAGGTACCCGCCGCCGTCGTGGTCGAGCAGAGCGGCGAAGACGCTGGGCGAGTCGAACCGGGGAGCGGCGAACCAGTCCACGACACCCTGCGACGAGACGAGGGCGGCGGTCTGTAGGTCGCCCACCAGGCCGTGTTCGGCGATGGGTGGGTAGCGGTCCATGACTGCTCCGAAATCGCGGAAAGAGCCCCCCACGTCCACTATCGGCCACTCGGGTGGTCCTTGCGCGCCGGAAGCGGCTGTCCACCGCTCGCCCACGGCAGCCGGTGGCGACAGTCCGCGGGCCGGCACCAGCACTCTGTCGGCGCAACGGTGATCTGCCGCAGGCCCGCCACAGCCGTGATCGTTGGCTGGGCGACCGAAGCGACCGTGGGGCTGGAGTCGGGCATCGCACCCCGCTTGCCGAGCCACCCGTCGGGCGTTACTGGCTGGAGTCGGTCGGCCACAGGAGGAGAGCCCGGCGGGCTCGGGCACCCTGAGGCCTCGGCGGGTCCGTCGGCCGACAAAGGCCTCGTCCTTCAAACCGCGCAGGTTCCAATCCACAGGCGGTCGTGGACATCAGCGCCTACCACTCATGAGGGCAGTCTTGGCCGGTATGGACGGACGCTGTCTGCGGTGGCGTGGATGCGGTACCTCACGCTGGGATGCACCTGGTCTCCCTGGAGGATGGGGCGCTCACGCCAGCCTCCCAGGAGCCGCCAGGGTTTCTCGTTGGTGTGGAGCGTGCCGAGGGCGCGGTCGTCCGGGAGCTTCTCACCGTGTCCGACCTTGAGTAGCCGCCGATAGGCCTTCGGGTCGACCCGTAGCCCGACAACCAGCTCGTCCAGGTCGACCGCTGGATCGAGCAGGAGCAACGCAAGCAGAGTGAAGGCCACTGACAACGCACGAACTCCGCCGCTACGCGGCTCCACGCCGAGGATGAGCCAACCCCTACCTGAAGTGAGGGGCCTGCACTCAAGAGATCCGGTCGGCTTGTCGCACCGTCAGGTTGCGAACCGGCGGCCCGTGATGACGGCGGCAGCGACCATCAGGCAATAGCCGGTCAGCTGTCCCACCGCGCAGACGACGACCGCATACGTGTAGGAGGACTTGGCGCCCAGCAACGGGCCCCCGATCCCGTCGGGGGAGTAGACCATGGTGACGGGCGTTCCATCAGGGTACGGGCAGGCGCCACCAGAGGGCAGTGGATCGACACTGCCATCGGGGTCCTGGACGTAGCACTGCACGTACGTGCCGTGGCCGCCCTTCTGCCGGTCCTGGTAGTCGATGAAGCCCACACCCTCCTTGCCGAAGGCAACCAGACTGGCGGGTGATGTGTACACGGCGCCTACGGCGAGCGCGATCGACGCCAGCGTGTAGCAGACCTTGATCCGCTTGGGCACCGCGTTCTGGCGCAGGATCAGGCGCCGGACGATCAGGTGGTAGCTCAGGGTGAGAGCGAGGGCTCCGAGGACCCCGCCCAGGCCGGCGTCGAGGGCGCCCAGCAACGAGGTGGTCAGGGCGGCCAGTAGCAAGACCAGGAGCCACCCGATGATCAGGCGGCTCCGGGTCGGCACAGGCAGGTCACTCACCGCGCCGGGATCCGCCGTCGCCACTCTCGCCCGCCCCTCGTACATACACGTGATCGGCGACGACTCTAGCCCGCCGTCACGAGAGCCTCATCCCGTGGGCCTTGGTCTTCGGAACGTGACCCACCGGCTCCCGCAAGCTGATCGTCGACGACAGCGACGTGCTCACCGCGGCCGGCACCGCGGCCGGGATCCATCTGTGCCTGCACATCGTGCGGACCGACCACGGCAACGAAGCGCAACGAGACAAGGCTCCGCGCTCCGCGAGTCCTTCGGAGATGCGGCAAAGGAGCTCCACCTCTTCAACGACGGACTCCGTCTCCAGTTCACGCTCGCCCAGCCAGGCAAGCTGATCCTGGGTGTCGGCTGCGAGGAGGGCCCTCCATCGCAGCGTCCAGGTGTGCAGGTTCGCGTCGCCGAGATGGTTCGTACATGCAGGATCGCACCAGGCACTCACCGAAATTCGACTGGCCTCGATGGGGTCGACCTCGGTCCGCCTACAGCTCGGAAATCCTGGTTGATCGCATCTGCAGTTCGGAGCGGAGAAGTTCGAGGAGACGGCCGGTGCAGTTGCGGCCTCGGCTGGCGTCGTCACCCCAGAAGGTCGAGTGCACGTCGTCATAGATCACGGTGGCGTCGTCGGGTGCCAGCAAAATCTCGGCTGGCTCGCATAGGGAGCTGGGCGGGGCCGTGTTGCTCGATGTCTTCGAGTACGGCGGCTCCGAGCCGGACCCGCACAGGCATCGCCGCCGCACACGGTCCCCGCGGCCTCAGCGGAGAGACGGGCTCCCCGCCCAGCGGGTGAGCATGCCGACGGCCTCCGCACGGTCGGCGGGGGACAGCTCGGCGATCGCGGTGCTGTGGTTGGCGTCGGGGGCCCACAGAATGCGGGAGTCGCGCGTGCCGGGTCGGAAGGGCTCGGCGACGGAGGGGTCCTGGGCGCCGTTGACGAAGAGCAGACGGCTGCCGTGACGCCTGACCCAGCGGTCGATGTCCGGCATGGCGTCGCGATCGAAGCGCATCGCGATGTCGCGCGGGACGAACGTACGGGGCTCGACGGCGTTCGGATACCGCAGGAGGTCGGACAGATGGCGGGTGGGGAAGGCGAGGTACCCGAGCTGGGTGCCGAGTTGGTAGAAGTACGGGACGTAGTGCTGCACGGCCGCGTCGGCGTAGAGGGGCAGGCCCGTGATGTCGTCCAGCCACGCGTACAGTTCGTCGGTGTCGGCGTCCGGGCCGGGGATGGAGGCGCGGTCCGCGGCGGTGTTGCGCTGCCAGAACATGAACGGGGCGCGCAGGACGGCGATTTCGAGGGCCTTGTCGGCGCTGCCGACGATGCGGAACGCGGTGTTTCCGGCGGCGGCCCAGGCCTCGTAGCGGGCGACGAGTTCGGTGCGGCGCTGCAGGGCCTGCCGCTGTACGGTCCGCAGAGCCTCGCGGCAGTCTGCGGTGCCCACGCTCTCCAGGAACCGCAGGTACGCAGTGTTGTCACGGTCGTCGACGTTGTTCGGGGCGGAGTAGGCCACCGTGCCGTCCACGTCATGGGGGTGGAAGCGGCGGTGGTAGACGCTCGTCATACCGCCCTTGCTGCTACCGGTGGAGATCCACGCGCCGCGGTAGAGCCGGCGGAAGAGGCGAACGACACGGTGGTGGTCGTCGGCGGCCTGGCGGATGGTCAGCAGTGAGTGGTCGGCCTTCGCCGGGCGCGAGGTGCCGAAGAATCGGTGCTCGACCTGGAGCTGGTTGCCGCCCAGCAGCACGGTCGGTTCGGCCCGCCGGGGCGTGAGGAGCGCCTCGTAGCCCGTGCTGAACAGGACGGTGGGGCGGTCGACGGAGGTGTGCAGCAGGGTCAGGCGCTGCTCGAAGGTCCCGGCAGCGGGATTCGTGTGGTCGGCCGGTTGGCGCAGGCCGAGGACGAAGAAGCGGTACCCGGGCTCGGCGCCCTGG
Source organism: Streptomyces sp. NPDC002004 (assembly GCF_053593975.1). NCBI lineage: Bacteria > Bacillati > Actinomycetota > Actinomycetes > Kitasatosporales > Streptomycetaceae > Streptomyces > Streptomyces sp. NPDC002004. The sequence continues at coordinate 27,610 of NZ_JBSFDP010000038.1, forward strand.
CGTTCCTCGATCACCCGGAGCCCCGGCAGGCGCCGCAGTGCTGTCAGGATGTCGTCGTCGCCGAGACATGTCCGGTGCCCCACCGCGGCAGTCGCGGGTGCGGCCGCCGTGACGGCGAGGCCCGCCGTCATCGCCGCCGAGGTCAGCAGACGCCTTCTCGTCCACTCATGCATCGTGATTCCTCCTGAGCCACGGCCGCCGCGCCCGCACCGGACCCGGAGCGGCGCAGCGGTCACTTCACTGACTTGCTGACCGTTCCAGTACAGCCCCCGGGCGCCGCAGCAAGATCCCGCGCCCGGGGGGACTGCCTCCCCCGGAAGGGGGAGACAGTCCCCCCCCCGCGATCACCTCTCCGGACAGAACTCAGGAGGCAGTTCAGGCCCGCGCGACGGAGTCTTCGCAACTGGAACCGAAACCGGATTGCGGTCCCTGCTTTTCCATCCTGCTCCGTCGTGACGTTGGAGATCCGGCGTTGGGGTACAACGGACCCGATAGCACTAAGCACTTGATCTTGGCCTTCTAGCACAGCGGTCCGCACTTCGTGGGTGTTCGTCAAAAGGACGCATGAGCGGTTCGGCCTGTGGCTACCGTCCGCCGCGTGCCGGTGGAGTTTCTGACTGATGAGCAGGCGGCGGCGTACGGCCGGCTGGAGGAGCCGACGCGGCCGGAGCTGGAGCTGTTCTTCTACTTCGATGACGTCGACCGGGAGCTGATCCGTAAGCGTCGCGGGGATCACCACCGGCTGGGCTTCGCGCTTCAGATGCGTACGGACCGGTACCTGGCACTGTTCCTTGAGGGCGCTGGAGGACGTGCCGTGGCCGGTGATCGAGTTCCTGGCGGAGCACCTGAACATGGAGGACACCTCGTGTGTGAAGTGGTACACCGAGCGGCAGATGACGGCGTACGAGCATTACGTAGCGGGATCCCGGCCCCGCTTCCGCGACCTGGCCGACCAACGGTTCTGGCGGGCGGATGTGCCGGGTGTGGCCACCGGCGGCTACGGGCCGCTGGAGCTCATGGCCCGGAACCGGGTCAACATGAACAAGGTGGTCACGCATTGGCCGGACATGCTGCGGGTGGCCAGCTCGCTGGTCACCGGGCAGGTCCGTGCCTACGACCGGCTGCGGAGATTCGGCCGAGGGGAGGCCGACGCCGCTGGGGCTGGCGTTCGCCGAGTACGGGCGGATCGCCATACCCTGCATCTGCTGTGCGTGGTCAACTCGGTCGACGACAGCTACCGGCGACAGATGAACGGGCAGCTCACCGTCCAGGAGTCCCGGCACAAGCCTGCCGGAGAGATCTGTCACGGCAAGCGCGGGCAGATCATGCAGGCGTACCGCGAAGGCCAGGAGGACCAGCTCGGCGCGCTCGGCCTGGTCCTGAACGCCGCCGTGCTGTGGACGACCCGCTATCTGGACGCCGCCGTCGAGCAGCTGAGGGCGCTGCCCGCCGACCAGCGCGAGCACGGCGTCCTGGACGAGGACGTGGGCCGGCTCTCTCCGCTCAGGCATGCGAACCTCAACGGCCTGGCCGCGACAGCTTCCTGTCCTCAACCCCGTCCGGCGAAAACTTGCGACCGCCGCGCGACCCGGACGCGGCCGAACCTGACGAGGATGAAGGCGCTGAGACATGAGCTGGGTGGAACCGGGGAACATCGGCCCTGAGACGCGGTGGAGGTGAAGCCACCCGCTCGCCCTGTCCGCAGGGGGAACCCCTCAGAGCCGAGGACAAGAGCGGGGGATACCTGCCTGGTGCCGGAATCGCTGAATGCCGAGCATGGAGGAATGCCGGACACCGATCGCCCGAGCCTTACCGGTAACAGGGATGAGATGGCCGGTGACTCAGCCGCACTCAGCCCCTCTCGAGCAGCGGCTGTCATCGCGGTAGCGCTGGCCTGCGGGGCCTTTGCGACGTATGCCGCTTCACTGTCCATAGGAAGAGCCCCGTGGCCATGGTGGATGCAAATTTCCATCCAAAGCGCGGGCATCGCTGCGCTGGCAGCCGGGCTCGTCATGCTCGTGTGGCGCCCTCGCCTGAGCCGTACCGGAACTCTGCTGGTTGCATACGGATTGACCTGGTATATCGGTGATCTGCAATTCAGTGAAAACCGCTTATTATATGCCATCGGCTTCTGCCTCTTCTTCTTCAATGCTGCGCTGATGGCTCACATTGTCTTGAGCTTTCCTTCCGGCCGGCTGCGGGATCCCATCACATCCACGGTTGTCATGAGCCTTTATGGTGTCATTCTGATCACTCAGACCGCTCGATATTTCGTGGAAGAGTCGCCTCCACCGCAGGTCTGGGGCGACCCGCAAGCGGGTACTTACTCGCCGTGGGCCACCGCCGGAACAGTAGCTGGGATGGTCCTCTGTGCCGCCGTTTTAGCGCTACTGATACGCCGCTGGCGTTCCGAGAGACCGCCGACGCGCAGGAGCGTTGCTCCGGTTTGGGTCTCCGCCGCTCTGGCGGCTTCGATTGTGAGCGGCTTCCTGGTTGTCGCCCTGACGCACGCATCGGCCAGACTGAACCAAATCCTGCTTTTCGGCTATGCCACGGCCGTATTGCTTGTTCCTATCGCCAGTCAGGTTGGTGCCCTGCGGGAATGGGTTGGCCGGGCCAGCGCTTTCGAGCGGCTTGCTGATTTCGAGCAGGCGGCCAGTGAGGGCTATCGGGAGCTCCTCGCCAAATGGCTCGGGGACCCGGAAATCAAGATTTACCCATGGCTTCCCAACGAGGGGCGATACGCCACTCCGGTCGGAGAGACTGTCAAATTCCCGACAGATCCGAGTCGCACAAAGACCTACCTAAAATGGCACGGTCAGCCGCTTGGCGTACTTATTCACGATGCATCTCTCACTGGCGCTCGGCAGCTGCGGTCAGTAGCAACCGTCACGAGAATCATCCTGGAGAAGGAAGCTCTTCAAGCAGAGTCAGCTCAAGCCAGCATGATGCTGTTCGACTCAGAGATACAGCAGCGCAAGGAACTTCAAAGTGCGCTTCATGACGGCGGACAGGAAGGAATCATGGGTATTCGTTTCCTTCTCAATGAGCTCAAGAGCGAACCGGGAGCGCGGGGAAGCGCGAGGGCGGTCGAGTTGATACAGAAGGCGCTGTATGGGCTCGGCGAATTGCAAGATCAGATCAGGAACGTGTCATTCCTGCTCTTCCCGCCGTCGCTCGAGAAATATGGCCTACAAGCCGGAGTCGAATCGCTCTATAACCGACTGGGGCTCCCTATAGAGCATGTGATCATTCCCGAAACTCGCTGGCCGGAGCGTCTAGAGCACGCCGCTTACAGGGTCATCAGCGAGGCAGTGCGCAATGCCGTAACCCATGCGGATGCCACCAGTATCCGTGTCGCCGTCACTCTGCAACACGACCGTCTCGTCGTGCAGATTGATGACGACGGTGCGGGAGGCGCCGAGTTGTCCGATTCCTCCGGAGTCGGACTTCATCGAGCGGCCCAGCTCGTGACGGGGGTACTCAGGGGGACCTTCAGCATGCACAGCCCAGTTGGCGAAGGTACACATGTGAGGGTGGAACTTCCATGCACATCATGATCTCCGACGACGGACTCTTCTACCACGACCTTCTCGTGCCTGAATTGCAAAGGCGGGGGCATCAAGTTACTCAGGCCAAGTCCATTGCGGAGACGAAAAGGAAACTTAAGGAAGAGTCACGTCCCGACGTGATCCTGCTGGACGTCGATTTCTCGCGTTCTGGTGAAGGAGCGTTCGCAGGGCTGGGGGCTGCCAACCATATCCGAAAGAACTTCCCCACCATCGCCTTGCTCGTCTGGTCGCAGCACAATGAACTGCGCATCGCGCGAGAAGTCATGACCATCGGACAGAAGGGCGGCCGTGTCGGGTACATCCTCAAAGACAAGCTGGACAATGTCTCTGAATTGCTCGCCTACGCACATACCGTGCAAGGTGGAGGCATCTGCATCGACGCGGAACTACACGGGTTTACCGGCCGGGGCGGGATGCTGACTGCGATGCAACGAAAGGTCGTCGAGTTAATCGCGCGAGGTCTCGCGAACAAAGCAATCGGCGGTCAACTTAACATGTCCAATGGGACGGTAGAGAGGCATATCGGCGCCATCAGGAGGGCTTATGAGATTCCCTCACCCGAGGATGCCCCAGAGGTCAACATCCGCGTCCTGATCGTGCTCGCATACCTCAACGACATCACACGCCACAACGATCACGATGAGTCCTGAAACAGGGGGATCCCCCTTCTCGGATCGCCATTCATCAGGGTTCCCTCAATACCCCTGCGAAAGCCCCTTGAGTGACCATTGAATCAGCCCGCTTTCATCGTGCAGGGCTAGAAGGGGAGGATGAGCACGCATGGCAGAGAGCCACGAAGACAAGACCGAACGGTACGTCAAGAGGGCCGCCGCAGGCGTGGCGGCCGGCGGCGCCGGACTGCTGGTGAGGCGCGGCATGACCTTCTTGGGCTTCGCTGCCGGCGGACCCGCGGGAGCGCTGGTCGGCGCTGCCGTCGGCTCTGTCGTAGCCGCCTGGGCGGCCGAGGCGCTGGAAGAAATCGACCTGTAAGCGGCGTCTATCCGACGCCGTCAACTCGACAGAAGAGCTCCATGGCATTCGAGGAGAACAGATGACCGACCCTGTGCAGCCGATTACCCCGGTAATCCCGATCCCTCCGTACCAGCCACCGCCGGAGCCGGCCCCCCAGTTGCCGCAGCCGGAGCCGCCCGCTCCGCCGCAGCCGGAGCCGATGACATTCCCTGACGTCTTCGAGCACTGACGCCCGGGCCACAAGACCCGGTCATCACAACCCAATGAGCGACGGGGCTGCAGCCGATGTGCTGCAGCCCCGTCGGCCGTTTTCAACGATCGCTGGCAGTTCCGTTGACGTCGCCCGACGCGACGGCGGCCGTAGCCGGGCTACCGACGAAATGCGGCTTGTGAGGTGACGGAATGATGGTCGCGGGGTGAGGAGGTGCGAGCACATCCCGCCCCTGATTCCCTCACCGATGCCGGGGCTGGTGTCAGAGCGTGGTGACACAGTATGGGGACTGATCGACAGGAGGGGGAGGCGATGGGTGACTTCTTTGAGCGGATCGTCGACGTCGAGGTGACCGGCGAGGAGGCGGGGCCGCTTGCGGAGTGGATGGTCGCCTGGATGGTCACTGAGGGCCTGATCACGCGTGAGGTGTCCAGGGACGGGGTGTACAGCCTGACCGTCGAGGAGGGCTATGTGCCAGGTCCCGAGTGGGCGCGGGCCGTTGCCGACTCATCCGATCCGGACTGGCTGCCGGGTCCGGTGGCCGTCGTCGTCGGGCGCGACTACCACGTGGGCGGTCAGGGGGCGGACGATGCGGAGTACGCCGTCTGCCCGCGATGCGAAACCAAGACCGTGATCATCAACTATCCCGAGGAGTTCGAGGCGGACGAGGAGGTCTGGCAGCCGTTCAAGGACGGCATCGCCGCCTGGAAGGAGACGGGTGAGGGGAGTGCCACCTGCTCCGCCTGCGGTGCCTCGGTCTCGGTCACGGAGTGGCAATGGGAGTCCAATTTCGCGGTGGGTGCCCTCGCCTTCGAGTTGTGGGGCTGGCCGCCACTCTCCGCCGGCTTCTGCGCGACGTTCAGCCAGCAGCTGGGGCATCGCACTGTGGAGCACATGGGCAAGTTCTGAGGGGAAGGAACCTTCACGCCTCAACGCGGCAAATGCACGCAAGGCGAGCCAGGTTTTCGCAGGTCAAGGAACCGTCGGTAGCCGGTTCTACCGTCTGCGCGGGGCGGCCTGTTTGAGGATCTTCTGGCGCGTCCACCGCCGGGGCTTGCCCTTCTCTGAGAGCGCATCGGTGGTTGGCTCTTCCGCGGCGGTCAGTGCGGCCGCCCGATCAGCGCCTGGGCCATGGGAGAGCGGCTCGGCAAACTCGGCATCCGGCTCGCGGACGCCCGCTCAACCGCGTTGTTCTAGCTCGCCACCGAGTTGCCCGCCGTGGTCTTCGGCCGCACCCTCGGCATCGACATCAGCGTCGCCGTCACATGGCAGCGAGCCGCCGCCGGAGACTGGGGCGCCAACGCCGCCACCACAACCTCGGCGACCGCCATGAGGAGGCCCGCGCCAACGGTTGGCTCGGCGAAGTCCAAGGCCTCCGGATCAACCTTGAAGCCGCATGCAACAAACTTGCCTCCCTCGACCGACTCACCCGCAACCGCACCCCGGTCACCCTGGGCATGCCGATCATCCCCGGAGAAGCGCGATGAGTCCTTTGCCCCAGTGCCGGGCGCGGGTCACTGTCGCCGACTGCCGCCTTCGGCAGCGAGGCGGGCCTCGAAGCCGTCGAGGAGGGACTGAAGGCCGAACGCGAAGGTGCTGTCGGGCGCTGCGGCGTACTCTACGGCGGCCGTGGTGTCGAGGCGTTCGCGCAGACGCGGGAATTGCATGGCGGTCTCGGTGGCGCGTGTCATGGCGTCGGCCATCAGTTGCTCGGCGTCTGCGCCGTTCTTGCTCAGCCGGCGGTTCAGCGAGACCTGTGCGGCAGGTCCGAGCGCGCTGCCGAGCACGAAGGTGAACACGGCGGCGGCGGCCCGGTCCGCGCCGTCGGCGGCGAAGCCCGCCTTTTCGTAAATGGCCAGGCTGAGGTCGTTGTACCGGGCCTGGCCGGGTCCGTGCAGGAGGTGGCTGCCGAACGCCTGGACGAGCCAGGGATGCCGGGTGAGCATCGCGTGCATGCCGCTGGCATGGGCGGTGGCGGCCGTGCGCCAGTCGGTGGTGCCGAGATCGGGCGGCTCGACCTCGTGCCAGATCGCGTCGCTGGCGAGTCGGACCAGGTCGTCCTTGGTCTTGATATGCCAGTAGATGGCCGTGGCAGCCGAGCCGAGCCGTTTCGCCAGGCTCCGCATATTGAGGCCGTCCAGTCCATCGTTGTCGAGCAGCTCGATGGCCGCACGGACGATCAGGTCTGCGGTCAGGGTGTCTCGCGGCATGGCCACCACCTTACTTGAACTTAGTTCATGAAGTCTTGCACTTTGTTCAAGTCGCCCCTACGCTGCCTCTCGTACTTAGTTCAAGTGCCGAAGGGGGAGCAATGCTGCAGGACAAGCTGTCGGAATTCGTCAAGGCGCAGGCCACGGAGCTCGGCGTTCCTGGTGTCGCCGTCGGGGTTCTCATGGACGGCCAGGAGATCCACGCCTCGCACGGCGTGACGAGCCTCAGCAACCCGCTGCCGGTCGACGAGAAGACGCTGTTCCCTCTGGCATCGGTATCCAAGACCTTCACGGCGACCGCGCTGATGCGCCTGGTCGCCGAGGGGAAGGTGGAACTGGACACCCCGGTACGGCGCTACGTGCCCGAACTGAAGCTCGTCGACGAGCAGGCCGCGGCGCAGATCACCGTCCTGAACCTGCTCAACCACACCGCGGGCCTGGACTGGAACCTGATCGACGACGGCGAGGGTGACCGCTCCCTGGCCGGGCTCGTGGCCAAGCTCCCCCAACTGCCCCTGATCGCACCGCCTGGGGCCCGCGCCTCGTACAGCCAGGCCGGTTACAACCTGGCCGGGCGGATCATCGAGAAGGTCACGGCCTTGCCCTTCGAGCAGGCCATGGCCTCGCTCGTCCTGGAGCCCGTGGGTCTTGCGGACACCGTGTACGGCCTGTCCGAAGTGATGGTCCGCAAGTTCGCCGTGGGCTACAACCGCGGCGACGACGGCGAACTGCGCCCCGCCCGGCCCTGGGCAGCCTTCAAGGAGGGCGCGCGCCGCGACAACCCCGGCGGCGGCCTCGCCTCCTCGGTGAGCGATCTGCTGCGCTGGGCACGGTTCCAACTCGGCGACGGCGAGGGCGTGCTGCCCGCCGCGGAGCTGCACCGCATGCGGGAGCAGACGGTCGGGCTGCGCGCCAGCACGCTCGGCGACGGCTTTGGCATCTGCTGGTTCCTGCACGACCTGGACGGCCTGCACGGGATCGGCCACGGCGGCTCGGGTAATGGGCAGTTCGCCGAGCTGCTCATCGTGCCCGAGCGCAACTTCGCGGTGGTCTCCCTGGCCAACGTCGGCCCGGACGGCTACCCCTTCAACCAGTCCGTCGTGCGGTGGACGCTCGAGCACTACCTCGGCGTTATAGAGAAGTCGGCTGAGCCGGTCCCGTACGACGAGGGACGAGCCCGGCAGGTCGTCGGCCGCTATGAGATCGACGCCATGAATCTCGACATCGCCACCGACGGCACCCGTCTGACCCTGGCGGTCGGGATCAAGCCCGAGATCCGTGAGGCATCGGACGAGGAAATGCCCCCGGACTACCCAGCCGCAGACATCGGCTTCCTCCCCGGCGACAGCGAAGGCGACGGCGACGAGTACATCGTCACCGAAGGCGGCCTGGAAGGGCAGCGCGGCTACTTCTCCCGCGACGCCAACGGCGTGGTCACAGGCGTCGACCTCGCCGGCCGGCTCTTCAACCGGGTCGCGGAAGCATCCTGATCCAACGCCGACAGGGGCGGACCCGAGCGGCCCCCGCCGGACACTCTGAACCGGCGCCAGTCGGCTCACAGGAACGACTCGTCTCCGGGTGGGGCAGCAGCCGAATGCGGCGTGGAACATCCGTAGCCGAGCAACTTGTCGGACGGGCAGTGGGCGTTGGTCGAGCCGATGATCACGGCGTGGCAGCGGGAGCGAGTGAGGCGGTCGACGGTTCGGGCTACGTCCTCGTCATGCAGACCATTGTCACCTTCGAGGGCACCCTGAACTCCTAGCGGACAAGGATCGTCACCGGCGTCCTGCTCCTGGTCTTCGTGCTGCTCCAGGGGGCTGACGGTGCGGCGGGCTACATAGACGTGCCTGAACGGGTGGGGCGCGGTCCGGTTCTCCGGGCCGCGCCCCACTTTCGTCATCCGTGCGCCCGGACCACCGACCACAGCAGGCGCATGTTCTCCGGGGCCGCGCCGCCCGGGAAGGCGTACCGGCGGCGGGTGTAGGCGTAGGAGTAGCCCTGCCGGGGGTCGGCGAGGGCGAGGGAGCCCGCGGCGCCGCTGTGGCCGAAGGCGCTGGCACCGATGGAGGGGAAGTGAGGGCCGTAGGTGTGAAAGCCCAGGCCGAACGCCTGTGGCTGACCACTCACCAGGTCCTTGCCCTCGGAGTGGATCCGGGCGAACTCGGCTGCCGTGTCCGGCTTCAGGAGCGGACTCCGGCCGTCCAGGCCGAACGCGGCCGCCGCATACATGCCGGCCAGGCCCCGCGCGGAGCCGATGCCGCCCGCCGACGCCTGGCCGTTCGCGCGGACGGTGCGGGAGTTCGGGAAGTCGTAGAGCTCGCCGTTGTCCGGCGCGTGCTCGTTGAAGGCGATGCCGCCCAGGCTGTGCGGGCTATGCGCGGCGGCCTCGATCTCGGCCGCTTGCTCCGGCGTCGGCAGCATCGGGAGGGTGGTGAGGAAGCGCGGCTCCTCGGACTCCGGGAGGCTCAGCCACAGGTCGAGGTCGTACGGGGCGCGGATCCGCTCCTCGTACCACTCCTGCAGGGTGCGCCCGGTGGCCCGGAATACCACCTCGCCGATCAGCGCGCCGATCACGAACGCGTGGTAGCCGAAGAACCGCCCCGGCTGCCAGAACGGGCGCTGCCCGGCCAGGCGGGCCGCGATCGACCGGTCGTCGGCCAGCTCCTCCGGGGTGAAGCCGGCATCCAGGCCGATCACCCCGGCCCGGTGCGCGAGCAGTTCGCGCAGGGTGATCCCACCCTTGCCCTCGGCGGCGAAGTCCGGCCAGTACGAGGCCACGGTGCGGTCCAGGTCCAGGACGCCGTCCTGGACCAGGAGCGCGGCCACCAGGTACGCCGCGCCCTTGGTGGAGGAGAAGACACCGAGCAGCGACTCCCCGGTCACCCCGTCCGACCACAGGTCCACCACCCGCTCGCCGCCCTTGTGCACCACCAGCTGCGCCCCCGGCGCGTGCTCCTCGCCCGCGACGAAGGCGGCGAACTCCTCCCGCACACCCTCGAAACCGGCGGCCACAGTGCCGTGGACTGTCATACACCCTCCCGAACTGCCGTATCGATCTTGCGCTTCTGGCAACCCGTAGGCCCCGGGCCGCTATTCCCCGGCAACCCTCCGCGGACGGCGACCACAAGGAGGCGTACCCCCCCAGGCCGCCCGCGCACACGCCAGTGCCGGCACGGCCCCGTCCGCACCAGCAGAGAGCCCGAGCCCGCGCTGGATCGCCGCATGGGTCATGCGAAGCCGCGATCGCCTCAGCGTCGAAGAGATCGAGCAACTCGACCAGGTTCGCCTCGCCTGCCCGGACAACGCGCGAGCCCACGACCTCGCCCGAGCCTTCACGGACCCGGCCCGCAACCGCCGAGGCCAGCTGCTGGCCGCCTGGATCCGCCAGGCCGAACGGTCCGGCCTCGCCCCGATCTCGAGGTCCGCTGTGTTCCTCCGTCAGGACCTCGACGCCGTCACCGCCGGACTGACGTATGAATGGAGCTCAGGCAAGGTCGAAGGCCACGTCAACGCGTAAAAACGATCAAGAGGGCGATGTGTGGCCGTGCCTCCTTCCGGAGGGATCCTTCTGCGCATCCGCGTGCTCACTTGCTCGTGACCTGGCGAGGACTCAGGGGGCGGTCGGGTTCGGAAGGTGGGATCGGGCAATCTTCGGGGTGGGCAGCCGCCAGTCGAACGGGAAGAGCTCCGTCTCCCAGGAAGAGGTTGAAGCCAATGCAGCCGCGTTCGAGGGGGTGCGTAGCAGGCAGCGATTGCGCACGAGTTGACGACGCTCTGTGGGCGTCAGTAGTGCGCTGAGGGGATCGAGGTCCCCATATGCGTCGATGTCCTCGTCACCGCCCGCGTTGATGTGCTCGCCTGCCTGTGTGCGGTAGTCCAGGCGGAAGTCCGTGCGCCACTGCGAGTTGTGGCCCCAACCGAGTGACAGGTCGACCGTCGGCCGGTAGCGGCGCACGAAGCTCCAGTAGAGCGGGGAGCGGTCGGCCACGCCGCGCTCGGCGTGGTGAGCCCCGGCTCGGATCCGCACTCCCGCGCGGCTGAACAGCAGCTGCCCCAGCCACAGCCCCGGCCAGACGACTTCCGTGATGCGGATGGGCTCCTCCGGGTCCTCGGCCTGCTCGACCTGCACGATCTCGTGGAGGAACGGGTCGAACGTGCTCGTCTCCTCGAAAGGCACCAAGCCCAGGCAGGTGAACAGCCGCAGGTAGTCCTCCATCTCGACAGCCGGCCATTGATCGAGCGGGTGAAGCCTGTGGGCCCAAGGCGCATCATCTGTTGTCTCGCCGGGTGGCTGGAAGGCCAGCAGCAACACCTCGCTGACCCGGCTCAGGGCATACAATTCCCAGCTGAGGTCGTGGCCCACGGTGGCAGGCTGATCAAAGGTCTCACGGCACAGCCGATCCGCGGCTCCCGCCAGCTGGGCGCGATAGCCGTCCCCGGCCCGACTGAGCCAGGGAGTCACCACAGCACCGTACGCATCAGAGCCCGCATGGTCGCGCAAGTCCCCGAAGAGCTCGCGGGCATGAACCGACTGCTGTCCCTGATCCATGCGCGCAGAATATCGACACCACCACTCCATGATCGACTGCTTTCTCCGGGCGATCACGCAAGCGCGGTCAGAGCCAAGACCAAAGAGCGTCAACTTCGCACAGCGACCGACGGGCGCGGCGTGCGGTCGGGTTCCTTGCGCGGCTCCTTCTTCAGGGCGGCCCGGACTTGCCCCTGCAGGGCGGTGAACTTCGGGCCGTCGTCCGGGCAGACAACGCCGGGATCGGGCGCTCCGCACGTATCGGCGAGCCGGACCAGTTCAGGGATACGCTAGCCGGCGCGAAAGCTGTCGCCGGTAACCTGCTCGACCTCTGCGTACAGGGCGGCCGGCCGCGTCCGCGAGTCAACGGAGAGCAACAGGCCACGGCGGGAGCGGGAGGCGAATACCCACAGCGACCAGGAACAGCGTGAGATGCCGGCCGAGTCGCCCGCGCCGGGCACGGAGTCGTATGTCCAGCAGCGCGGCACCGGTGCGCTGGTGTGGCACTCCTTGACCGCGCCGGTCGACCAGTCCTTGATGGGCAGCCACTCGTGCACGATGCGCGCGCCAGTGGTCTGCATCGTGCGGAAGGCGGCGTGCCGGCGGAGATCACGATTCTGCCGAATGCGTTCACGGCGCGTATAGGGATCGCAATCGGGACGGAGCGACGTCAGCGATGGACGAGGTGCCGCTCAGGAGCCTCACGCCGAGCGTGCTCACCGTCCCCGTCCGCCGCGGAGCCGACTTCGCGGCGGACGGGGACGCCGTGCAGGCGGATCAGCGCAGTCCGGCGAACAGGTCGTTCTCGGGCACGGCCGCTCCGGTGGTGTCCTGGACACGTACGAAAGTCTCGACGCCCATCAACTCGGTGAACCTCTCCTGGCCCATCCCCAGGAAGAAGATGTTCTCGCCCTGGCTGGCGTGTGCGGCCAGCGCATCGAACTTCTGGCTTCCGAACGCGGTGGTGTCCACCCAGGTGGTGATCTCCTCGTCGGGGAGTCCGATCTCGGCCATCGCGGAGGCCTCAGCAGGATCCGGCTCCTGCCCGTCCGCACCGAACTCGCGCATGGTCTCCCCGAACCGCTGCATCATCGAGCGAGGTGCTGTCGTCCAGTACACCTTCGGTGTCAGCGCGGTCATCGCCAGCGCCGCCATCGTGATGCGGTTGGCCTGGATGTGGTCGGGGTGGCCATAGAAGCCGTTCTCGTCGTAGGTGACGACCACATCGGGCCGGTAGTGCCGCAAGAGTTCCGCGAGTCGGGCAGCGCCCTCCTCCACGGGTGTCTGCCAGAAGGAGCCGGGGGCGTCATTGGTCGGCCAGCCCATCATCCCGGAGTCGGCGTAGTCCATCATCTCCAGATGACTCACCTTCAGGACTGCGCAGCTTGCCTCGAGTTCTTGACGCCGTATCAAGGCGACGGCCGCCGGATCGTGCCCGGGATCGCCCGGCTTGACACCACCCGGTCCGTCACCGCAACCGCCGTCGGTGCACGTCACGAGGACCGTGCGAATGCCCTCCGCCGCATACCGCGCGAGGACACCTCCTGTTCCACTGGCCTCATCGTCGGGGTGGGCGTGTACCGCCATGAGCGTCAAGGGCCAGTCATTCATGAAAAACAGTCCTCCTGTGTGAAAAGGCCCCGGATCACGTCGGGACGGCATGATGGTCACTGTGTTCCCCGCCCGCGTGGCGCCGGTCTCTTGGCTGGTGTAACAGTGTCGGCCGGACCGGCTGTTCCCGCCGCACCCTGGAACACCCCTGGGTCGTGGCGCTCGCGAGAGCGCCGGCTTGCTGCACCGGCCCGGTCGCGGCAGGCCGATGCGCGGATCGCGACTCCCGACAGAAGGTCCGCGGCCTCCCGTGGATGGGCCGAGGGGACGACGCGAGGCCGGTCCCCGGTCTGGGGGAGACGGCCGTCGCTTGATCTTGACGGAAAGTTGAACCGTGTCAGTTCTCCTGCCTCGGCCCTGCTGTGGACTACGACCGCGTCCGCCGGGTCTGTGCCCCGGTCGGAGCGCCGGCCAACGAGAAATGGGTCGATCAAGGCCGGGTCCGTCGCACTGAGACGGACCGGCAAATGGAGGCTCAGCGAAGTTGGTGGGGGTCGGGCTGGCACAGCGCTCCACTTGGCCATTCGGAGACACGGCCGTCTCGGCCGGCCCCACGGCTGGGTCAGCCCGGCTTGACCGCCAGCGTCGCAAAATAGTTCGACATGTATTGAGCGGATGCGTTGGATTGGTGCGGTGCTTCCGCGAAGCCGGTGAGGACGAACCCCGCGGCGAGTTGCCCGCCGATCTGGTCGGTGAGGGTGTGGCTGTATTCAAGAGGGGCATCCGCGCCGAACTTCGTGGCGCGTTCCTCGGCGGAGTACTGCGTGACATCGCTGTAGGGCAGCTTGTGCACGACGATCAGCTCGCCGCGCTCGTCGAGCGCCTCGTGGTCGAACAAGTACGCATCAGGGTTGAGGAAGCCCACGAGCAGAGTTCCGCCAGGTCGCAGGACGCGGAAGCACTCACGCCACACCGGTGCCAAGTCTGGTACGAATAGGTTAGAGACCGGATGGAATACGACGTCGAATGTTGCGTCGCCGAAGGCGCTGAGGTCGCGCATGTCGCCTAGGACGGTGCGCAGCTCGAGTCCGTCGCGCGCCGCCACCATCTGGTCCTGGCCGAGCTGGCGGGGTGAGTTGTCGAATACGGTGACCCGCGCCCCTGCGGCGGCGAGGATAGGACCCTGCTGGCCACCGCCGGAGGCCAGGCACAACACGTCCTTGCCGGTCAGGTCCGTCGGCAGCCAGGAGCGGTCGACTGGCTCACGCCCGATGAGAACAATCGACCAGTCGCCCATGCGGGCGCGCTCGACCTCCTCAGCACTCACCGGCCTCGACCACTCGTTGCCCTCTTGGACACACTTGTCCCAGGCTGCCCGATTGTGAGCAACGGGGTCGACATCAATGTCCTGCACGTTTAACTCCCAGCTACAGCCAAGCGGACACCTGCGGTACTGACAGTTCGGTGCCGCTAGCCAACACGATTGCATCGTGCGGGCTCAACGAAATTAGCGGGCATCGAGGTGTCCACGGGCTCGACGGGTGGTCGCGCAGCGGGTGCGTAAGCGCTGGTTGCCGGGGTTGCGGAAGCCGTAGGCGTCGCGGGCGATGGTCTTGATGACCCGGTTGGTGCCTCCGGAGCCAGCGTTGGTGATCCCAGTGTGCAGGAACGCAAGGATCTCTGGCCACCATGTCTCGACCGTTGTGGCCAGGCGCTGCAGTTCGGGAAGGTCGGCGTCGGCGCATCGGCGGGAGAACCGGTACAGCAGATCGCGGACCTGTTCCCGGTCCGGGCGGGTCCGGGCGGTGGCAAGCAGGTCCAGGAGGTCATCCTTGGCGTTCCACGCAACGGTGATCGGCGCACCGATCACCCTGGGCAGGTTGGACAGCTCGTCGAGGAGAGCGTCGACGTGCTCGCAGCGCATCCGGGCGGCGGAGCGGGTGAGCCGGTTGGGCAGTTCCCACGCGCGGTTGCCCTTGCCGGCCGCGCCGGCCGCGGTGGGTCACGGTGACCCTCGGCAGACCTCGGTGAGGGTCTGGTGCGCCAGCTGCACCAGGTGGAAGTGGTTCACGACCAGGGTGGCCTGCGGCAGGACCCGGCGGATCGCCGACTTGAAGATCGTGCACATGTCGATCGCGACGTACTGGACCGCGTCGCGCCAGGCTTGGTCGCGGTCGGCCAGCCAGTCGATGACCGCCTGGGCGGTGCGGCCTTCGACCTGCCCGAGCAGGCCCTGCTTGCCGGACAGGTCGACGAAGCCGACGTGCCAACGGTCCACGGCGGTCTGCCAGATCCCGGTGGCCTCGTCGGGGATCCATCTCGGCCGGCCTCGGCGGATCTCGTCGATACCGAGCGCCTGCACCGGCTCGGGCTGGGCCGGCAGCACCGCCCGGGCGTGACTGGTGAACGCCGCAGCAACGACCTGCCAGGAGAGCGCATAGTCGCGGGCCGCCTGGACGCCGTGCGGCCCTAATCAGCCACCGCCGCCCCGGCCGCAGTCCGTAATCGTGTGGTTAGCCGCTTACGTGGCGGTACTGGCGGGACAGGGGTTCGAGCAGGTGAGAAGGCAGTGCGGGCAGGGCTGTGTGATCACTGAGTGTGGAGAACTCTGTGATCTCGGGGACCTGCCGTCGGTCCGGTCTGGAAATGAGGCTCAGTCACCTGTTGCCCCGTCGGTCCGCTCCCGCAGGAAGTCTGCGTGACCGTTGTGGCGGGCGTACTCCTGGATCATCAACACGTAGACCCAGCGCAGGCTGAGGGAAACTCCGCGAGAGGACATGAAGGTCTCGTCGAGGTCGTGCCCGGCCGCTGCCGCGTCGCAGGCTTTGACCTCGGTCAGGAACAATCCGAAGTCTCTCTCCGCATCGGCTGCGTGAACTCCGTCAAGTCCCTCATTGCTGTCTGACTGGCCGGTGAAGACATCGCCGATAGCCTCACCTGCGAAGCTTCGCCGAAACCACCATCGCTCTACCTCCGTCATGTGCCGGACCAAGCCGAGGAGGGTGAGGTTCGACGGCTCCACGGTCGCCCGCGCCAATTGGGCCGGCTCAAGCCCGGCGCACTTGGCCAGCAGCGTTTCCCGGTGCCAGCTCAGCCAACCCTCCAACATCTGACGCTCAGTTACGGTACCCAGGCCGCCCAGCTGCTTGGTGCGCTCGACCGGTGGTGCTGTCCAAGTCATGGATCCACCCTGCACCGCCAGGGTTCAAGCAGGCAAAATGGCAGCGTGGCCAGGCCGCCCTTTGTGATCACTGGGCGTAGAGAACCCCGTGATCACGTGGACCCGTGGTCGTTCTGATACCCTCCGCCACCTCCCGGGCGCCTCTTGCCGGTCGGTCCAGGACTAGGGATGTCAGAGCTGGCGCGGGCGCGGGGAGCCTGGAAGAGAACCAGCGCGTCCAGTACCAGGTAACCCAAGGCCCCAAGGGTCTGCAAGGCACGGCTGTGGCCCTCATGTAACACGATGTGGCCCGCCGACTGTTGAGGTTGGGCACTGCGTCCTGATGCCCTGGCAGTAGCGGCGCCCTGCTCGCGCTGGGTACCGCCCCGCAGCTCTCGCACAAGCCCCAGGGGGCTGGGGGCCGTGGCCGCTCGCACCGGGTCGATGGGTGCCGACCTTCGCTGTAACGGCTACCGGAGGCGGCCTGCCACTGCCGGCACTTGCCTCTGCCGCTCGTGAGTGGAGCCTCTCACCTCGTCGGGCGGTGTCACCCCGACAACCTATTTCCCCGCCAGGGGATCGCAACTGCGGACAAGCCCTGGGCTGCTTACGGCTTCCGGAGGGTCTCGGCCACAAACGCCGAGGCACGGACGAGTGCTGCCGTGGCGGTGGAGCGTGACTGCTGTGGCCAGGCGATGGCCAGTGCCGACGGTGGTGCGTCCGGGACCGGCCGGTAGACGACGCCGGGGCGCGGATAACGACCGGCGACGGAGACGGGCAGCAGCGCGGTGGGGCCGCCGAGTGCGACGAGCGTGAGCAGTTGGGCGAGGTCGCGGCCCTCGATGCGGTTCTGCTCGATGTGCCGGTGCACGTCGTCGGGGCGCAGCCCGAGGTCGGCCAGGGCGAGACGGTCGCGCTTGGCGAGCGTGTGGGTGGCGGCGAGTGCGGCGACGCGTGGTTCGGCGATCAGCGTCTCCGAGTCGAGGCCGGTGCGGTCGAAGGGCTCATGGACCAGGGCCGCGTCGGCTTCCCCCTGGCGCAGCAGCTGGGGCTGTTCGTGCCATCCGCAAAGCCGGACGGCGACCGGTACGGCCGCGGGCTCGGACGCGAAGCGCGCGAGGATGGGCTCCAACAGGCCGGCGTCCCCGTCTGCCTTGACGGCCAGGATGAGCTTGGGTACGGGTGTCGCGGCACGCTGGGCCCGACGCTCAGCGGCCTTGAGGGCGTCGAGGGCGATCTTCGCCTCCGCGAGCAGTACCGCGCCCGCCGGGGTGAGCGACACTGCGTGAGTGTTTCGCTGGAAGAGGGAGACGCCCATCTCCTTTTCCAACTGGCGGATCGCGCGGGACAAGGGAGGTGCAGAGATACCCAGCCGCTCGGCGGCGCGGGTGAAGTTGAGTTCCTCGGCGACGGCGACGAAGTAGCGCAGCGGGCGGGATTCCACGGGTGCCGCCTCCGTTCCGTTCGGAATTACCCTCAGGGTAACAACCGCGAGCGGATCGGTCCTTCAGCTCGGACGCGCGACGCAGCAGGCTCGGTGACATCCAGTAAGGCACCACTCTTGGAGTCATTGATGATCGTCGTCACCACTCCCACCGGTCAGATCGGCCGGAAGCTCCTCGACCACCTCCTGAACGCCCAGGGCGGCACGGCGGGTGTCCGGGTGATCGCCCGTGACCCGGCCCGGCTCACCTCCCGTGTACACGAGCGTGTAGAGGTCGTACGGGGATCGCACGCCGATCCCGCCGTCCTGGAGGAGGCGTGTGCGGGCGCCGATCGGCTGTTCTGGCTGGTGCCCCCGGCTCCCCAGACCGACAGCGTCGAGGGACACTTCCAGGGCTTCACCGAGTCACTGCGCGCAGTGATCAGGAGCCAGGGAATCGAGCGTGTCGTCAGCGTCTCGACCCTGGGCCGCGCGGTGGCGAAGCACGCTGGGCAGATCTCCGCCTCGCTCGCCATGGACGAGTCGATCATGGCCACGGGTGTGCACTACCGGGCCTTGTGCCCGCCGTTCCTGATGGAGAACCTGCTGGGCCAGGCTGCATCGATCCGTGACACCGGGGTGTTCTTCCTGGCGATGACGGAGGACCGTGTGCTGCGGACCTGCGCCACCCGCGACATCGCCGCCACAGCGGCCCGGCTGCTGCTCGAGGGCTCTTGGACCGGGCAGCACGATGTCCCGCTGGTCGGACCCGACGACCTGACCCCGCGGGGCATGGCACGGGTCGTCTCCGAGGTACTGGGCCGTCGCATACGCGTGGAGTTGACCAGCAGCGCCGACTACAAGGCGACGGCTCTGCGTCGTGGCGCGAGCGAGGCCTGGGCGCAAGGACTGGCCGACATGGTGGACGCCTTGAACGACCAGGGCATCTACGGTGCCGCCGAGCCGAGCACTCCCGAGACTGCGCCCACCGGCTTTCGCGAGTGGTGCGAAGAGGCCCTCAGGGTCTTGGTTCTGGGCTGAGGCGGGCTCCTGGCGTAGCCGTACGACCGGCCAAGTGCCCAGCACAGCCGAGCTGTTCAGAGTCGCTCTACTGATCAAGGCGGCCCCCCTACGGCGGGCCCGCGCGATGGTCGAGTCCACACTCACATCCCAGGTGATCAACCTGGCGACGTCCGTGCAGGCCTGCAGTCCGGTCAGGGTGCGCTGCCAGGTGCCATCGCGCTGCCACCGCCGAAATAGCCCATAGACCGTCTGCCAGGGCCCAGACTGGGCCGGCACGTCCCGCCACGGCGAACCGACCCGCACCCGCCACCGGATCCCGTCAATGAGCTGGCGTTTGCTCCCCTTGGGCGGACGACCTGGCCTTTTGCCCAACGGCAGCAACGGCTCCAGCACCGCCCACTGCGCGTCACTCATGTCGAACCGCCCCGTCACCGCATGGTGGCCACGAGGTCTCCGGGATATCGGTTCTTGGTCGAAGAACCGTTTACCGGAGACCTCACTGTTTATGGATCAACGACACGCCGCAACATGGCTGCACAAGACGGGTGTTGTTTCATCGGCACCCGTCGAGGCTGGAGTTGCGGCCGTAGTGCAATTCACGCTTGTCGACCACGACACCGCATCCTTCCGGCAGCACCGGAGGGACCAGCTCTGGCAGAGCCACACCTGCCCAGTCAACCCACGCTTTAACGGCCTGGGGTGCCTCCAGCGCGGTCTCGTACACATCCGCGGCCAGGTCTTCCCAAATGGCGCCCTCATCCATGCCGTCGTACCGCCCCCCAGTCTCCGGCAGGCCACCGACGTCTTGGACGTCTGCGGTGAAACGAATCGCCGTCAGCCCCGGTACCTTCACCGTCAGGAAGGGATACAGATCTCTTTCAACAATGAGCTCCCCGTGACGGTAGACCCTGGCGACGCACCAATCCGATGCACCAGCCGCCCACGATCCAGTGCGAACGTAGTAGGCGACAGCGGCATCCAGCTCGGACACGCTGCGGCACACCTCGATGTGCTCCCAGCCACCACCGCCTTGCCAGAACGCACCCTCGAACATGAAAAAGCTGTGCATGCCACTCCCGATCGCCCGATGAACACCCGGAACCATACCGAGCCCAGCACGCCGCGATCAGGGCCGAAGGGCTTTTGAAACACGGCCTACTACCGTCCTCGGGTGTTAGGGCCTGTTGCGAAAGTTCCGTACGGATGTGTACCTGTCCGGGGTGGTCGATCTCGACGACACCGGCGCTCGGGTGTCGGAAGGCGTCCTGGCAGCGCCGGGCATCCCGGCGTCAAGAGACGGGCATCTCGCCGTCAGTGCCGTCGAGTAAGTTCTGTCCGTTCGGCCCGACCGGCGGGCCGCCGAACTCGAGGACTCGTCGCTGTGAGCATCCACATGCACATACGCGCCGTCGCGGAATCCGAGATCCGGGACGACCACACCTGGCTTGCAGCGTTCATGTGGGAGGCCTGGGAGAACCTACCCGCCGAGTACGCAGCAGGCATCGCCGTCTCGATCGACAAGGTCTGGGATGCCGTCAATGACCTCTACGCCGCGGCCGAAGTCCTCGATGCGGATGCCGGCAAGCTCTGGGAGCTGCCGATTTACGGCGGGCGTCCCGTGGCACACAGCGCCGATGCCGACCCCTCCAACCCGCCCCTGGGGATTCTGGAACCGCCTGAGGTGTCACAGGCCGCAGACTTCTGCGCGAGTGTTTCTTTCGACAAGCTGTGGAACGTCGCCAGTGCCAAGCTCGTCTGGTCCGGCTGGGACGAGGCGGAGGTCAGGCAAGAGTTCTTCAACTATCACAGGCGCCTCCAGGGGTTCTACGAGCGAGCGGCTACAGCAGGCCACGCCGTGGTCAGGGCGGTGTGGGCTTGAGACCTGGTCGCGCTCTGGGCACAGCCATTCGTTGATGGCGGCGACACATACGCTGACAGCTTTGCTGCAGTGTGGGCGACCGCGACGCCCGCCCGAGAAGGGTGATCATGGCACGGACCGAGTACTACGACGATCCAGACGCTCCCAAGCCCAACAGCCTGGTTGTCGCGGCGTCCGCGGTGGTCACCGACGAGGAAGGACGCATTCTTCTCCAGCGCCGACGAGACAACGATCTCTGGGCACTGCCCGGCGGCGGCATGGAGATGACCGACTCGCTACCCGCAAGCGCCGTCCGCGAAGTGAAGGAGGAGACGGGCCTGGACGTGGAGATCACCGGACTCGTCGGGACATACACCGACCCGCGCCACGTCATCGCCCATACGGACGGTGAGGTGCGTCGACAGTTCAACGTCTGTTTCACCGCCCGCGTGGTCGGCGGCCGAGTCGCGATCCCGGAGAAGTCCACGGAGCTGCGGTTCGTCATGCCGGAGGAGATCGATCAACTGCCGATGCACCACACGCAGAGGCTCCGGATCCGTCACTTCCTGGAGCACCGTGATCGTCCCTATCTCGGCTGACCTCGTGAATCGCGTTGACGCCGACAACGGCACACAGAGACTGACGATCACGACCTCCAGCGATCAGCCCGGAGGGCAGCGAAGTGATGTCCCAACAGGCTGCCCGATCCTACGGAGCTGGTGTCCACTGCCGACGGCTCGGCGCCGGTCGCCAGCTCGGACGTGGCCGCTTTGGCCGAGGACGGCCGGATCACCTCGGTCCTCGGCTTCCTCGCCCGGCTCCCTGAGGCATGAGTCTTCGCCCAGAACAGGACCGATACGGCCCTGCCCAACATCCCCTGCAGGGCGTCAGGCCGCTGCACCGCGGGAGGTCGCCGCCTCATCGCACCTTGCGGCCCCGAGCCTGCGAAGACGCCCGGGCGGCGGTGACGTTGGAGGCGGTGCCGGCGGGGACGTAGGCAAACCGGTCCACTCCTCCAGGGCCCCGCGCCTGATCGGGCCGGAGCCTGAGCGATCAGGACTTCGAGGAGCGCAGAGAAGTGTCCGCCACGACCGCGGAACCAGATGGTGAGAGCTGCGCTGGTGGGCGGCCTGGCTTGTCGGTTTGCGGCGGGCCTCGCCGTTGCGTACTCCACACCAGCAGGGCATCTCCTCCAACTGCCCAGCAGTGCCCGCCGACCTGGTGGCCTTCCCTTGCTCTCGCTCTCAAAGATCACTTCGGGGCGTCTCCGGTGGCGATCTCGGTGGGGTTCACCAAGGTGGGCTGCTTCGGTGGGTTGGCTGACACTAGCCCTCAGTCACATGGGCTGGATGGAGGGGGCGACTGCAGGGTGCGCGAGGTGACGGCCCGTGTCGGACGGAAGAAATGGGCCAGTGCCCAGGTTCCGATCCGGTCGCCGACCCGGCAGCCGGTGACGTCGGCCGTGCGGGTGTGGACGCCACCCCATACGCGGGCGTTGATGACGTCCTTGTTGAGTTGGCCGGCGGACTCGTAGAACTTCGTGGTGCCCGTGATCTCAGAGGGCACGCGGAGTTCGATGCGCGTGGTGCCGAGGGTGTTTACGGCCGCGCTCATCGCGGCCGCGGCGACGGTCGTGTGGCCGGCTACATAGTCGGGGTGCGGTGGCGTGAGGAGCAGTGGCTCCCAGGCAGGATCTGCTGTTGTGGCGGGGTTGCCGTCGGTATCGGCCAGGCGGATAGCGCTGATCGGCCGCCAGCTGGCGTAGTGCAGCTTCGTGTTCCACGCGGTGACGGCAGCATCGGAGGCCGATGCGTTCACTGCAGCGAACAGTCGCGCTGTCTGTGCGATGCCAAGTTCGTGACGTGCGGCGTAGTCCCGGAAGGCGAACTGGAGCTGCGCCGCCAGATTGCCGCTGAAGAAGAGGGCGGTCTGGGTCTGTTCCGGAGTCCTGCTGGGGGCAGTCTTGGCTCCCATGCTCTTCACCTCGTTGACGTCCTGGGCGTACCGAGCTGAGGTGAGAGTGGGCGGTTTGCCTGGACGGAACTGGCTAGGGGAGTTGAGCGTCAGCGGGCGAAGTTTGGCCAACCATGTGTCGATGAAGGGCTGGAATGTCGGTGGGGTGGGGCGCCAGACACCGGGAGCCGGTGGCTTTGTGAACGGTACGTCGGCGAACCTGCCGTCCCCTTCGCGGAGTTCGACGATGCGCACCGCGGCATGCTTGCCGAAGGTCACGCCCTGGTCTTTCGGCGGGCCAGCGGGAATCGCGGCCAGGGAGTTGGCGTAGGCGCTGTCGAGCCGGGGCTTCGATGCGGGGAAGTAGGCGAGGAGGACGTCATGCGCCGCCGTTGCGGCAGCTGCTTCGGGGGATGCGGTGGAGGGCCCACGTTCCCCCCACATGTACGGGTCGTAGCCCCCCGTGATCCCGACGACTGCGTTGTAGACAGCGAGGGAGACGAACGCATGCCAGATCGTGACCTGCGAAGAAGGCCGAGGGCCCAGACCGGCACTGATCGTTTCGGTGGCGATGGCGTTCCAGTCGCGGACCACAGCTGCCTGATCCAATGCGGACGCAGGGCGAGCCGCAGCGGCCGGCCCGGCCGTCGTCGTGAAGCCAACGAGGGCGATCGTCACAACGGCCCCAGCCGCAGCCCGGACGCGCGAGCCACGGAGTGAACAAATGTATGAGCGTCTCAGCCCCACCACGTATCCCTTGCTGTCGGCTCGAACAGACCGGAACTACACCGGTCACGATGGACTCAAGACCAACCGCTGTTATGAAGGGATGCAAGCTGATGGCGACATCGGAGTGACTGTGCGACCTAAAGGTCCAACGGACCAGGCCGCGTGGCAGACCAATCTCGTCCATGCCGAGGAGACCAGCTGCGGCAACGGCCATGCGGACGAGACCGGGGAATGCGGGGCACCGCCGAGGGCTCGGCACGGTGCGGCAATGGCAGCCCGTGACGTGGATCGCCTGGCAGATCGACGGTGGTGGATCCGGGCTCCGGCTCGGCCGTCCAGCGTCCCGTGACGATGTCCGCCATCATGCTTCGACCGTGCCTGATTTCACTCCCGCACGAAGGAACCTCGCCGCACCCGCTCCTGACCTGCCATCAGCCCGCTGGGCTCAAAACTATGCCTCTGACCAGCGGGAACGACGAATTTGAACTGGAATGTCAAGGGTACCGGTGCCTGGGCACGAAGCGCACCGGAAGCCCCGGCGCCGCTTGGGCGACCGCGGACAGATGACTGTCCGGGACGACACCGATCACGGGGTACCCACCCGTGGTGGGGGAGTCGGCAAGGAAGACCACCGGTCTTCCGTCGGGCGGGACCTGGATTGCCCCCACCACCATCCCCTCGCTGGGCAGTTCCCCCTCCCTAACCCGTTGCAGGGTGGGCCCGTCCGTCCGCATGGCGATGCGGTTGCTCTTGGGGAGACGGAGAAGCGGCTTGTTGCAAGAGTCCGCAGTGCAGATCCGGTGAACCAATCGGCACGTGGGCCGAGCAGCACGGGCAGCACCAATTCCCGTGACAGTCCTTCCCACCGCACGATGTCGGTGTAGATCGGCTGGCCGCTTGCCTCGCCGAGAGGCAGGGTGTCTCCGTCCTTGAGCGGGGCGGGTCCGAGGCCGGAAAGGAGGTCGGTGGAGCGGCTACCGAGGACGGGATCGACCGCCACGCCTCCGCCGATGGCGACATAGCTGCGGAGGCCGCCGGTGACGGCGCCTACGTCGAGTACGGCGCCGTCCGGCACATACACAACGCTTGCCCAAGCCGAGGGACGGCCGTTGACGCGCACCGGCGCGTGCCTCTCTGCCGCGGCCAGCGGGGGACGGCAGCCGGGATGGGAGAATAGGGATCATGGACTACGGCGTGAGGGAACCAGCGCGGCTCGGGCAGACTCAGATGCCGGACGGTCGGCTCCTGGGCTGGGCGGAATGGGGGCCGGCAGACGGCACCCCGGTGCTGGTGTGCCCGGGGGCGGCCACCAGCAGGTGGCTTGGTTTCGGCGGCGGCGTCGTCGACTCGGCTGGGATTCGGCTCATCAGCGTGGACCGGCCCGGCCTCGGCGCCTCTGACCCGGCCCCCGGCCGGACCCTGACCAGCTGGGCCACCGACATCCGACAGCTCGTCCACGAGCGGGCTCTACACGCGCCGTCGGCGGTGGGGTTTTCGCAGGGGGCACCGTTCGCCCTCGTACTGGCGGCAAACGGTCTGGTGAAGGCGGTGGCTGTGGTCTCCGGCAGCGACGAACTCGCCCATCCTCGCTTTGCCCACTCGCTGGCCCCGCAGGTGAGGGACATGGTGGACGCCGTCGCGGCCGATCCCGATGGCGCTGCGGTCTCCTTTGCTGGCTTCGGCAGCGCCGACACACTGTGGGATCTGATCATCACGACGAGCCCCGAGGCCGATCGCGCGGTCTATACCGCCCCGTTCTTCCAGCACGCCTTCCGACGCGCGATGGACGAGGGATTCAGCCAGGGCCCGGCAGGCTATGCCCGCGACACCGTCCTGGCGATGGGCCGCTGGCCATTCGACCCTGCCAACATCGCCGTCCCTGTCGACCTCTGGTACGGAGAGCAGGACACCAGCCTGGCCCACTCTCCGGATCTGGGTGAATCGCTCACCCGGATGATCCCGACGGCGACCCGGCACCTGCTTCCCACCGCCGCGGGGTCCTTGCTCTGGACGCACGCCGGGGCCGTCCTACGCACCTTGCTG
This sequence comes from Streptomyces sp. NPDC002004, assembly GCF_053593975.1. Lineage (NCBI taxonomy): Bacteria > Bacillati > Actinomycetota > Actinomycetes > Kitasatosporales > Streptomycetaceae > Streptomyces > Streptomyces sp. NPDC002004. The sequence goes on from NZ_JBSFDP010000038.1 coordinate 52,843, forward strand.
GGCCACGTCCGGTGACGATGATGGAAGCGAGCAGTCCCTCTGCGACCGGCTGGCTGGAGGGGGAATTGAATGGTGCTCCGCGCCGGCGCCTCCCAAAGTGTGTGCATCTGCTGCTCATTCTCAGGTTCTGGCTCACTTTCCGTGGAGGACTGACTGACCGTAATGTCGACCTCCTATGACCAGCAGTGAGAGGCTGACGTGAGCCAGTACTACGACTTGGGCGACCGAACCCTGTGGAACCCGTCCAACGGGGCGTCGCGGCTCTTCATGAGCCAGGTCACCGTCTATCAAGCCGAAGTGGGGCTGCCATCCGGCATCGGCCCCATGGAAGCTGATGAGTGTCAGATCGACCCCATCGCATTCGCAGCGTTCGTCGACGCCTTGCTCGCCTGGCATAGCGAAACCAGGCACGCCGTCATGGCCACCCTGTCCGAAGGGTTCGTTGCCACGGCGCTGGCCTTGGCTGAGATAGCGAACATCGAGGTGAGCTGGCAGGCGGCCAAGCGCGACGAGAGCCACTATCTCAAGACGGCTTCGGATCCCCATGCAAAGGAGTGGACAGCCGCACTGCAGCAGAAGTCACGGGAGCTCGTCCGACACATGGCGCCCTGAGCCTCATCTGCCAGCACCTCTGGCGACTCGGGAACGTGGCCCTACGCGTAGAGCAGGACACGCTTGCGGAGGAGACCGAAGCCGGCTCGGCCGAACATCTAGCGCTTGAGCATCTTGATTCGGTTGACGTGTCCTTCAACAACACCGGAACTCCAGGAGGGGTGAGGCCAGCGATGACGGCGTCGCTGTCTCGGTCGATGCCTGCGGCGAGGCTGCGGAGACTGGGCAGGTCGTCCTGGCGGACGGCGTCGAGCTCGGGACACTCGGCCAACACGGCCTTGAGCCGGACCTGTTCGAGCTCGGTGAGGGTTTCCGGACGGCTGAGAATCCATCGGGTCACCACCCGGGGTGCTGGCGGCCGTGCGGTGACCGGACGGGGTGAGGTGCGCTTCTTCCTGATGTAGGCGCTGACGACGATGCCATAGCTGCCCTGGTAGCCGAGTGGGACTATCTCCTCCCAGAGCTTCCAGCCGTTGGTGCAGCCTTCGTCCCAACGCTCGTCGAGGTAGGGCTTGTACTCGTCAAGGGCGGAGGTCCGGTTGTACTGCCACTGGCCGCGGAAAAGGTCTTCGGGTCTCGCGGCGTCGGCAAGGCTCTTGACGGGGCGGTGGGTCATGTGGAGCTGGCGGCCGATCGCGCGGCGGCGGTGGCCGGCTTCCAGCATCGCGTGGACGGTGGCGTGCCCGGCCCGGATGCGGTGCGAACCGCTGGCTCTGCCACGGCGAGTCCGGTGTCTCCTCGGGGGACTCCTCGGTCCTCTGACCGACAGGCTCGGGGACCAGGACGCGTAGGCACTGGCGGTGGCGGGCGACGGCTCGCTCGGCGGCCTCACCGAGGTTGTTCCACAGATGCCACCTGTCGGCGACCTGGACCGCTTGGGGCGCCCCGGCCGTGGCGCCCTCCGCGAAGAAGGGAGCTCGATCTCGGCAGACGACCTCGATGCCGGGCCGCTCGGCGAGCCACCTGGCCAGGCTGGATGCTTCACGATCAGGCAGAAGGCCCACGGATCGTCGGGTCTCGACGTCGACCAGAACCGTGCCATAGACGCGGCCCTTTCGCGTGGCGTTCTCGTCGACGCCAACCACCCGCGGGGCCGGAGGTTGCGGCTCGGGCAATGTGGCGACCAGCCGCAGCACGGTGCTGCGGCTGACGGGCACTCCGAAGACCCGAGCCATCCGTGCACCGGCCCGGCCTGCGAGCGCGAGGCCGACCGCGGCCAGCACCTGGCGCAGGCGCTCGCTCCGCCGACTGTGTCGTCGGGTCAGCCCCAGCACCTGCTCGACGAACGTCAGCCGTCCGCACGAAGCATTCGGGCAGAAGAACCGGCGGACGTGCAGACAGACGACCACCCGCCGCCCCGCAGTAGGAACATCGGCTGGGAACCGCAGGTAGGAGCTGTGCACCTGCTCGACCAGCTCCCGCAGTCCGGACATTCCGAGCCGATCGTCGGCACGCGGACCTCGATGCGTATCGCCTCGTTGTTCACGTCTACCGACAGCACTGCCACGTCCGTGATCGACGGGAACAGCAGTTCCTTCAGCCGGAGCGTCGTTTGCTCCATGATGCCGAACTGTCAGCCACACCAAGGTCACCAGTGATTATTTTCGGGCAACGTCCCAGCGGGTCATCCGAGCGTCAGCAATCACTCACCGTGCACGCCTCACGGAAAGTGAGCCAGAACCCATTCTCATGAACAGACCCAGGGTGGGTCGGGACTTCACTCGCGGTGGTGGAGAGCTTGGTGCCGGTGGTCCTTGGGCGTGGTGCCGTAGGCGGCGCGGTGGGCGCGGCTGAAGTCGGCTGCGCGGGGGAATCCCCAGCGGGCGGCGATGGCGTGGATGGGGATGCGTCGGAGCGCCGGGTCGGCGAGGTCGCGGCGGGCCGCCTCCAGGCGCAGGCGGCGTATCCATTCGGCGACTGTGGCGTCTTCGTGCTGGAAGAGGCGGTGCAGGTAGCTGGTGGAGATGTGGTGCGCGGCGGCGATGGTGCTCGGGGTCAGGTGCCGGTCGTGCAGGTGCTCTCGGATGAACGCCTGGATGCGCAAGGTGAGGGCTCGCTGGTGGGTCTCCGGGGGCAGGCAGTCCCCGGCGTCGAGTAAATGGGCGAAGAGCGCGGCGACCAGAGGGGTCGCGATGGAGGCCAGCCGTGGCCGGTCGGCGGGCTGGTACGCGGCCGGGTCCGCGACCAACTGGGTGAGGAACTGCGCCAGCAGGGCGCCCATGCCGTCCCGGGCCGACACCGGCGCCCCGACAATCCGGCCGGCCATGTCGCGAGGCAGCGGTAGCAGGGCCTTGGGCACCTCCAGCGCCACCGTCTGAACCGGGTCCCCGGTGCTGTAGACGTCGTTCGGCAGCGAGGAGGAGTTGATGAACAGGTCGTGCGGCTTGTACGCGGTCTCCCGGTCCCGCCACACGCCCGCCCCAGTCCTGCTGACAACGAGTGACAGGTGGTATGCCTCGGGGTCGGACTGCCGGATCAGCTTCGGCGTACGCCGGAACACCAGTGGCTGGAACGTGACAGACCACACGGTGACGGCACCGAGGTCCAGCACGCGCTGGGAGGCCCGGAAATCGTCGGCGTGGTCGCTGAGCAGCTCCATGGGCGCGTGCGTACGACCCAGGAGCTCGGTCCAGTAGTCGAACCGGTCCGCCGCGGCCACGTCTTCGCTTCGGAACACCATCTCGTCCAGCAACTGTCTTCTCACCGTTTCTGACACCGCTGGTCAAAGGCTGTCCCAAAGAGTGACGGGGCACTGAACGCCCCGGTTCCGCGTCGCGCCGAGCGGGTGCCGAAGGAGCGCTCAGTGACCCGATCTACCGGACACCGCCTAGGCACTGTCTGTGACCAGGCGCTAGCCGCATCGTTTCGGGACGGCGTGCCGCAGCGCATCGACCCCAAAACGGACAGGGCCGCCGCAGCGTGAACTGCAGGACATCGCCGATCGGTTGGCGACACTGCGCGACCCGCGCGACCGCCTGTGTCGCCGTCCCTTGAACCAGCCGCCACCAACACCCGTCCGTAGTGGACTCATTGCTAACAAAGCCGTGGACTCTGTGCTAACGACTTCTCCAGCACACATCAGCATCCTGGAAGAACGTCCGTCGACAGGGCGGAGAAGCGCAACTGCAGCACAACCGGCGAAACGAATGAAAGAAGCGCTCACTCCGCCTCCTGGTGAGGCTTGACGTATTTTCGCCTTTTGAAACATAAAAGCGATGGCCCCTGACTCGCCTTCGGGGGCCCTGGGTTCCAACCACGGCACCTATTGATTCGACTCAAACGGGGAGTGCATCGCGTGGCGAATATCCGGGAACGTGCATTCGGGAAAAGGGGCCGGCGCAACAAGGGGCGTGCGGCGCTGGCGCTGGCAGGCGCCATCTTTTCCGTTGGACTGATTGCAACGCCAGCTTCCGCTGCAGCCGCTGGATCCGTTCAGCCTTCTAGTGACATGCACTATGGATCGGATGGATGCTTCAACTGGTCCTGGTCGGATAGCGGCTGGACCACCACGACTGTGTATGTGCACAACACGTGCAAGCACGAAGAAGTCATCCACATCTCATTTGACAGTGGTGATGAGTACAACCCCACTATAGAAGCTGGCGGCCACTACCATGTGAAGGCCAGTGGGACTCCAGACGCGATAAGGGACACTGGTTTGCATCATCAGTGATCGAGTGACGGTGGCCGTATGAATGCAGGGCCTCTTGGTGAATCGGGGTGCGAACCCAACCGATATGCCAGGAGGTCCTGCCGCCACAGTTGTCCACGTCTGCATCAGCGGAGTCCCATGCTACGGCTTGGGCATGGTGCGCGATGGCGCGTGGGTGTGGGCGTCGCTGCCAGTGCATGCGCAGAAATGCGCGGCAGCCTGACGGCAGTCGTAGCCGGCAACAGCCGTGCACTTGGCCGTTACCTCGGGAACCTTTGGTGCACCCTGATGGCGAGGACTGCGCGATGCGGGCCAGGCCACTGAGTGTCAACGGGCGGAACTCCTAAGAGGTCGTTTCAGTTGGTGGGTTGAGGGCCGGAGTCCGATGCGAGGGCGGCCAGGTGCCGCAGGCGTCGGAGATACCGAAGTTCTTCTGCTTCGGTGATCAGGGCCACGACCTGGTCCAGGTCTGCGACGCAGTCGCGCAGGATCCGGTGTCTCTTTGCGTCGAGGGAGCCACCGCTGTTCTGCCGGGTGGACACGCACCCGGCGATGGTCGCGTCGAGCAGCACGATGTCGATGCCGCCCGGCTCCGCTCCACGCAGTCCAGCAGGGAAGGCCGCGCCCAGGTGTTCCTGCCACAGACACGTGATGGTGGCTCCATGCTCACTCGTTCTGCTCACCCGGCTCATCTTCCTGCAGAAGCCCCGGCCTGGGCATCGCTTATCTGCTCAGGCGGCGGTAGCCGATGAGGGCTGCGGCTATGCCGACGAAGGCGAGGAAGTGTTCGGCCTTGCGCTCGTACCGGCGGTGCAGGCGCCGGCAGCCGGCCAGCCAGGAGGTGGTGCGCTCGACCACCCAGCGGTGGCGGCCCAGTCGCTGGGAGGACTCGGTGCCCTTGCGGGCGATGCGGTGGCGAATGCCGCGCTGGCGGAGCCATCGACGCAGGTGCTCGTAGTCGTAGCCCTTGTCGGCGTGCAGTTTGGCAGGCCGCCTACGGCGTGGACCGCGGCGAGAGCGGATGGGTGGAATACCGCGCACGAGCGGCTGAAGACCGGCGCTGTCGTGCATGTTGGCACCGGAGATGCCCAGCGACAGCGGCAAGCCGTTCCGGTCAGTGACCAGGTGAATCTTCGACCCCATCTTGCCGCGATCGGTCGGATTCGGTCCGCTCAGTGGCCCCCTTTTGCGGCCCGGAGGCTGACGGAGTCGATCGCACACCGGGACCAGTCCAGTTCACCGCGGGCGCCGAGTTCGTCGAGGATGACGCGGTGGAGCCGGGCCCACACCCGGTCGCGGCTCCACTGGGCGAAGCGCCGGTAGACCGTGGGCCAAGCCGGACCGAAGACCGGCGGCAGCTGACGCCAGGTCAGCTCGAAGTGGTGGGTCTGGGAGGTTTCGCGGTTGGCCATGCATGGCGGCCGTCTTCGGATCGTGTGCGAGCCGGTCGGGCTGTG
>NZ_JBSFDP010000039.1:0-55217 GCF_053593975.1 Streptomyces sp. NPDC002004
CAAGAAGGTCAAGCGGCTGTCGCTGCTGTCGGGCGGTGAGAGGTCGCTGACCGCCGTGGCCATGCTGGTGTCGATCTTCAAGGCCCGCCCCAGCCCGTTCTATGTGATGGACGAGGTCGAGGCCGCCCTCGACGACACCAACCTCCAGCGGCTGATCCGCATCATGCAGGAGTTGCAGGAAGCCTCACAGCTGATCGTGATCACGCACCAGAAGCGCACGATGGAGGTCGCGGACGCGCTCTACGGCGTCTCCATGCAGGGTGACGGCGTCTCGAAGGTCATCAGTCAGCGGCTGCGCTGAGCCGGGCTCTCCCTACCAGCCTCACCAGTTTCACAACTAGTTCAATACTTGAACGCAAGGTGCCGCGGCGCCTGGTCCCAACTCACACTGCTTCTCCTATTGACTTAGAAACTTGAAGGCATAGTCTCTGCAACGTTGCTTTTACCTTCAAGTGGTGGGCGGCATGAAGGTGTGCCCCACTGGAAGAGTCCCCCGACCCCCGGCAACGCGGCCGGGGCGGCCCGAGGAGAACACGTGACCAGCACAGCGCAAGCGCCGGATTCCGGAGCCAGGACAGCCCATCCCGAGCATCTGGGGCATGTCATCTTCATCGCGGCGTCCGCCGCCATGGGTGGCTTCCTCTTCGGCTACGACAGCGCTGTGATCAATGGTGCCGTCGAGGCCATCCGCAGCCGGTACAACATCGGCCCCGCCGAACTCGCCCAGGTCATCGCGATCGCGCTGATCGGCTGCGCCGTCGGCGCCGCGACCGCCGGCCGGATAGCCGACCGCATCGGCCGCATCCGCTGTATGCAGATCGCGTCCGTCCTCTTCACGATCAGTGCCATCGGGTCGGCCCTTCCCTTCGCGCTGTGGGACCTCGCCTTCTGGCGCATCGTCGGCGGCTTCGCCATCGGTATGGCCTCCGTCATCGGCCCCGCCTACATCGCCGAGGTCGCCCCGGCCGCGTACCGCGGACGCCTGGGCTCCTTCCAGCAGGCCGCGATCGTGATCGGCATCGCCATTTCGCAGCTGGTCAACTGGGCCATCCTCAACGCCGCCGGCGGCCAGCAGCGCGGCCACCTGGTGGGCCTGGAGGCCTGGCAGGTCATGCTCGGCGTCATGGTCGTCCCGGCCGTCCTCTACGGTCTGCTCTCCTTCGTGATCCCCGAGTCGCCGCGCTACCTGATCTCCGTCGGCAAGGACGCCCGTGCGCGTGAGGTGCTGCGCGAGGTCGAGGGCAAGGGCGTCAACCTCGAATACCGTATGGCCGAGATCGAGAAGGCGCTGCGCAGCGAGCACAAGCCGAGCTTCAAGGACCTGCTCGGCAGCAGCTTCTTCTTCAAGCCGATCGTCTGGGTCGGCATCGGGCTCTCCGTCTTCCAGCAGTTCGTCGGCATCAACGTCGCCTTCTACTACTCCTCGACGCTGTGGCAGTCCGTCGGCGTTGACCCGACGCAGTCGTTCTTCTACTCGTTCACCACGTCGATCATCAACATCATCGGCACCGTGATCGCGATGATCTTCGTCGACCGGGTCGGCCGCAAGCCGCTCGCCCTGATCGGCTCGGTCGGCATGGCCATCGGTCTGGCGCTGGAGGCCTGGGCGTTCTCCTACGACCTCGTGGGCGGCAAGCTGCCCGCCACGCAGGCCTGGGTCGCCCTGCTCGCCGCCCACTGGTTCGTCCTGTTCTTCGCACTGTCCTGGGGCGTCGTCGTCTGGGTCTTCCTCGGCGAGATGTTCCCCAACAAGATCCGTGCCGCCGCGCTCGGTGTGGCCGCCTCGGCCCAGTGGCTCGCCAACTGGGCGATCACCGCGAGCTTCCCCTCGCTGGCCGAGTGGAACCTCTCCGGCACGTACGTGATCTACACGATCTTCGCCGCGCTCTCCATCCCCTTCGTGCTCAAGTTCGTGAAGGAGACCAAGGGCAAGGCGTTGGAGGAGATGGGCTAAGTCCCCGCTGCCCCTCTCCTCACCTCGTCCGTCCGCCCCAGCCGGCCCACTGCGCCGGCTGGGGCGGACGGTGCTTTCGTTCCCGCTGCCCTCTCGGTCACCCCGTGGTGCCGGACTCGGCCGGCGCCTCGGACAGGGGCGCCGCGACGTCCTCCAGGGAGCGGCGTTCCGCGTTGACCGCGAGGACCGCGGCCACAAGCCCGGACGCGCACATCAGCGTCGCGCCGATCCGGAAGGCGAACGCGGTGTCGCCGACCACGCCGGACTGCGTGAGGTCGGCGAAGACGAGGGGGCCGCTGATGCCGCCGGCTGCGGTGCCGATCGCGTAGAAGAAGGCGATGGCCATGGCCCGGGTCTCCAGCGGGAAGACCTCCGAGACGGTGAGGTACGCGCTCGACGCACCGGCCGAGGCGAAGAACAGGACCACGCACCAACAGGCCGTCACCGTTGTGGCGTTGAGCGATCCCCGGTCGAACAGCCAGGCCGTGGCGAAGAGCAGCAGACCCGAGAGCAGATACGTCGAGGAGATCATCACCCGGCGGCCGAGGGTGTCGAAGAGCTTGCCGAGCACCAGCGGGCCGAGGAAGTTGCCGGCCGCGATGACGGCGAAGTAGTAGCCGGTCCCGTCGGTGGGCACCCCGAAGAACTTGGTGAGGATGGCCCCGAAACCGAAGGTGATGGCGTTGTACAGGAACGCCTGGCCGATGAAGAGAGCCAGTCCGAGGACCGCCCGCCGGGGATAGCGCCGGAAGACCGTTCCGGCGATGACGCCGAACCCGATGCTCTTACGGGTGTGCACGGTGATCGTGCGCTCGGCACGCGGCAGCCGTACGCCCTTCTCCTGCTCGATCTCCTGCTCCACCGACGAGACCAGTCCGTCCGCGTCCTCGCCGCGGCCGTGGATGAACTGCCAGCGCGGGCTCTCCGGAACGTGCCGCCTGACCAGGAGGATCACCAGACCGAGGACGACGCCGAGCGCGAAGGTGAGCCGCCAGCCGATGTTCGCGGGGAAGATCCCGGTGTCCAGCATCACGATGGACAGCAGGGCGCCGCCGATCGCGCCGAGCCAGTAGCTGCCGTTGATGATCAGGTCCACGCGGCCGCGGTACTTGGCCGGGATCAGCTCGTCGATCGCCGAGTTGATGGCCGCGTACTCGCCGCCGATGCCGAAGCCGGTGAGGAACCGGAAGGTGAAGAACCACCAGGGCTGGAAGGACAGGGCGGTCAGCGCGGTCGCCGAGAGGTAGACCGCCAGGGTCACCATGAAGAGCTTCTTGCGGCCGAAGCGGTCGGTGAGCCAGCCGAAGAACAGCGCCCCGAGGCAGGCGCCCGCCACGTACAGCGCCGCGGCGACGCCGGTGACCTGGGCCGAGCTGATGGGCAGACCGCTGTCCGGCTCGGAGAGGCGGCCGGCGATGTTCCCGACGGTGGTGACCTCCAGGCCGTCCAGGATCCAGACGGTTCCCAGTCCGATGACGATCATCCAGTGCCAGCGCGACCAGGGGAGGCGGTCGAGACGGGCCGGCACGTCCGTGGTGACGGTTCCGGTGGTGGCGGGCGCTGAGCCCGGCGACGCTGATCCAGACATGGCTCCCTCTCCCTCGGGCCCGGCGGGTGACCCCGTCCGGCCCCATGCACAGTGCCCCGGTCCTGGGGCTTTACGCCCCCGAGGACAGGGACCGTCACACCCCCGAGGACACAGGGCCGTTCACGCCCCGGGGACCTGCTCGCCGGATGCCGGGCCGGGGATCGTCCCCGGTGTCCGCCCCCTCGCCGTCTCACGGAAGCGGAGCGGTGTCGCACCGTCGCGCTTGCGGAAGAACTTGGTGAAGTCACTGGGGTCGGGGAAGCCCAGCTCGCGGGATATCTCCGCGGACGTGGCGTCGGTGTGGACCAGGAGCCTCCTGGCCTCCAGCAGGATGCGGGCGTCCAGGTACCGCTTGGCGGTGGATCCCGTCGCGGCCCGGGTGGCACGGGTCAGGGTTCGCACGCTGTAGCCGAGGGCGGCGGCGTAGTCGCCGACCTGGTGGGAGTCGGCGAAGTCGCGTTCGACGGCGGCGCGGAAGCTGCGGAAGACGTCACCGGCGGACCCGGCCGGCTCGGGGGCGGCGGGGCAGGCGTGGGCCAGCCGCAGCAGCAGGACGGTGAGGAGGTGCCGCAGCGTCTCGATGTGCGCGTCGAGGGGGAGGGACGTCAGGTCGCCGTACTCGTGGACGAGATGGCGCAGTGCGAGACCGGCGGAGCGGGAGTGCGGGCCGCTGAGCAGCACCGGGGAGCCCTCCTGGAAGGGCTCGGCGGCGACGAAGCCGGGCTGCCAGATGACGATGGTGCCCCGCGCCGCCGCGTGATCGCCGGGCACGTACTGGTGGACCTGGCCTGCCTGCACCCAGAGCCAGGAACCCGACTCCAGGGTGTGCTCCCGGAAGTCCACTGTGTGCCGCACGGGGCCCCGCCGGACGTGGATCAGATGGTGGAAGGAGGGCCGGAGCGGCGCCGACAGATTCAGTCCCCGGCGGTCTCCGCGCGTGGCCAGTTCGGCGAAGTCGAGGACGTCCATCCCGATGGGTGCGCCCAGCGAAGGCCGGTACGACACATCGGTGACGGAGAGCTGTCGCTTTTTTCCCATGGCTGGTCCTCAGATTACCCCGCCGCCCGCCGGGCCGCCCCTAGCGTCGGAAGCGAGGGGGGCGAGCGAGGAGGTGATCGACGTGCGGCTGATCGTCGCCATGACGGGAGCCACCGGTGCCGTGCTCGGCGTGCGGCTGCTGCGGCTGCTCGCCGGGCTGCCGGAGGTGGAGACGCATCTGGTCCTCAGCCGCTGGGCGCGGACCACCATCGAGCTGGAGACCGGCCTCGGCGCCCGCGATGTCGCGGACCTCGCCGACGTCGTACACGGCCCCGAGGACCAGGGCGCGACCGTCGCGTCGGGCTCGTTCCGGACCGACGGCATGGTGATCGTGCCGTGCTCCATGAAGACGCTGGCCGGGATCCGCGCGGGCTACGCCGACGGTCTCATCGGCCGCGCCGCCGACGTGGTGCTCAAGGAACGCCGCCCCCTGGTGCTCGTACCGCGCGAGACACCGCTCGGCGAGATCCATCTGGAGAACATGCTCGACCTGGCGCGCAAGGGCGTGCAGATCGTGCCGCCCGTGCCCGCTTTTTACAACCATCCCGCCTCGGTCGAGGACATCGTCGACCACATCGTGGCGCGCGTCCTCGACCAGGTGGCGCTGCCCGCCCCCGCCGCCCGGCGCTGGGAGGGCATGCGCGCCGCCCGGACCGCGCCCTTCCGCCCCGCCGTCCGATAGAAGGGACACCCCCATGGCGTACGACGACCTGCGCGGCTTTCTGGACACGCTGCGGAAGGAAGGCCGGCTGCTGCACATCCGTGACGAGGTCCTGCCGGAACCCGACCTGGCCGCGGCCGCCAACGCGGCGGGCCGGATCGGCGAAGGGGCCCCCGCCCTGTACTTCGACAACGTGACCGGCTTCCACGACGCCCGGATCGTCATGAACGTGCACGGGTCCTGGCGCAACCACGCGCTCGCCCTCGGACTGCCCCCGGGCACCCCGGTCAGGGACCAGGTCGAGGAGTTCGCGCGCCGCTGGGACGACTTCCCGGTCGCGCCCGAGCGTCGCGAGGACGCGCCGTGGCGCGAGAACACCGTGGCGGGCGCCGACGTCGACCTCTTCGCGGTCCTCCCGCTGTTCCGGCTCAACGACGGCGACGGCGGCTTCTACCTCGACAAGGCCGCCGTGGTCTCGCGCGACCCGCGCGACCCCGACGACTTCGGCAAACAGAATGTCGGCACCTACCGGCTCCAGGCCGTCGGCCGGGACCGGCTCGCCGTCCAGCCGGTCCCCATGCACGACGTCGCCCGGCATCTGCACGCGGCGGAGAGCCTCGGACAGGACCTGCCCGTCGCGATCGCCCTGGGCAACGACCCGGTGATGGCCATGGCGGCGGGCATGCCGCTGGGTTACGACCAGTCCGAGTACGAGATGGCCGGTGCCCTGCGCGGTGCGCCCGTGCCCCTCGCGACGGCCCCGCTGACCGGTCTCGATGTCCCGTGGGGCTCCGAAGTCGTCATCGAAGGGGTGATCGAGGGCGGGAAGCGCCGCTTCGAGGGCCCCTTCGGCGAGTTCACCGGCCACTACTCCGGCGGCCGACGCATGCCGGTGATCCGCATCGACCGGATCTCCCACCGCACGGACCCGGTCTTCGAGTCGCTCTATCCGGGCAAACCGTGGACGGAGGTGGACTACCTCGTCGGACCGAACACCTGTGTCCCGCTGCTGAAGCAGCTGCGGGCCGAGTTCCCCGAGGTGCAGGCGGTCAACGCGATGTACACCCACGGCCTCCTGGTGATCATCTCCACGAAGAAGCGCTACGGCGGCTTCGCGAGGGCGGTCGGCATGCGCGCGATGACCACTCCGCACGGACTCGGCTATGTGGGTCAGGTGATCGTGGTCGACGAGGACATCGACCCCTTCGACCTGCCGCAGGTGATGTGGGCGATGTCGTGCAAGGTCGATCCGGCGGTCGACGTGGTCGTCGTCCCGAACCTCTCCGTCACGGAACTGGCGCCCGCCGCATTCCCGGTCGGCATCACCAGCAAGATGATCATCGACGCCACGACCCCCGTCGCCCCGGACGACCGCGGGAATTTCAGCACCCCGGTCCGCGACCTGCCGGAGACCAGGGCCTGGACCGAGCGCCTGAAGTCCTTGACGACCGCCCGCTGAACCCGCCCCGAGGAGTCACCGTGATCTGCCCCCGCTGCACGTACGGCACGATCGAGCGCGTCACCACGGCACCGGTCCCCGGCGCGTGGGACGTGCTCCAGTGCGCCCGCTGCCTCTACATGTGGCGCACCACCGAACCGGCCCGCCGAACCCGGCGCGAGGACTATCCGCCGGAGTTCCGGCTGACCGCCGCGGCCGTCGACGGGGCCCCGGAGGTCCCGGCCGTCCCGCCGCTGGGGGCCGGCTGAGCCGGTCCAGGGGGTGTCCGGTCCGGGAGCCCCGGCAGCACACGTTCCGCGAACAGATGGAGGCTGCGCCAGCCCTCGTCCACCGGCATGCCCCCGCAGAGCGGGTGGAGGACCAGGCTGTCGGCGCCGAGTGCGAGGCAGTCGTCCGGCGTGACGACCCGGTAGACACCCTCGGCCCGCAGCTCCTCGACCGTCGTCGCCGCCGAACGCACGGCCGAACGTATGTCGTTCGACTGCCAGGAGGCGTAGGTGCGTGCCTCGTGCAGGAAGTGCTTTCCGTACTCGGCCCACACCCGGTCCGGGTCCTCGGCGATGTGCAGCAGCGGCGTCTCGGCCGCCGGCATCATCGTCCATCCCTCGGTGCCGTACTCGGCGAGCCGTTCGCGGTAGTACGTCTCCAGTTCGGGCAGATGGGCGCTCGGGAAGAACGGCAGCCCGAGCCGGGCGGCGCGGCGGGCCGCGGCCTGCGAGGAACCCCCGACCAGGAGCAGGGGATGCGGCCGGGTGAACGGGCGCGGGGTCACCCGCACCGTCCGCCCGCGGTAGGCGAAGGGCTCGCCCTTCCATGCCGTGAGCAGCGTCTCCAGCACCTCGTCCTGGAGGCGTCCCCGCCGCTTCCACTCGACGTCGAACGCCGCGTACTCCTCGGGCCGGTAGCCGATTCCGGCCACCGTCACCAGACGCCCGCCGCTCAGCAGGTCGAGGACGGCGATGTCCTCGGCGAGCCGCAGGGGGTCGTGCAGCGGTCCGATCACCGCCGAGACGGTGACCGCGATGCGCCGGGTCGCGCCGAACACCGCGCCGGCGAAGGCGAAGGGGGAGGGCAGCCAGTTGTCGGCGACGCCGTGGTGCTCCTCGGTCTGCACCGTGGACAGACCGCGGTCGTCGGCGTACGCGGCCATCTCCACGGCGGCCTTGTAGCGGGCGCTCAGCGAGTGGGGCGTCGCGTCGGGATCGACGAGGTTGAAACGTACGACCGTGACCGGCATGCGGGACGTCCCCCTTCACCGTGGGTGGCGAAGGGGGACGTTAGCTGACGTCGCGTCAGATGGGTAGGCCCGGCGTCAGACCGAGACCAGCTCGGTGGGCGCCTCCGCGTCGGCGGCCCCGTCCTCGGCCGTCTCCGACGGCAGGAGCGCCACCTTGGGCAGCACCGCGTAGAGCGCGCCCGCGATCACGATCGTGGCCAGCCAGCCCAGGCCGTTGCGGCCGACCCAGGACGTGGCGAGCGGGCCGCTGAACCAGTCGACCCTGGTGAACAGCAGCCCCGCCACCAGGGCGACACCCCAGGCGGTCATGGCCTGCCAGGCGAAGCCCGCCCGGTACCAGTAGGCGCTGGTGCGGCCGGTGTCCATCAGGGCCTCGGCGTCGTACGACCTGCGGCGGAGCATGTCGATGCCGAAGACGCCGATCCAGGCCGAGAAGGCCACCGCGAGCAGGGTGAGGAAGGAGATGAACGAACCCATGAAGCTCGTCGCGACGTTCATCAGCAGATAGCCGAAGACCAGGCTGATGACGGCGTTGACGCTGACCGCCCATGCGCGCGGAACCTTGATCCCGAGGGTCTGCGCCGTGAAGCCCGCGGAGTACATCGACATCGAGTTGATCAGCAGCATGCCGATGACGGCCATCAGCAGATACGGCACGGCGATCCAGGTCGGCAGCAGCTCGCCCAGGAACGACACCGGGTCGGCGGCCGACGACAGGTCCGGCGTGGAGACCGCCATGACCGCGCCCATCAGCACCATCGGGACGACCACGATGCCGGCGCCGCCGACGGCGTGCCCCACGAGCGCCCGGCTGGAGGCGGTGCGCGGCAGATAGCGCGTGAAGTCCGGGGCCGCGGGCACCCAGCTGATGCCGCCGGCGGCGATCGTGCCGACGCCCGCGACCATCATGGCCGTGGTGCCGGCCGGCCGGGCGAACACGGCGTGCCAGTCGGTGTTGGCGAGCAGGTAGGCCAGGACGAGGACGCTGAAGGCGCCGAAGAGATACGTCGACCAGGTGCTGCAGATGTTGAGGACCTTGCGGCCCAGACCGCTGATGACGAACGTGAGGGCGACGAAGCCGACCAGCGTGACGATCGTCAGCGCCGTGCTGCTTCTGATGCCGAAGCAGATGTCGAGCACGGTGATGATCGCGTACGCGCCCGTGACCGCGTTGATCGTCTCCCAGCCCCAGCGCGCGACCCAGATGAGGGCGCCGGGGAACAGGTTGCCGCGCTGGCCGAAGACGGCGCGCGAGAGCGTCATGCCGGGGGCGCCACCGCGCTTGCCGGCGATGGATATCAGGCCGACCAGGCCGTAACTGAGGAGCGGCGAGACGAGGGCGACGACCAGGGCCTGCCAGAAGTTCAGGCCGTTGGTGACGACAAGACCGGCGCCCATGGTGAGCAGCAGGACGCTGATGTTGGCGGCCACCCAGGTGGGGAAGAGCTCCCGGGTCCTGGCGTGCCGCTCGGTGTGGGGGACAGGCTCGATGCCGCGGGTCTCGAGTGCGCTGTCGACGGCGCCTTCGTTTTCTGCGGTGGTGCTCATGGGGGTGGGTATTGCCTCTCGCTCGGCTCTGGGGGTACCGCCCACGCCCTTGAGGCCGCGGGGAGGAAGCCGGTGGGGATCATGCGAAGGGGACTCTACGCGCGTTGACGCGAGTGCTCCAGTGGAGTTTAGTCCGACTGGTTCCTCCTGGCGACCTATGTCCTTCGGAGGAACATCCAATCGGGGCCCCCGGCGCCCCCATGGCCGATACTGGGTGCGTTATGGACATCGTCATCCTTGCTGTAGTCATCGCCGTGGTCGTGGTCGGTGCGCTCGGCGGGCTTGTGGTCGGCAGCCGCAAGAGGAAGCAGCTCCCCCCGCAGGCGCCCACCACCACGCCCACCATCACCGCTCCTCCCGCCGAGCCGCAGGTCGGCGAGGAGGCCGAGAAGCCGCGCGACGAGCCGCGGCGCACCATCGAAGAAGTGGACCTCCCGCTCGTCGAGCCGGAGCCGTCCGCCCCCATCGTGGTCGAGGAGCTCCCCCCGGCCGCTCCCGAGATCGAGATCCCGGAGCCGGCCGCCGGCCGCCTCGTGCGGCTGCGCGCCCGGCTCTCCCGCTCGCAGAACGCGCTCGGAAAGGGTCTGCTCACGCTGCTGTCGCGGGAGCACCTGGACGACGACACCTGGGAGGAGATCGAGGACACCCTCCTCACCGCCGACGTCGGCGTCGCCCCCACCCAGGAGCTGGTCGAGCGGCTGCGCGAGCGCGTGAAGGTGCTCGGTACCCGCACGCCGGACGAGCTGCGCGGGCTGCTCCGGGAGGAGCTGCTGCACCTCGTCGGCACCGACATGGACCGCACGGTGCACACCGAGTCGGATCTCGACACACCCGGCATCGTGATGGTCGTCGGCGTCAACGGCACCGGGAAGACCACCACCACCGGCAAGCTCGCCCGGGTTCTGGTCGCCGACGGCAAGTCCGTCGTGCTGGGCGCCGCAGATACGTTCCGCGCGGCGGCCGCCGACCAGCTGCAGACCTGGGGCGAGCGCGTGGGTGCCCGCACCGTGCGCGGGCCCGAGGGCGGCGACCCGGCGTCGATCGCCTTCGACGCCGTCAAGGAGGGCATCGAGGCGGGCGCCGACGTCGTCCTCGTCGACACCGCCGGCCGCCTCCACACCAAGACCGGCCTCATGGACGAGCTCGGCAAGGTCAAGCGCGTCGTCGAGAAGCACGCCCCGCTGGACGAGGTGCTGCTCGTGCTCGACGCCACGACCGGGCAGAACGGTCTGGTGCAGGCCCGTGTGTTCGCCGAGGTCGTCGACATCAGCGGCATCGTGCTCACCAAGCTCGACGGCACGGCCAAGGGCGGCATCGTGGTCGCCGTCCAGCGCGAGCTGGGCGTGCCGGTGAAGCTGGTGGGCCTGGGCGAGGGCGCGGACGACCTGGCGCCGTTCGAGCCCGAGGCGTTCGTGGACGCGCTGATCGGCGACTGACGTCGCCCCTCCTCTCCTCATGACCGGGGCCCGTCGCACGATGTGCGGCGGGCCCTCTTGCTGTCCGGTCCCGGCGCTTCTCCTCGGCCGGTGCTCGGCCTCGGGCCGGACGGGGTGGCCGCGCTCCCGGCCTCTCGGAGCGGCGGGCGAGCCTGCATGGGCCGGACCGGATGGCCGCGCTTTCGGCATCCTGGGTCGGCGTGCACGCCTGCATGGGCCGGAGGCCGAGTCGTCTCCGGAGACGGACGCGCCGACGCCGCAGTCCCGAGGAAGGGCCGGAGCTCTGGGGGACGGCCGCAGTTCCGGGGGAGGCTCGGAGCCTCCAGGAGTGGCCGCAGTCCCGAGGGAGGGCCGGAGCCCCGGTCCCGGGAAGGGGCGGGACCGGGGGAGCTCCCCGGCATGGGGGGCCTGGGGCCCGGGGGCGTCAGGCCCGGGAGCGATGAGCGACGTATGCCAGGGTGCCCAGCACCAGTCGCGCCTCGGGCGGGTTCGTCGCGGTGTCCAGGGCGGGGGCGCGCAGCCAGCGGACCGGGCCCAGGCCGGCACGGTCCGACGGCGGGGCGGTGATGTGGTCGCCCGGGCCGAGTCCGTGCAGGTCGAGCGTGGCGTCGTCCCAGCCCATGCGGTACAGGAGCAGGGGGAGCCCGGTGGCGGCGCCCGGGGCGACGAAGAAATGGGCACGGCCCTCCGGCGTCACCGCGACCGGCCCCAGCGGCAGTCCCATCCGCTCCAGCCGTACCAGGGCCCGCCGGCCCGCCGCCTCCGCCACCTCGATCACGTCGAAGGCGCGCCCCACGGGCAGCATCACCGAGGCACCGGGGAACTCGCCCCACGCCTGCGCGACCTCGTCGAGCGTGGCGCCCGCGGGGACGGCCGGGGCGAAGTCCAGCGGATGCGCGCCGGGGGACGGGCAGGCGGAACGGCCGCAGGAGCAGACGCCCTCGGACGCCCGCGCACCGGGCACCACGTCCCAGCCCCAGAGCCCGGTGAACTCCGCCACCGTGGTGCACTCAGCGATGCGGCCCCGCCTGCGTGAGCCGGACCGCATCTCGCGGATGCCGCCGATCGTGAAGCCCATGCCCCCTCCAACGGGTCCGATGCACCGGTGGTTACGGCGCGGATGCGGACCATGACGCTCCGTGTCCAGGCATTCCCCGGCACCGACCGGTCGTGGCGGCGTCCGGGGGCGGTCGTGGTGGTGCGCCGGACGTCGCACGCCCCGGCGTGCACCGTCCCGCCTTCCAGTGGTCGATCCGTGTCAAGTGAATCGTGTGGAGTCGGCAACCGGCTCGTTGGAAGGGGTGGCGAATGGTGGCGTTTCCGCAATCGCCCTCGCCGGGGCAGTGATCACCGGATTACTGTCGGTACACAAGCTCTGGAGATGCATCCGCTCGTGGGTATGCCGGAGGCAACTCGCCCCCCTGTTCGATGGGTGACAACCAGCGGACGGACGGCGGTCCGGCGCGGCATTCTGTTAGGGCTGTAGGGACTTGACGCGACCGCGGGCAAGTGGCTTCAGGGATGGGGGCGTTCGAGTGGGCGGCAACGGCGAGAGCGGTACGAACGCTGAGAAGCGCCCGAACTCCATGCTCAACTCATGGTTCGTGCGCAGCGGCTGGTCCAAGGGCGAGCTGGCACGGCAAGTGAACCGCAGGGCACGGCAGTTGGGTGCCAACCACATCTCCACCGACACCTCGCGGGTGCGCCGCTGGCTGGACGGGGAGAATCCGCGCGAGCCGATCCCGCGCATCCTCTCGGAGCTGTTCTCGGAGCGGTTCGGCTGCGTCGTCGCCGTGGAGGACCTCGGCCTGCGCGCCGCGCACCAGTCGCCCTCCGTCTCCGGTGTCGACCTCCCCTGGACCGGGCCGCAGACCGTCGCGCTGATCGGGGAGTTCTCGCGCAGCGACCTGATGCTCGCCCGCCGGGGCTTCCTCGGCACCTCGCTCGCGCTCTCCGCGGGCCCCGCGCTCATCGAGCCCATGCAGCGCTGGCTGGTGCCCACCCCGGGCGGACCGCGCGTGGAGCAGGAACCGGCAGGCGCGCGCCGGGGCAACCGGCTCTCCAAGCCGGAGCTGGACCTGCTGGAGTCGACCACGGTGATGTTCCGCCAGTGGGACGCCCAGTGCGGTGGCGGGCTGCGCCGCAAGGCGGTCGTCGGTCAGCTGCACGAGGTGACGGACCTCCTCCAGGAACCCCAGCCGGGAGCCACCACCAAGCGCCTGTTCAAGGTCGCCGCCGAACTTGCCGAGCTCGCCGGGTGGATGAGCTACGACGTGGGACTCCAGCCCACCGCGCAGAAGTACTTCGTGCTCGCCCTGCACGCCGCCAAGGAAGCGGGCGACAAGCCCCTCGGGTCCTACATCCTGTCCAGCATGAGCCGCCAGATGATCCACCTCGGGAGGCCGGACGACGCGCTGGAGCTGATCCACCTCTCGCAGTACGGCAGTCGGGACTGCGCCAGTCCGCGCACCCAGGCCATGCTGTATGCGATGGAGGCCCGCGCGTACGCCAACATGGGCCAGCCCGGCAAGTGCAAGCGCGCGGTGCGCATGGCCGACGAGTCCTTCCAGGACGCCGTCGAGTTCGACGAGCCCGAGCCCGACTGGATCCGCTTCTTCTCCGAGGCCGAGCTGAACGCGGAGAACGCGCACTCCTACCGCGACCTCGCCTATGTCGCCGGCCGCAGCCCGACGTACGCATCGATGGCCGAGCCGATCATGGCCAGGGCGGTGGAGCTGTTCCGTGACGATGCCGAGCACCAGCGTTCGTACGCACTGAACCTGGTCGGCATGGCCACCGTGCACCTGCTCCAGAAGGAGCCCGAGCAGAGCGCCAGGATGGTCGGGGAGGCCCTGCACATCGCCAGGAAGGTCCGCTCCGAGCGGGTGAACACACGCATCCGGAAGACCGTCGACGCGGCGGCCCGGGACTTCGGCGACGTCGCCGAGGTGCTGGAACTCACCGAGAAGCTGTCCATCCAGCTCCCCGAGACCGCCGAAGCGGTCTGACACCGACTCCTCGATACACCCCCGGACCGGCCGTGCCGGTCCGGCATATGCCCCCGGCCGCGGCGGCCATCCACAAACAGCCCGACTCGGCTCCCCCGTGCCAGGTCAACCGGATGGCCGTCGCGGCCGGGCCGCTCCGCGACCGAAGAACACAGGTCCCGCGTGTCCGGCTTCCCGCCACCCCGGTTTCCCCTGCGCTTCGCGGCGATTCCGTGACGGCCTCTGTAGCCATTCTCCGCACAATCGTCCGGCCTTCTCCCGGGTGCCGCCCCGGATTCTCCGTCCGCCGCCCGGGTTCATCCGGAAGGTATCCGGATCCGCGCCCGTAGCCCGGATTTCCCCGCCGTGGATGCGGCCCTCATTCAGGGACGCGATCGTCTCGACGGCGATTGCGGCACGATAACGATCCGGGTCTCATGGATCTTGCTGTTCATATGGGCGTAACACCCCGGACCTCTTCGTCACCGCCGCGAAACATCGAGAGCCGTCGACCGAAACCGCGCTGCGACAACCTCTGGCGAATAACCGGCCCACCCCTCATGACCGCACTGGCTTCGCCCGCACGGGCCGTACCGACTACGAGGAGACGCCGATGCCCCCAGGCATCACGCTTGCCGCGGACGCACCGCACCTGTCCGCCGCCAACACCGGGTTCATGCTCATCTGCTCCGCCCTGGTGATGCTCATGACGCCGGGGCTGGCCTTCTTCTACGGAGGCATGGTCCGCGTCAAGAGCACCCTCAACATGCTGATGATGAGTTTCATCAGCCTGGGGATCATCACCATCCTGTGGGTGCTCTTCGGCTTCTCGGAAGCCTTCGGCACCGACCACGGCAGCCTCATCGGCTGGTCGTCGAATTACCTCGGACTCAGCGGTATAGGCATCACCGAACTGTGGCCCGGATACACGATTCCGATCTATGTGTTCGCCGTCTTCCAGCTGATGTTCGCGATCATCACGCCCGCCCTGATCAGCGGCGCACTCGCCGACCGCGTGAAGTTCACCGCCTGGGCACTGTTCATCACGCTCTGGGCCGTCATCGTCTACTTCCCGGTCGCGCACTGGGTGTGGGGCACCGGCGGCTGGGCCTTCGAACTCGGCGTGATCGACTTCGCGGGCGGCACCGCGGTCCACATCAACGCGGGTGCGGCGGCGCTCGGCGTGATCTTCGTGATCGGCAAGCGGGTCGGCTTCAAGAAGGACCCGATGCGCCCGCACAGCCTGCCGCTGGTGATGCTCGGCGCCGGTCTGCTGTGGTTCGGCTGGTTCGGCTTCAACGCCGGCTCCTGGCTCGGCAACGACGACGGCGTGGGCGCGGTCATGTTCGTGAACACGCAGGTCGCGACCGCCGCGGCGATGCTGGCCTGGCTCGCCTACGAGAAGATCCGGCACGGTGCGTTCACCACCCTCGGCGCCGCGTCCGGCGCCGTCGCGGGCCTCGTCGCGATCACCCCGTCCGGCGGTTCCTGCTCGCCGCTCGGCGCCATCGCCATCGGCGCCATCGCGGGCGTGGTGTGCGCCATGGCCGTGGGCCTCAAGTACAGGTTCGGCTACGACGACTCGCTCGACGTCGTCGGCGTCCACATGGTCGGCGGTGTCATCGGCTCCCTGCTCATCGGCTTCTTCGCCACCGGGGGCGTCCAGTCCAAGGCCAAGGGCCTCTTCTACGGCGGCGGCTTCGACCAGCTCGGCAAGCAGGCCGCGGGCGTCTTCGCGGTCCTCGCCTACTCGCTGATCGCCTCCGCGGTCCTGGCCTTCCTCCTCGACAAGACGATCGGAATGCGGGTCTCCGAGGACGACGAGGTCTCCGGCATCGACCAGGTCGAGCACGCCGAGACCGCGTACGACTTCAGCGGCGCAGGCGGCGGCACCGCGCCCCGCACGGCCGCCCCCGCCCCCGCCGTCGAGACCAGTGCCGCGGCGAACGACACCAGGAAGGTCGACGCATGAAGCTCATCACCGCGGTCGTCAAGCCGCACCGGCTCGACGAGATCAAGGAGGCCCTCCAGGCCTTCGGCGTCCAGGGCCTGACCGTCACCGAGGCCAGCGGATACGGACGCCAGCGCGGTCACACCGAGGTCTACCGCGGCGCCGAGTACACCGTCGACCTGGTTCCGAAGATCCGCATAGAGGTGCTGGTCGAGGACGACGACGCCGAAGAGCTCGTCAACGTCGTGGTGAAGGCCGCACGCACCGGGAAGATCGGTGACGGCAAGGTCTGGACCCTCCCGGTCGACTCGGCAGTCCGGGTGCGGACCGGCGAACGCGGACCGGACGCGCTGTAGCCGGACCGTGAGGCAGAGGAAAGGAGTCGCTGGGTGACGAGCGTCGAGGTACGGACCGATTCCGAGGGCTCGGGACCCAGCGGCTACGCGGCGGCCCGGCTGCGTCTCCTGCAAGGGGAGACGCAGCCCGGGCCGCCGCGCCGTGCGGCCCTTGCCGAACTCACCGACGACTGGCTCGCCGGCCTGTTCGGAGCGGCCACGGGCGAGCTGCGGGGCATCTCGCTGATCGCCGTCGGCGGCTACGGGCGCGGCGAGCTGTCCCCGCGCAGCGATCTGGACCTGCTGCTGTTGCACGACGGCGGCGCGGACACCGCGGCGGTCGCCTCCGTCGCCGACCGGATCTGGTACCCCGTCTGGGACCTCGGACTGGCCCTGGACCACTCCGTACGCACCCCGGGCGAGGCCCGCAAGACCGCGGGCGACGACCTGAAGGTGCAGCTCGGTCTCCTCGACGCCCGCCATATCGCGGGCGACCTCGGGCTGACGGCGGGCCTGCGCACCGCGGTCCTCGCCGACTGGCGCAACCAGGCACCGAAACGGCTGCCCGAGCTCCGCGAGCTGTGCGAGGAGCGCGCCGAGCGACAGGGCCGGCTCCCCTACCTCCTCGAACCCGACCTGAAGGAGGCGGGCGGCGGCCTGCGCGACGCCACCGCGCTGCGGGCTGTCGCCGCGTCCTGGCTCGCCGACGCCCCGCGCGAAGGCCTTGCCGACGCACGGCGGCGCCTGCTCGACGTACGCGACGCCCTCCACCTCACCACCGGGCGCGCCACCGACCGGCTCGCCCTCCAGGAACAGGACCAGGTCGCCGCCGAGCTCGGCCTCCTCGACGCCGACACCCTGCTGCGACAGGTGTACGAAGCGGGGCGCACCATCTCCTACGCCAGCGACGTCACCTGGCGCGAGGTCGGGCGGGTGCTGCGCTCACGGGCCGTACGCCCCCGGCTGCGCGCCATGCTCGGCGGGGGCAAGCCGCCCCAGGAGCGCACCCCGCTCGCCGAAGGCGTCGTCGAGCAGGACGGCGAGGTCGTGCTCGCCCGCGCCGCCCGCCCCGAGCGGGACCCGGTGCTGCCGCTGCGCGCCGCCGCGGCCGCCGCCCAGGCGGGACTGCCGCTGTCCCTGCACGCCGTACGCCGGATGGCCGCCGCTGCCCGCCCGCTGCCCGCACCGTGGCCCGCCGAGGCCCGTGAACAGCTGGTGACACTGCTCGGCGCCGGACGCCCCACCGTCGACGTGTGGGAGGCGCTGGAGGCCGAGGGACTGATCACGCGGATGCTGCCCGACTGGGAGCGGGTGCGGTGCCGTCCGCAGCGCAATCCCGTGCACACCTGGACGGTCGACCGGCACCTCGTCGAGACCGCCGTCCGCGCCGCCGAGCTGACCCGCCGCGTCGGACGGCCCGACCTGCTGCTCGTCGCGGCCCTGCTGCACGACATCGGCAAGGGCTGGCCCGGCGACCACTCGGTGGCCGGCGAGATCATCGCCCGCGACGCGGCTGCCCGGATCGGCTTCGACCGCGCCGACGTCGCCGTCGTCGCCACCCTCGTACGCCACCATCTGCTCCTCGTCGAGACGGCGACCAGGCGGGACCTGGACGACCCGGCGACCGTGCAGTCCGTCGCCGACGCGGTCGGCTCGACGGGCACCCTGGAACTGCTGCACGCCCTCACCGAGGCGGACGCCCTCGCCACCGGGCCCGCCGCCTGGTCGTCCTGGCGCGGCTCCCTCGTCGCCGACCTGGTCAAACGGGTCGCGGCCCTGCTCGCGGGACGGGCCCCGGCGGACCCCGAGGACGCGGCACCCACAGCCGAGCAGGAACGGCTCGCCGTGGAGGCCGTCCGCACCGGCGGTCCGGTGCTCGCGCTGCGCGCACATCCCGCAGAGCCGGAGGACCCCGCGGGCGAGCCCGAGCCGCTGGGCGTGGAGCTGCTGATCGCCGTACCCGACCAGCCCGGGGTGCTGCCCGCGGTCGCGGGCGTGCTGGCGATGCACCGGCTGACCGTCCGCACGGCCGAGCTGCGCGCCCTGGAGCTCCCGGAGCGGATGGGCGGCTCGGTGCTCCTGCTGGACTGGCGTGTCGCCGCCGAGTACGGATCCCTGCCCCAGGCCGCCCGGCTGCGCGCGGACCTGGTGCGCGCCCTCGACGGTTCGCTGGACATCCGCGGCCGGCTGGCCGAGCGGGACGCCGCGTATCCGCGCCGCCGCGGCACGGTGGCCCCGCCGCCCCGCGTGACGGTCGCACCGGCCGGGTCCCGGCTGGCCTCGGTCATCGAGGTGCGCGCCCACGACGCGCCCGGGCTGCTGCACCGCATCGGGCGTGCCCTGGACGGTGCCGGGGTGCGGGTGCGCAGCGCCCATGTGTCCACGCTCGGATCGAACGCGGTGGACGCGTTCTACGTCACCGGGCCTGACGGGGCGCCCCTGCCGGGGGAGGAGGCCGCCGGGGTGGCCCGGGCACTGGAGGAGGCACTGCGGGGCTAGCGTCTGCCCGTCTGCCCGTCTGCCCGTCTGCCCGTCTGCCCGTCTGCCCGTCTGCCCGTCTGCCCGTCTGCCCGTCTGCCCGTCCGCCCGTCGTCCGTCGCCCGCCGCGCGCGGGCCGGTGTGCGGGGGCCCGGCGGGGGTGCCGGGAGACGGACCGGCGGGCGGCCCGTGCGGGTGCGGGCGGGACCCCCGTACGGCGGGCGGCATCTTTGACGACAGGTCCTCGGAGCCCGGTCCCCGGGATGGGTACCCTTGAGGGCGACCTGTCCGCCTTCCCTCGCAGCCGCCGGGGCATGAGGACTCCCAACGACCCGAGGATTCGCGACCGCCGTGTTCGACACTCTCTCCGATCGCCTCGCAGCGACATTCAAGAACCTCCGCGGCAAGGGGCGCCTCTCCGAGGCGGACATCGACGCCACGGCGCGCGAGATCCGTATCGCCCTGCTCGAGGCCGACGTGGCGCTGCCGGTCGTACGCGCCTTCATCAAGCAGGTGAAGGAGCGCGCCCTCGGCGCCGAGGTGTCGCAGGCGCTCAACCCGGCGCAGCAGGTCATCAAGATCGTCAACGAGGAGCTGATCGGCATCCTCGGCGGCGAGACACGCCGTCTGCGGTTCGCCAAGCAGCCGCCGACCGTGATCATGCTCGCCGGTCTGCAGGGTGCCGGTAAGACGACCCTCGCCGGAAAGCTCGGCCACTGGCTGAAGGCCCAGGGGCACACGCCGCTGCTCGTGGCCGCCGACCTCCAGCGCCCCAACGCCGTCAACCAGCTCCAGGTCGTCGCCGAGCGCGCGGGCGTCGGCTTCTACGGCCCGGAGCCGGGCAACGGTGTCGGCGACCCGATCCAGGTCGCCAAGGACTCGGTCGACCACGCGCGCACCAAGCAGTACGACGTCGTCGTCGTCGACACCGCCGGCCGCCTCGGTATCGACACCGAGATGATGCAGCAGGCCGCCGAC
Organism: Streptomyces sp. NPDC002004; assembly: GCF_053593975.1. NCBI lineage: Bacteria > Bacillati > Actinomycetota > Actinomycetes > Kitasatosporales > Streptomycetaceae > Streptomyces > Streptomyces sp. NPDC002004. The sequence goes on from NZ_JBSFDP010000039.1 coordinate 19,651, forward strand.
ATCCGTGACGCGGTCTCGCCGGACGAGGTCCTGTTCGTCGTCGACGCGATGATCGGCCAGGACGCCGTCAACACCGCGGAGGCCTTCCGCGACGGCGTCGGCTTCGACGGCGTGGTGCTCTCGAAGCTCGACGGTGACGCCCGCGGTGGTGCCGCCCTGTCGATCGCGCACGTCACCGGCCGCCAGATCATGTTCGCCTCCAGCGGCGAGAAGCTGGACGACTTCGACGCCTTCCACCCGGAGCGCATGGCGTCCCGCATCCTCGGTATGGGCGACATGCTCACGCTGATCGAGAAGGCCGAGCAGACCTTCTCGCAGCAAGAGGCCGAGAAGATGGCCTCCAAGCTGGCCTCCAGCAAGGGCAAGGACTTCACGCTCGACGACTTCCTGGCCCAGATGGAGCAGGTCAGGAAGATGGGCTCGATCTCCAAGCTGCTCGGCATGCTGCCCGGGATGGCCCAGATCAAGGACCAGATCAACAACATCGACGAGCGGGACGTCGACCGCACCGCCGCGATCATCAAGTCGATGACGCCGGGCGAGCGCCAGGACCCGACGATCATCAACGGCTCCCGCCGTGCCCGTATCGCCCGGGGTTCCGGCGTCGAGGTCAGCGCCGTCAAGAACCTCGTCGAGCGCTTCTTCGACGCCCGCAAGATGATGTCGCGGATGGCCCAGGGCGGCATGCCCGGCATGCCCGGCATCCCGGGCATGGGCGGCGGTCCCGGCCGTCAGAAGAAGAAGCAGAAGTCCGCCAAGGGCAAGCAGCGGTCGGGCAACCCGATGAAGCGCAAGCTGCAGGAGCAGGAGGAGGCGGCGCGCCGTGAGCAGGGCGGCGCCCTGGGCCTGCCGCAGCCCGCGCAGGACTTCGAACTTCCCGACGAGTTCAAGAAGTTCATGGGCTGAGTCCCGCCCGCAGACGTCCGCCGACTCGGGCGGCGCCCCGGCCGGGGCGCCGCCCGAGTGGCACGCTCCTCCGAACTGTGCGGTCATGGGTGCAGTCGGCAGAGGAGACGCAGGCGTGTCCAACCCCGTACCTCCACGCGATCGCCCGGACCAGCCGTGGCGCTCCGAGGGTGCGCCACCGCCCCAGCCGACGCCGCCCCCGAAGCGGCGCCCGCCGGGCGGCTGGGCCGCCCTGATCATCACCGCGCTGATCATCCTCGCGCTCGCGGCCGTCGGGCTGACGTTCTTCAACCAGAGCAGCCAGACCTCGATCTCGTACACCGAGTTCAGCAAGCAGGTCGCCTCCGGCAACGTCACCAAGATCTACGCCAAGGGCGACGCGATCCAGGGCCAGCTGAAGGCGAAGCAGCCCAGGCCGGGCGGGCACGGTGACTACACCCAGTTCACGACCCAGCGCCCGGCCTTCGCCGGCGACAACCTCTGGCAGGACCTCACCCGGAACAACGTCACGGTCACCGCCGAGCCGGTGGTCAAGGAACGCAGTTTTCTCTCCAACCTGCTGCTCTCGCTCGTGCCGCTGGCGCTGCTCGTCTTCCTGTGGATCTTCTTCGCGCGCCGGATGCGCAACGGCCTGGGCGGCACCGGCGGCATGTTCCATCGCAAGGCGCCGCCGCGCCCCGTCGAACTGTCGCCCGGCCCCGGACGCACCACGTTCGCCGACGTGGCCGGCATCGACGAGGTCAGGGGCGAGCTCAACGACGTCGTCGACTTCCTGAAGAACCCGGACGCCTACCGCAGGATGGGCGCCAAAATGCCGCGCGGTGTGCTCCTCGCGGGGCCGCCCGGCACCGGGAAGACGCTCCTTGCGCGCGCGGTCGCGGGCGAGGCCGGGGTGCCGTTCTTCTCGGCCTCCGCGTCCGAGTTCATCGAGATGATCGTCGGCGTCGGGGCCTCACGGGTGCGCGAGCTCTTCGCCGAGGCCCGCAAGGTCGCCCCCTCGATCATCTTCATCGACGAGATCGACACCATCGGCCGGGCCCGGGCGGCGGGCGCCGCGGTGGGCGGTCACGACGAGCGCGAGCAGACCCTCAACCAGATCCTGACCGAGATGGACGGGTTCTCCGGCTCCGAGGGCGTCATCGTCACCGCCGCCACCAACCGCGCCGACATCCTCGACCCCGCCCTCACCCGCCCTGGCCGCTTCGACCGGGTCGTCCAGGTCTCGCCGCCCGACCGCAGGGGACGCGAGGCCATCCTCAGGATCCACAGCAGGGACATCCCCCTCGCCCCGGACGTCGACCTCGATCGGGTCGCGCGCAGCACCCCCGGCATGACCGGCGCCGACCTGGCCAACCTCACGAACGAGGCCGCCCTGATGGCCGTGAAGCGCAAGCAGTCGCAGGTCACCCAGGCGGACCTGTCCGAGGCCCTGGAGAAGGTCCAGCTCGGCGCCGAGCGCCCCCTCGTGATGCCGGACGACGAGCGCCGCCGCACCGCCTACCACGAGAGCGGCCACGCCCTGCTCGGCATGCTCCAGCCCGGCGCCGACCCCGTCCGCAAGATCACCATCGTGCCGCGCGGACGCGCCCTGGGCGTCACGCTCTCCACACCGGAGACCGACCGCTACGCCTACACCGAGGAGTACCTGCGCGGACGCATCATCGGCGCACTCGGCGGGATGGCCGCCGAGCACGTCGTCTTCGGCGTCGTCACGACGGGTGCCGAGAACGACCTCGAACAGGTCACCAACATCGTGCGCGGCATGGTCGGACGCTGGGGCATGAGCCCGCGCGTCGGACGGCTCTCCGCCCTGCCGAGCGACGCGCAGCAGGCCTACGGACTCGCCGCGGCGCCCGAGACGCTCGACGCGATCGACGGGGAGATGCGGCGGATCGTGGACGAGTGCTACGACTCCGCGTGCGGGCAGCTCCAGGAGCACCGGGACAAGCTCGACGCCCTTGCGGAGGCGCTGCTCGCCAACGAGACGCTGGAGGAGGCCGCCGTCTACCAGGTCGCGGGGATCCCGCGGATGAAGAAGGACGCCTGAGCCCCGGCCCGCGCACCCCGCACCATGCGCCCTACGGCGTACGGGCGATCAGATAGCGGAAGACATTGGGCATCCACACCGTGCCGTCCCTCCGCTCGTACGGGTGCAGAGCCTCCGTCAGTTCCTTCTCCACCTGGGCCGGGTCGGTGGCCTCGACGGCCCGGTCGAACAGGCCCGTCGACAGCAGGCCGCGTACCGCGCAGTCCAGGTCGGCGTAGCCGAAGGGGCAGGCGACGCGGCCCGAGCCGTCCGGGCGCAGGCCCGCACGCTGGGCGACGTCCTCCAGGTCGTCGCGGCCGGCCGTGCGCCAACCGCCCGTGGCGCGCAGGGGATCGGGGAGCGGGGCGGTCCCCGCGCGCGGGAGGTCGAGAGCCTGGGGGAGTGCGGCCACGCGCAGCACCGCGGAGGTGGCGCAGCGCTCGGGCGGACCCCAGCCGGTGAGCACGACGCAGGTGCCGCGTGCCGTCAGCGGCGCGGCCTCGGTCAACAGGTCCAGAAGGTCCTCGGAGTCGCCCGCGACACATCCGATCGGCTGGAACGCCGTCACCACGGTGTATGTGGGGGAGGCCGGGCCGGCCAGGTCCGCGGGGCCGCCGTCGACCACCAGGGCCTCCGCGCCCGCGCGCACGCCGGGCGCCGTCTCCGCCGGCAGGCGCTCGCGCGCCAGTTCCAGCCGCTCGGGCCACGCCGCGTCCACGCCCGTCACCGCGGCGCCCCGGGCCGCCGCCAGGAGCAGCGCGAGCCCCGAGCCGCAGCCCAGCCCCAGCAGACGGTCGGCCGGGCCCAGCTCCAGCCGTTCGTACACCGCTTCGTAGAGCGGCACCAGCATCCGCTCCTGTATTTCCGCCCAGTCGCGTGCGCGTGCCCGCGGGTCCACGGGGCACCGGTCCACGGGGGGAGCCGTTCCCGTACCGTCCCGGTGCCGCCGCACGAGCGTAGGTGTCATCGAAATGCGCCCCAATCCGCCGAGAATGCCGCAGTGCCCTGTTGGTCCGCCCCGCGCAGTGCGCTCGCACTCCCCCCGTATGCCAGGGAACTCCCCATCCGCTGCCCCGTCCAGGGGTAGTGGGCCAATGGTTGCGAGCCACTGCACGACGCAACCGTGCGCCGGTGCAATCACGTTTCGTGCGCCCGTCGGCGCCGTAGCATGCGCGGCATGGCCAAGCAACCGGTGCTCACACCGCGTGCGGACGACTTCCCGCGCTGGTACCAGGACCTCGTCGCCAAGGCGGAACTCGCGGACAACGGGCCGGTGCGCGGCACCATGGTGATCCGGCCGTACGGGTACGGGCTGTGGGAGCGGATGCAGCACGACCTGGACGCCCGTATCAAGGCCACGGGCACCCAGAACGCCTACTTCCCGCTCTTCATCCCCCAGTCGTACCTGGCCCGGGAGGCCGAGCACGTCGAGGGCTTCGCACCCGAACTCGCCGTGGTCACCCACGGCGGCGGCAAGGAGCTGGAGGAGCCCGTCGTGGTACGCCCCACCTCCGAGATGATCGTCAATGACTACTTCGCCAAGTGGGTGCAGAGCTACCGGGACCTGCCGCTGCTCATCAACCAGTGGGCGAACGTCGTGCGTTGGGAGCTGCGGCCGAGGCTCTTCCTGCGGACGTCGGAGTTCCTCTGGCAGGAGGGGCACACCGCGCACGCCACGCGCGAGGAGGCCCGCGGCTTCGCGGCCCGGATCCACCGCGAGGTGTACGCGGACTTCATGGAGAACGTCCTCGCCATGGACGTCGTCCTGGGCCGCAAGACGCCACGGGAACGCTTCGCCGGGGCCGTCAACACGCTGACGCTCGAGGGGATGATGGGCGACGGCAAGGCCCTCCAGCTGGGCACGAGCCACGAGCTCGGCCAGAACTTCGCCCGCGCGTTCGACATTCGCTATCTGACCAGGGAGGGGCACCGGGAACTCGTCTGGCAGACCTCCTGGGGGTCCACCACCCGCATGATCGGCGCCCTGGTGATGATGCACGGCGACGACGACGGGCTCCGCGTCCCGCCCCGTCTCGCCCCCGTCCAGGTCGTCGTCCTGGCCGTCCGGGGCGACGAGGAGGTGCTCACCCGGGTCCGCGAGATCGGTGCCCTGCTGGCCGCCGCGGGGCTGCGCGTCCAGGTCGACGACCGGATGGACACGCCGTTCGGCCGGCGCGCCGTCGACTGGGAGCTCAAGGGGGTGCCGCTGCGCATCGAGGTGGGCCCCCGCGACCTGGAGAGCGGCACCGCGGTGCTCGCCCGCCGCATCCCCGGCGGGAAGGCGCCGATCACCGTGGGCTCCCTGGTGGGCGCGGTTCCCGTGATCCTCGAGGAGGACCAGGCGCTGCTGCTGCGGCAGGCCCGTGGACGCAGGGAGTCGCGCACCGCGGACGTCACGACGGCCGATGAGGCCGTGGAGGCCGCCTCGGCCGGCGGCTGGGCGCGCATCCCCTGGGCCGTGCTCGGCGCGGCGGGCGAGGCCCGGATCGCCGAGCACGGGGTGACCGTACGGTGTCTGGTCGCCGAGGACGGGTCGGTGCCCGACACCGATGACGCACCCGGTAACGTCGCCGTCGTGGCCCGCGCCTACTGACCGTCCGTTCGGCAACAGGGGTCACCGGGGCGCCGGCGGTCCCGGACGTACGAGCTCCGCTACGCGTCGGGGCGTACGTGTGGCTACGTACCACCTTGGTGGGAGCTGCGAGGCTTCTCCGCAGATCGGCGCACCCGCCCTCGTCCCTGCGCATCAGCGGCAACTGACGGGTACGTGCAAATTATTTGGGATGCCCCGGAATAGGAACACAGGGGCACCTCCGCTCGTTGTCACGACGTGAGCACGACACCACCTGTTCTCGCCGCAGAGCTGGCGCAGGCGTGGGCCGATATTCAGCGGCACCACCCCGAGCTGCCGGATCTCGCCGCGCCCGAATCCCTGATCGGGGAGTCGTCGTCCGCCTGTGGGCACGAGCTCTCCTTCGAACGACTCCTCCATGAGGCAGTCCATGGCATCGCCGCCGCCCGCGGTGTCCGCGACACCTCGCGCGCCGGCCGCTATCACAACCGCAGATTCCTTGCGATCGCCGAGGAGCTGGGTCTCGACCACCCGGAGGAGCCGCACCCCAGCAGCGGCTTCTCGCTGGTGACACTCAGCCCTGAGGCGAAGAAGCGGTACCGCCCGACGATCGAGCGGTTGCAGCGCGCCCTCAAGGCGCACACCGCGGCGACGGCCGCCGACACGGCCCGCAGCTTCCGGGGTCCGGCCGCCCGGCACGGCTCCTCCGGGGGCGGGGTCCGGGTCAAGGCGGTCTGCGACTGCGGCCGCAATGTCCGCGTGGTGCCGTCGGTCCTGGCCCAGGCGCCGATCATGTGCGGGGGCTGCGGCAAGCCCTTCCGCATCCCGGAGCCGGTGGGGGCGGGCGCGGGAGCGCACTGAGGCGGGCCGCCGCCACGGGCACGCGCCGGTCCGGCGCCGCGCCCGCGGGCAGCCGCCCGGAAGTGAGGACCGGAGGGGCTCCGGCGCCGGGGGGAGGCGCCGGGGGCCGATGCCGGAGGGCACGTGCAGCTGGGTGCGCGTGCTGGGTGCGCATGCCCGGCGGTGGCGAGGGTTGTCCGCGGGCTGAAGTGGTGGCGCGTGTGCTCCAGGCGTGCGCGGTGCGCGCGCCGGTGCATTGTGCGGGGCGCGCACGGGCGTAAGGCCGCTGTGCGGGGCGCACATGGGCGGGATGGTGCGCGCGGGGAGTGCGCCCGGCACGGGCGTGTCGCCCACCCGAGCGCCGGCTGCCGTTCGTGTGCGAAGGATGCGGACCCAGCCCGGTGTGCCGCGGACGATTACCCAGGCCATGTCCGTGGCGACGGATCGGCGGTGTGGCGCCCCTGCCGGATCGCACCGTCCGCCTCCCGGTACCGGCGGGGGGTCGGCAGCCGCGGGCACGGGCGCGCTCCGGGCCGCGTACGCCCCGGTCCGGCCACCCTGCGACGGTATGGCACAATGGCTAGCTGTACTCGACAGCCGCACAGGACCCCTCTCTCCTCCGGCTGACGCGTCCAGCGGGCCATCGGGTACCGCAACCCCACGCGGCATCTCGTTGTGCCCCACCACGTCAAACCAGGAGAACCCACTCCCGTGGCAGTCAAGATCAAGCTGAAGCGTCTGGGCAAGATCCGTTCGCCTCACTACCGCATCGTCGTCGCCGACTCCCGTACCCGCCGTGACGGCCGGGCCATCGAGGAGATCGGTCTGTACCACCCGGTGCAGAACCCCTCGCGCATCGAGGTCAACGCCGAGCGTGTGGCGTACTGGCTGGGTGTCGGCGCGCAGCCGACCGAGCCGGTGCTCGCCATCCTGAAGAAGACCGGCGACTGGCAGAAGTTCAAGGGCGAGCCCGCCCCGGCCCCGCTGCTGCAGCCGGAGGCCAAGGCCGCGCGTCCGTCGTTCGAGTCCCTCGGCGGCGACGACGAGGCCAAGGGTGAGGCCATCACCCAGAAGAAGAAGGCCGAGAAGAAGGACGAGGCCGCCGCTGAGTCCTCTTCGGCTGAGTCGACCGAGGCCTGAGCATGCTCGAGGAGGCTCTCGAGCACCTCGTGAAGGGCATCGTCGACAACCCTGACGATGTGCAGGTCGCTTCGCGCAACCTGCGCCGCGGGCGTGTCCTCGAGGTCCGGGTCCACCCCGACGACCTCGGCAAGGTGATCGGCCGCAATGGCCGCACCGCACGCGCTCTGCGCACCGTCGTGGGCGCCATCGGTGGCCGCGGCGTCCGCGTCGACCTCGTCGACGTGGACCAGGTTCGCTGACAATACGCAGCACCGGCTCGGGCCGGGGAGGGCTTACGAGCCGTCCCCGGCCCGCAGTCGTATCGCAAGCAATGCCCCAGGCAGACGACAGGAGAGCAAGCACAGTGCAGCTGGTAGTCGCACGGATCGGCCGCGCCCACGGCATCAAGGGCGAGGTCACCGTCGAGGTACGGACCGACGAGCCGGAGCTGAGGCTCGCGCCCGGGGCCGTCCTGGCCACCGACCCCGCCTCCCGTGGGCCGCTCACCATCGAGACCGGCCGGGTGCACAGCGGCCGGCTGCTGCTGCGCTTCGAGGGGGTCCGCGACCGCACCGCCGCCGAGGCCCTGCGCAACACCCTGCTCATCGCCGAGGTCGACCCGAAGGAGCGCCCCGAGGAGCCCGACGAGTACTACGACCACCAGCTCATGGACCTCGACGTGGTCACCGAGGACGGCATCGAGGTCGGCCGGATCACCGAGATCTCGCACCTGCCCTCGCAGGACCTCTTCGTGGTGGAACGGCCGGACGGCAGCGAGGTTTTCATCCCGTTCGTCGAGGAGATCGTCACCGAGATCGACCTGGAGGAGCAGCGGGCCGTCATCGTCCCGCCGCCCGGGCTCATCGACGACCGCGCGGTCGTCGCCTCGTCGAGGGACGAGGACGCGACGGCCGAGGACGAGAGCGCCACGGCCGACGGGACCGCGACGGCCGAGGACGAGAGCGCCACGGCCGGCGAAGACGCCACGGCCGGCGGGGATGCCGCGGAGGGCGGCCGCTGATGCGTCTCGACGTCGTCACGATCTTCCCCGAGTACCTCGAACCGCTGAACGTCTCCCTGGTCGGCAAGGCACGCGCGCGCGGTCAGCTCGACGTCCGGGTGCACGACCTGCGGCAGTGGACGTACGACCGGCACAACACCGTCGACGACACCCCCTACGGCGGCGGCCCCGGCATGGTGATGAAGACCGAACCGTGGGGTGACGCCCTCGACGACATCGTCGCCGAGGGGTACGAGACCGGCGCACGCGAGCCCGTCCTCGTCGTGCCCACGCCCAGCGGGCGGCCCTTCACCCAGGAGGTCGCCGTGGAGCTCGCGCAGCAGCCCTGGCTGATCTTCACGCCCGCCCGCTACGAGGGCATCGACCGCCGGGTCATGGACGAGTACGCCACCCGTATGCCCGTCCACGAGGTGTCCATCGGCGACTACGTGCTCGCGGGCGGCGAGGCCGCCGTCCTGGTGATCACGGAGGCCGTGGCCCGGCTGCTGCCCGGCGTACTCGGCAACGCCGAGTCGCACCGGGACGACTCCTTTGCGCCCGGCGCCATGGCCAACCTCCTGGAAGGCCCCGTCTACACCAAGCCCCCCGCCTGGCGCGGCCGCGGCATCCCGGAGGTGCTGCTCAGCGGCCACCACGGGAAGATCGCGCGCTGGCGCCGTGACGAGGCGCTGAAGCGTACGGCGGCCCACCGGCCCGACCTCATCGAGCGCTGCGACGCGGCGGCGTTCGACAAGAAGGACCGCGAAACCCTGTCCATACTGGGGTGGGCACCGGAACCGGGCGGCCGATTTTGGCGCAGGCCACAGGCCGTGGAAGAATAGCCCGCTGTTGTGCGTCGTCCGACGCGGCGCCCCTGCCACAGGGGGACACGACGCCCGGCCCGACGCGCACAGCAATCACCAACTCGAATCGACTTCCGTTGATGACCTGTGGCATCAGCGAAGAAAGCAGACATCATGTCTCACCTGCTCGACTCCGTCGACAGCGCGTCGCTGCGCAGCGACGTCCCGGCCTTCCGCCCGGGTGACACCGTCAACGTCCACGTGCGCGTCATCGAGGGCAACCGCTCCCGTGTGCAGCAGTTCAAGGGCGTCGTCATCCGCCGTCAGGGCGCCGGCGTGCGCGAGACCTTCACGGTCCGCAAGGTCTCCTTCTCTGTCGGCGTCGAGCGCACCTTCCCGGTGCACACGCCGATCGTCGAGAAGATCGAGCTCGTGACCCGCGGTGACGTCCGTCGCGCCAAGCTGTACTACCTGCGCGAGCTGCGCGGCAAGGCCGCGAAGATCAAGGAGAAGCGCGAGAACTGATCTCGCGTCCGGCTTCGCCCCCGGCACCCCGGAGGCGACAGAGCCGACAGAAGGTGTCACAGCAAGGGCGGATAGCATCTGGCCTCGATGGACACCGACACACAGCATCCGGAGCGCGGCCGCTCCCCCAGACCCGCCGAAGGCGGGGACACGGAGGAGCGGTCGCGCTTCGTGCGCATCCCGACCCGCGTCTCCCGGTTCGTCGAGTGGCTGCCCGGCGGGCGGATCACCCTGGGTGCCCTGCTGTGCCTGCTGTCCCTGCTGGTCCTCAGCCGTTTTGTGATGCAGCCGTTCGAAATTCCGAGCGGTTCGATGGAGCCCGCACTGAGAGTCGGGGACCGCGTTCTCGTAAACAAGGTGGCGTACCGTTTCGGTGCCGAGCCGAAGCGCGGCGACGTCGTTGTGTTCGACGGCACGGGATACTTCGGCGACGCCGACTATGTGAAACGTGTCGTCGGCATCGGGGGAGACCATGTGGTGTGCTGCGACAGCAAGGGGAGGATCCGGGTGAACGGCAATCCGGTCGAGGAGCCGTATCTCTACCCCGGGGACGCACCGTCCGCGGTGCCGTTCGACGTGGCCGTGCCGTCCGGGACCCTCTTCCTGCTCGGTGACCACCGAAGCGACTCCAGCGACTCGCGCGACCACCTCGGCCAGCCCGGCGGCGGCATGGTGCCCGTCACCTCCGTGATCGGCAGAGCCGCCTGGGTGGGCTGGCCCTTGAGGCACTGGGCCGCGCTCGGCCGGGGCGGCGCCCGTGGGTAACCGAGGAAGGACCCGCGCCAGCCACAGCACCGACACACGGCTGCCCACCGGATCGCGGCCCACCAGCGGCCCCGTGCTGCCGGGCCGCGCCGAGCGGCGCAAGCTCGCCCGCAAGGTGAAGCGGCGCAGGCGACGCTCGGCGATCAAGGAGATACCCCTCCTCGTCGGGGTCGCCGTACTCATAGCGCTGGTCCTGAAGACGTTCCTTGTACAGGCGTTCGTGATCCCGTCCGGCTCCATGGAGCAGACGATCCGGATCGGCGACCGCGTCCTGGTCGACAAGCTCACGCCGTGGTTCGGCGCCAAGCCGCACCGGGGGGACGTCGTCGTCTTCCAGGACCCCGGCCACTGGCTGGAGCAGGAGCAGGGCAAGAAGAAGAGCGACCCCGTCGTCGTCAAGCAGGTCAAGGAAGGGCTGACCTTCATCGGGCTGCTGCCGTCGGACAACGAACGCGACCTGATCAAGCGGGTCGTCGCGGTCGGCGGGGACGACGTCAAGTGCTGCGACGCGCAGGGCCGCGTCACCGTCAACGGCACCCCCCTCAACGAGCCGTACATCCATCCGGGCAACAAGCCCTCCGACTTCGCCTTCGAGGTACGGGTCCCCCAGGGCCGGCTCTTCGTGATGGGCGATCACCGGGCCGACTCGGCGGACTCGCGCTTCCACCGCAACGAGGGCTACGGCGGCACCGTGTCCGAGGACTCGGTGGTGGGGCGCGCCCTCGTCATCGCATGGCCCGTCGGTCACTGGCGGAAGCTGGAGGAGCCGGACACCTACGCATCGGTGACCGACGCGCGCGGAGGGTCGTCTTCCGCGCTCGGCGCGTCGCATAGGGTGGCTCCCTCGGATCTGAACGGATTGGTCCCACTCCCGACCCCTGCGGAACTCCCGCTCGTTATGGGAGTGGTGGGCCTGCATCGACTACGGGGCAGGCAGCGGCACGGAGTGAGGAGTGGATGTGGGGGATTTGGCGGTCGGCGCACGATCCGGACACGAAGGCCCCGAAGAGCGGCCGGGGCGCCCCGACGCCGCAGGCCCGAAGGACGACATGGACCCTGAGCGCGAGTTGAGCGGCGGCGGCCGCGGGGCGGAGGGCAACACCCCGCGCACGCGCGGCGACGGCCCGAAGAAGCCGAAGTCGTTCTGGAAGGAACTGCCGCTGCTCATCGGTATCGCGCTGGTCCTGGCCCTGCTGATCAAGACGTTCCTGGTGCAGGCGTTCTCCATCCCCTCCGACTCCATGCAGAACACGCTGCAGCGGGGCGACCGGGTGCTCGTGGACAAGCTGACCCCGTGGTTCGGTTCGGAGCCCCAGCGCGGCGAGGTCGTCGTCTTCCACGACCCGGACAACTGGCTCGCAGGTGAGCCGACACCGCACGTCAACCCGGTGCAGCGGGTCCTCAGCTGGATCGGCCTGATGCCGTCCGCCGAGGAGAAGGACCTCATCAAGCGGGTCGTCGCGGTCGGCGGCGACACCGTCGAGTGCAAGGGCACGGGCCCGCTGAAGATCAACGGCAAGGCGCTGAACGAGCCGTACGTCTACGCGGGCAACACCCCCTGCAGCGTCGACAATGAGGGCGGCCAGTTCAAGGTCACGGTGCCCAAGGGCAAAATCTGGGTCATGGGTGACCACCGGCAGAACTCGCTGGACTCCCGCTACCACCAGCAGGACAAGGACCAGGGCTTCGTGCCGATCGACCACGTCGTCGGCCGTGCCATCGTGGTCGCCTGGCCGCCCACCCGCTGGGCCACGCTGCCGGTGCCCAGCACGTTCGACCAGCCGGGCCTCGCCGCGGCCGAGGGCGCGGCACCCGGCGTGCTCGGGCTCGCGGGCGCGGCGCCGATCGTGCTCTGGCGCCGTCGCCGGACGACCGTGCGGATCACCGGCCCGGACACCAGGGTTACCGCCGGGAAGACCGCCGGGTAGGGTGCCGTCCCAGATCGCCGATCTTCCACGTCCCCTCGCCCGGGACGGGGGATCGATTCTCCGACCCTGGGGAGCACTGGGATGAGCAGGACACGTGGTACGGACGAGGGCCGCGGACGGCTCGGCAGCGTGCTGTCGGGACTGGCCGTGGCCCTTGGCTGTGTGCTGTTCCTCGGCGGGTTCGTCTGGGGCGCGATCGTCTACCGGCCCTACACCGTGCCGACCGAGTCGATGACCCCGACCATCGGCGCCGGTGACCGGGTCCTCGCGCAGCGCATCGACGGCAGCGAGGTCCGCCGTGGCGACGTGGTGGTCTTCCGCCAGGCCACCTGGGGCAACATGCCGATGGTCAAGCGGGTCGTCGCGGTGGGCGGCGACAAGGTGGCCTGCTGCACCGATGGCAAGCTGACGGTCAACGGCAAGGCGATCGACGAGCCCTACCTGCCGCAGGACCAGAAGGCCTCCCTGACCGGCATTCCGGCGACCGTGGTCCCCGCGGGCCGCATCTTCCTGCTCGGCGACGAGCGCAGCGGCTCGCTGGACTCCAGCGTGCACCTGGAGGACTCGGGCAAGGGCTCGGTGCCGCGCAGCGCGGTCGAGGCCCGGGTCGACGCCGTGGTGTGGCCCATGAACGGCATGCTGGACCGTCCCAGCAACTTCGAGTCCCTGCCCGGCGGCATCTCCCAGCCCGGCCCGTTCCGGACCGTGGTCGCGATCGTCGTGGCGGGCGCCGTGCTCGTCTTCGGCGGGGCCTCCTACGGGTCCGTGGCCAAGCGGCTGGCCGGCCGGCGCAGCCCGCAGCGCCGGGAGATGGCGAGTGCCGGGGTCTGACGCGGCCGTGCCGGACCGGGGGACGGACGGCGCCGCACGGCTCGGGAGCGACGTCCCCGCGCCGGTGCGCGAGCCGCGGAAGGTGGCCCGGGTCGTCCTTCTCGACCCGGAGGACCGCATCCTGCTGCTGCACGGGCACGAACCGGGCGACCGGGCCGACGACTGGTGGTTCACACCCGGCGGCGGCGTGGAGGGCGATGAGACGCGCGAGCAGGCCGCCCTGCGGGAGCTGGCCGAGGAGACCGGCATCACGGACGTCGAGCTGGGCCCGGTGCTCTGGCGGCGCCTGTGCTCCTTCCCGTTCGCCGGGCAGCGCTGGGACCAGGACGAGTGGTACTACCTGGCCCGTACGAGACGCACGGCGCCGACACCGGCGGCGGCCCTCTCGGACGGGCTGACGGAGCTGGAACGCCGCACCGTCGCCGGAGCGCGCTGGTGGACGTGCCGGGAACTGACCGAAGCACATGAGACGGTGTATCCGACCAGACTCGCCGGACTGCTGCGCAAGCTGCTCGACGAGGGTCCCCCGGCCACTCCTGAGGTTCTGGACACCGAAATCGTCTAGAGGCCCCCAGGACTGGCGCACAATGGGGGGATCGCACGGCTGAAGGGGAACATGCCATGAGCGCCGAGGACCTCGAGAAGTACGAGACCGAGATGGAGCTGAAGCTCTACCGGGAGTACCGCGATGTCGTCGGTCTGTTCAAATACGTGATCGAGACCGAGCGGCGCTTCTACCTCACCAACGACTACGAGATGCAGGTGCACTCGGTCCAGGGCGAGGTGTTCTTCGAGGTGTCGATGGCGGACGCCTGGGTCTGGGACATGTACCGACCCGCGCGGTTCGTCAAGCAGGTACGGGTGCTGACGTTCAAGGACGTGAACATCGAGGAGCTGAACAAGAGCGACCTGGAGCTCCCCGGCGGCTGAGGGCCACCCGGCTGAGCCAGGGGCTCCGCCCTGACCGGTGAGGGCTCCCCGCCAACAGCGGGGGCTCCGCGCCCGGCCGACCGAGGGACTCCGGCCCTCGTCGGCCCGACCGTGCGCTCGCGAGCACCGGCCCGGCAGCTCGAAAACCCGCTCACGAGACCACTCGTACGGGTGGTGGAGTTATCCCCAATCGGACGGCCATCCACCAAGATCCCATAGCGTGCCGGCCCTGCCCCAGTGTGGGTGCCGGAGGTGGTGCGACATGAACGCACGCACGGCACGCAACGCACGCACGGCACGCAGCGCACTGGGCAGATACGGCGAGGACGTGGCCGCGCGGCGGCTGACCGAGGCCGGGATGACGGTTCTGGAGCGCAACTGGCGCTGCGGCAGAACCGGCGAGATCGACATCGTGGCCCGGGACGGCGACGCCCTGGTCGTCTGCGAGGTCAAGACCCGCAGGGCGGGCTCCTTCGAACACCCCATGGCGTCGGTCACGCCCGCCAAGGCGGAGCGGCTGCGCGGACTCGCCGAGCGCTGGACCCAGGAACACGGGGGCGCACCACCCGGCGGGGTGCGGATCGACCTGGTGGGCGTCCTGCTCCCGGAGCGTGGCGCGCCGGTCGTCGAGCACGCACGGGGGGTGGCCTGATGGGATTCGCGCGTACGTGCTCGGTGGCGCTGGTCGGCGTCGAGGGTGTCGTCGTCGAGGTGCAGGCCGACCTGGAACCCGGGGTGGCCGCCTTCACGCTCGTCGGGCTCCCCGACAAGAGCCTCACCGAGAGCCGGGACCGGGTCAGGGCGGCCGTGGTGAACTCGGGCGCGGCCTGGCCCCAGAAGAAGCTCACGGTCGGCCTCAGCCCGGCGTCCGTGCCCAAGGGCGGCAGTGGATTCGACCTGGCCGTCGCCAGCGCCGTGCTCGGAGCCGCCGAGCGCATCGACCCCCGTGTGCTCGCCGACATCGTCATGATCGGCGAACTCGGGCTCGACGGCCGCGTGCGCCCCGTGCGGGGCGTCCTCCCGGCCGTCCTGGCCGCGGCCGACGCCGGATACGAGCAGGTCGTCGTCCCCGAGTCCGCGGCCGCAGAGGCGTCGCTGGTGCCGGGTGTCTCGGTGCTGGGCGTGCGGAGCCTGCGGCAGCTGATCGCGGTGCTGACGGACGAGCCCGTGCCCGAGGAGGACCCGGACGAGGAAGGCCGTGCGGGCCGGCTGCTCGCCGGCCTGTGCGCACCCGGGACGGGGTTCGGCGCCGGCCTCGGGGGCGTCGCGGCCGCACCCCAGGACCAGGCCTGCGACCTCGCCGACGTCGTCGGCCAGCGGTCGGCGAGGACAGCCGTGGAGGTCGCGGCGGCGGGCCGGCACCACCTCTTCCTCCAGGGGCCGCCCGGCGCCGGCAAGACGATGCTCGCCGAGCGTCTGCCATCGGTCCTGCCACGGCTCACCAGGGAGGAGTCGCTGGAGGTGACGGCCGTGCACTCGGTCGCCGGCATGCTGCCGCACGGCAAGCCGCTGGTGGACGTGCCGCCCTACTGCGCGCCCCACCACTCCGCGACCATGCAGTCCCTCGTCGGGGGCGGCAAGGGACTGGCCCGGCCCGGTGCGGTGTCACTGGCCCACCGGGGCGTTCTCTTCCTGGACGAGGCGCCGGAGTTCAGCGGCCATGCCCTGGACGCCCTGCGCCAGCCCCTCGAATCCGGGCACGTCGTGGTCGCACGCAGCGCGGGCGTGGTGCGCTTCCCGGCGCGGTTTCTGATGGTGCTGGCCGCGAACCCCTGCCCCTGCGGGCGTTTCACCCAGGTGGGCGACATGTGCGACTGTCCGCCCTCCGCCATCCGCCGGTACCAGGCCCGGCTCTCCGGACCGCTGCTCGACCGGGTCGACCTCAGAGTCGAGGTGGAGCCCGTGACCAGGGCCGAACTGATGGCGGGCGACACGAGGGGCGAGTCCACACGGGACGTCGCCGATCGCGTTCTCGCGGCGCGCGAGCGGGCCGCCGCACGGCTGGCGGGCACCCCGTGGCGCACCAACGGCGAGGTGCCGGGACACGAACTGCGCACCCGTTGGCACGCGGTGGCCGGGGCGATGGCCGAAGCCGAGCGGGGCCTCGAGCGAGGGCTGCTGACGGCGCGAGGCCTCGACCGCGTCCTGCGCGTCGCCTGGACCGTGGCGGACCTGGCCGGACACCCCCGGCCGGACGCGGGGGACGTGGGCCTCGCCCTCCAACTGCGTACCGGGATCCCCCGTGGGGTGCCGATGACGATCGGCGCACCGGCGTGACTCGCGACGGCGCGGACGGGGAACGCCTGGCCCGCGCATTGCTCTGCCGGGTCCTGGAGCCCGGCGACGAGGCCGGTGGACGGTGGCTGCGGCAGTGGGGGCCCGAGGCCGTGGCAGAGCGGCTGCGCGGTGCCGGGACGCCCCTGCCCGGGGTGACGGAGAAGCGGTGGGCGGGCCTGCAGGCGCGCGCCGCCCATGCCCGGCCCCGGCAGGACCTGGACACCGCCCGGGCGGCCGGTGCCCGCTTCGTGTGTCCCGGTGACGCCGAGTGGCCGGCGCAGCTCGACGACCTGGGCGATGCGCGCCCCATCGGGCTGTGGATCCGCGGCCGTGCCCACCTGCGGATATGGGCGCTGCGCTCGGTCGCGCTGGTGGGGGCCCGCGCCTGCACCTCGTACGGCGCCCATATGGCCATGACGCTGGGCGCGGGCCTGGCCGAGCGGGGCTGGGTCGTCGTGTCCGGTGGGGCCTACGGCGTGGACGGCGCGGCGCACCGCGGGGCGCTCGGCGCGGCCGGGGCCACCGTGGCCGTGCTGGCCTGCGGCGTCGACCAGCCCTATCCGCGAGGCCACGCCGAGCTGATCGAGCGGATCGCTCAGCAGGGCCTCCTGGTCGGTGAGCTGCCGCCGGGCGACCATCCGACGCCCAGCCGGTTCGTGCTTCGCAACCGGGTGATCGCCGCGCTCACCCGCGGCACCGTCGTCGTCGAGGCGGCGTACCGCAGCGGTGCGCTGTCCACCGCCCGGAGCGCGCAGCGGCTCGGCCGGCTCACGATGGGCGTCCCCGGACCCGCCACCAGCGGGCTCTCCGCCGGGGTGCACGAGCTGCTGCGCGGCGAGGCCGTCCTGGTGTCCGACGCGGCGGATGTCGTCGAGCTGGTCGGCGGCATGGGGGAGCTGGCTCCGGAGCGGCGCGGTCCGGTCCTGCCGCGCGATCTGCTCGCCCCGGGCGCCGGGCGCGTCCTGGCCGCGCTCCCCGCCCGGGGAACCGCCCGGGTCGAGGACATCGCCCGCGGCGCCGGGACCACCCCCGATGACGCGGTCGGCAGACTGTACGAACTTCGCTCACTGGGGTTCGTCGAACGACACAGCGATGGCTGGCAGTTGACACGCCAGGCGATCGTGTCGCTGTTTCCTTCCGGGCGGAGTCGGTGACCGAGCGTGCTCGGCCGTCCGGCCATCCCCCCGAAAGCCCGGGAATTCACGGCAGTTGACGGGCCGTTCCCGCTACGCTCAGCAACCATCGCGCAACCGCGCGCCCTCCCGCGGAACGTATCTGCGCAGGGGTGATCCCCGCTTCTTCGCGCACCGCGACACTCCAGTCACGCTACGCTCACAGGATTCCGACTTCGACAGACAACTCCCAGGCGATTCAGGGTGGGACCGGGCGCCGCGCTCGGTCCCGCCCGGTTCATGGCAGAACGGCACGAGAGCGACGAATGCCCCAGCACACCTCCGGGTCTGACCGGGCGGCAGCTCCCCCCGCTGCCCGCGGCAGCGTGCGGCCTCCCGCCCCCTCGACGCTCGACGAGCTGTGGCGGTCGTACAAGGCGACGGGCGACGGGCGGCTGCGCGAGCAGCTGATCCTGCACTACTCGCCGCTCGTCAAATACGTCGCGGGACGGGTCAGCGTAGGGCTGCCGCCCAATGTGGAGCAGGCCGACTTCGTTTCGTCGGGCGTGTTCGGGCTGATCGACGCGATCGAGAAGTTCGACATCGAGCGCGAGATCAAGTTCGAGACCTATGCGATCACCCGTATCCGCGGAGCGATGATCGACGAGCTGCGGGCACTCGACTGGATCCCCCGCTCCGTGCGGCAGAAGGCACGCAATGTCGAGCGGGCGTACGCCACCCTGGAGGCCCAGCTGCGGCGCACGCCCACCGAGAGCGAGGTGGCCGCCGAGATGGGTATCGCGCTGGAGGAACTGCACGCGGTGTTCGGCCAGTTGTCGCTGGCCAACGTGGTGGCCCTGGAGGAGCTGCTGCACGTCGGCGGCGAGGGCGGCGACCGGCTCAGCCTCATGGACACGCTGGAGGACACCTCCGCCGACAACCCCGTCGAGGTGGCCGAGGACCGCGAGCTGCGCCGGTTCCTGGCCCGCGCCATCAACACCCTGCCGGAGCGCGAGAAGACCGTGGTGACCCTGTACTACTACGAAGGGCTCACGCTCGCCGAGATCGGCAACGTCCTCGGGGTGACCGAGAGCCGGGTGAGCCAGATCCACACGAAGTCGGTACTCCAGCTCAGGGCGAAGCTGGCCGCCTTCGGGCGCTGACGGAGGCGAATCGTCCCTGCCGCGCGTTGCCCGGCGCCCGGCGCGCGCCACGCGCCCCCGGACCGCGCCGGGCAGGCTCCCGCCCCGCCGAGCGCCTCCGTACAGTGGAGGGCGTGCCAAGGATTCGAGCGGCCTCCGTGGCCGAGCACAGGTCGATGCAGCGCAGCGCTCTTCTGGACGCCGCCCGTTCCCTGCTGTCCGAGGGCGGTACGGAAGCGCTGACCTTCCCCGCACTCGCCGAGCGCACGGGCCTCGCGCGGTCCTCGGTCTACGAGTACTTCCGGTCGCGGGCCGCCGTCGTCGAGGAGCTGTGCGAGGTCGACTTCCCGGTGTGGGCGGCCGAGGTCGAGGCGGCGATGGAGCGCGCCGACGGACCCGAGGCCAAGGTCGAGGCGTATGTGAGACAGCAGCTCGCGCTCGTCGGCGACCGGCGCCACCGGGCCGTGGTCGCCATCTCCGCGAGCGAGCTGGATGCCGGGGCCCGGGAGAAGATTCGTGCCGCGCACGGCGGGCTGGTCGCCATGATCGTGGAGGCGCTGGCCGCCATGGGGCACCGGGAGCCGCGGCTGGCCGCCATGCTGGTCCAGGGCATCGTCGACGCGGCGGTGCGGCGCATCGAGCTCGGCGCTGCGGAGGCGCCCTCGGCCATCACCGAGGCGGCCGTTTCCCTTGCCCTCAGGGGAGTTCGGGGCTGAGTCCCCGGGCGGCGTACCCGGGCTCGGGGACGAGTGCACCGACCATGTGACCTGGCCCGGTGTCGCACTCCGCACGGTGTGACCGGCTCCGGGGTCGACGCTCCGGACAAGGTGCCCGCCTCTGGGCGACGCTCCGGGGCGGGGTGACCGGCTCCGGGGCCGACGCCTCGGATGGGGTGACCTGGCCCGGGGCCGACGCCGCGGACGGGGTGACCCTTCCCCGGGTCGCAGCTCGGACGGGTGACCCGGTGCCGGATCCGGGACCGGGTCACTAAGCTCCGGCCCGCCTGCGTTCACTCCGGCCCGCCCGTGGCCGGCACGGGCAACAGGCGCGACGGGCCGCCCCGCAGCAGCCACGGAGGCAGTAGCGACAACGGGTCCAGGTAGGTCTCCCCCCGGCGCAGCCCCCAGTGCAGACAGCTCACCGGGCAGTGGGCCCACCCCTCCGCCACATAGCCCAGCAGCTGGCCCGCGCCCACCTCCTCGCCCTTGTGCACCACCGGCCGGAGCGGCTGATACGTCGTGCGCAGCGGGGGGTCGCCCGTGCCGGGCAGATCCACCGAGACGACGCCGCGCCCCGCGACCCGTCCCGCGAAGGACACGCGTCCGGCCGCCGCCGCCCGTACCGGCACGCCCGCGGACGCCGCGAGGTCCACTCCCCGGTGACCGGCGCCGTACCGCGTGGCCGGAGGGTCCCAGCCGCGCAGCACCACCGGGCGTACCCCGACCGGCCAGTTCCGCCCGGCGGCCGGAACGGGCGAGGCCGAGGGCGTCCGCGAGGGCGACGGAGGAGGCGCAGGGGGCGCGGGCGATGCAGGGGGCGCGGGCGACGGAGCGGGGGCGGCCGCGGGAGCCGCCCCCCGCGCCGCGGAGGCGCGCGGCCCCGCGCGCACTCCCACTGCAGAGTCCGGCCCCGCGCGCACCCCCGCCACGGCTGCCAGGGCCGCCGCGCTCCCGAACAGCAGCAGGGCCGCCGTCACCACCGCGAGCGCGGGTGCGCCCCACGGCCGGGGCCCGGCCTGCGGCGCGCCCCTGCCCGTCCCCATCGATCCGTGTCGCATGCGCCCACGGTCCCGCCCCGCGGCGCATCCCGGGGATCTTGGTCCGGAACTGTGGACAACCGGCCAGTTGTGGAGAGCGGCGTCACCCGGCGCTCCGGCGGTCCCGTACACTTCTTGTGGCGATCCGGGTCACCGGGTCGACTTCGCACGCCCCGACACCGGTCCGTCGATTCTCACGATGCGAACGTGTGTCAGCGCCCCTCGGTCCTTTGTGGCACGGCGCGCTCGGGCGTCAGGCGCGACCGCCGTCCGGCGGACGCGACAACCGAGAATTAGGAGAACACGGCCATGGCCGTCGTCACGATGCGGGAGCTGCTTGAGAGCGGCGTCCACTTCGGTCACCAGACCCGTCGCTGGAACCCGAAGATGAAGCGCTTCATCTTCACCGAGCGCAACGGCATCTACATCATCGACCTGCTCCAGTCGCTGTCGTACATCGACCGCGCCTACGAGTTCGTCAAGGAGACCGTCGCCCACGGCGGCACGGTCATGTTCGTCGGCACGAAGAAGCAGGCGCAGGAGGCCATCGCCGAGCAGGCCACCCGCGTCGGCATGCCCTACGTCAACCAGCGCTGGCTGGGCGGCATGCTCACCAACTTCTCGACCGTCTACAAGCGTCTGCAGCGCCTCAAGGAGCTCGAGCAGATCGACTTCGAGGACGTCGCGGCCTCCGGTCTGACCAAGAAGGAGCTCCTGGTCCTCTCCCGCGAGAAGGCCAAGCTCGAGAAGACCCTCGGCGGTATCCGCGAGATGCAGAAGGTGCCCAGCGCCGTCTGGATCGTGGACACCAAGAAGGAGCACATCGCGGTCGGTGAGGCCCGGAAGCTCAACATCCCGGTCGTCGCCATCCTCGACACCAACTGCGACCCGGACGAGGTCGACTACAAGATCCCGGGCAACGACGACGCCATCCGCTCCGTCACCCTGCTCACCCGCGTGATCGCCGACGCCGTCGCCGAGGGCCTCATCGCCCGCTCCGGTGCCGCCGCCGAGGCGAAGGGTGAGAAGGCCGCCGGCGAGCCCCTCGCCGAGTGGGAGCGCGACCTGCTCGAGGGCGAGAAGAAGGCGGACGCCGAGGCCGCCGCTCCGGCCGCCGAGGCTGCTCCGGCCGCCGAGGCCGAGAAGCCGGCCGAGGACGAGAAGCCGGCCGAGGACGAGAAGCCGGCCGACGCCCCGGCCGCGGACGCCGAGCAGGCCTGACCCCTCACCCCTTCGGGGCGACGACGGCGGGGGCCCACTCGAGCCCCCGCCGTCTCACCCGTAGATCTTCAGACTTCGAGAGAGATTCCAGGAATCATGGCGAACTACACCGCCGCCGACGTCAAGAAGCTCCGTGAGCTCACGGGCGCCGGCATGATGGACTGCAAGAAGGCGCTGGACGAGGCCGAGGGCGACGTCGACAAGGCCGTCGAGGCGCTCCGGATCAAGGGCCAGAAGGGCGTCGCCAAGCGCGAGGGCCGCTCCGCCGAGAACGGTGCCGTCGTCTCCCTCATCGCCGACGACAACACCTCCGGCGTCATCGTCGAGCTGAAGTGCGAGACGGACTTCGTCGCCAAGGGCGAGAAGTTCCTGGCCGCCGCGAACGCGATCGCCGCGCACGTCGCCAAGACCTCCCCGGCCGACATCGAGGCGCTGCTCGCCTCGGAGATCGAGGCCGGCAAGACTGTCCAGGCGTTCGTCGACGAGGCCAACGCCAACCTCGGCGAGAAGATCGTCCTGGACCGCTTCGCGCAGTTCTCCGGCGGCTACGTCACGGCGTACATGCACCGCACCATGCCCGACCTCCCGCCGCAGATCGGTGTCCTCGTCGAGCTCGACAAGGAGAACGCCGAGGTCGCCAAGGGCGTCGCGCAGCACATCGCCGCTTTCGCGCCGAAGTACCTCTCCAAGGAGGACGTCCCGGCCGAGGTCGTCGAGTCCGAGCGCCGCGTCGCCGAGGAGACCACCCGCGCCGAGGGCAAGCCCGAGGCCGCCCTGCCGAAGATCGTCGAGGGTCGCCTCAACGGCTTCTTCAAGGACGCCACGCTCCTGGGCCAGCCGTACGCGCTGGACAACAAGAAGTCCGTCGAGAAGGTCCTGGACGAGGCCGGTGTCACCCTGAAGCGCTTCTCGCGCATCAAGGTCGGCATCTGAGTCCGTACCGCGATCGACGGAAGACCCGGCTAGGGTCGACAGCAGTCGCCCGCGTACGCACCGACGCGCGCGTGCGCGTCGGGCGACCGCAGATCTGACGAGGAGGCCATTGCCGTATGGGAGGCGAACACCACCCCACCGGCAATGGCCTTCTTCGTATGTGCACCACGAGGAGATCTCCATGACCACCAAGACCCACACGGGTGAGAAGGGCGCGAAGAGCGAGGACGGCAAAATCGCCGGGCGCTTTCTGCTGAAGCTTTCCGGAGAAGCTTTCTCCGGCGGCGGAGGGCTGGGTGTCGATCCCGACGTGGTGCACAAAATCGCCCGGGAGATCGCGGCCGTGGTGCGCGACGGCGCACAGATCGCCGTCGTCATCGGCGGCGGGAACTTCTTCCGCGGCGCCGAGCTCCAGGTCCGCGGCATGGACCGCGCCCGCTCCGACTACATGGGCATGCTCGGCACCGTCATGAACTGCCTCGCCCTCCAGGACTACCTGGAGAAGGAGGGCATCGACAGCCGCGTGCAGACCGCCATCACCATGGGTCAGGTCGCCGAGCCGTACATCCCGCTGCGCGCGGTGCGCCACCTGGAGAAGGGCCGCGTGGTCATCTTCGGTGCCGGTATGGGCATGCCGTACTTCTCGACCGACACCACCGCCGCCCAGCGTGCCCTCGAGATCGACGCCGAGGCGCTGCTCATGGGCAAGAACGGCGTGGACGGGGTCTACGACTCCGACCCGAAGACCAACCCGGACGCGGTGAAGTTCGACTCCCTCGGCTACGGCGAGGTGATCACCCGCGACCTGAAGGTGGCCGACGCGACCGCCATCACGCTGTGCCGGGACAACAAGCTTCCCATCCTCGTGTTCGAACTCCTCGCCGAGGGCAATATCGCCCGGGCCGTCAAGGGTGAGAAGATCGGCACGCTCGTGGGCGACCAGGGCGCCCAGGGCTGACCCGGCCGCCCAGCCAGGGGATGGACAAAGCCCTGCCGGTCGGACACCGTGCAGGGAAGAGACACGACGCAGCCGGCCGCCGCCGGAATGCCGGGCCTACTTCAAGACACGCAGGAGCAAGTGGTGATCGAAGAGACCCTCCTCGAGGCCGAGGAGAAGATGGAGAAGGCCGTCGTGGTCGCCAAGGAGGACTTCGCCGCGATCCGTACCGGTCGCGCCCACCCGGCGATGTTCAACAAGATCGTGGCCGACTACTACGGCGCGATGACGCCGATCAACCAGCTGGCCTCGTTCTCCGTGCCGGAACCGCGCATGGCCATCGTGACGCCGTTCGACAAGAGCGCCCTGCGCAACATCGAGCAGGCCATCCGTGACTCCGACCTCGGCGTCAACCCGAGCAACGACGGCAGCATCATCCGGGTGGTCTTCCCGGAGCTGACCGAGGAGCGCCGCCGCGACTACATCAAGGTCGCCAAGACCAAGGGTGAGGACGCCAAGGTCTCGATCCGTTCCGTCCGCCGCAAGGCCAAGGACGCCATCGACAAGCTGATCAAGGACGGCGAGGTCGGTGAGGACGAGGGGCGCCGCGCCGAGAAGGAGCTCGACGACACCACCTCGAAGTACGTCGCCCAGGTGGACGAGCTGCTCAAGCACAAGGAAGCCGAGCTGCTCGAGGTCTGATGAACGACTCTTCCTGGGGGGTGCCGCCACAGGCCGGGTACGGCGGGCAATGGCTTCCGCCCGATCAGCAGAACCAGCCGATGCCCGTCGCACCCGACGTGCCCGCGAGCGGCCCGTACCAGGATGACCCGGGGGCCGCTCGGTCGAGCGGCCCCTCGTTCCACGAGGAGACCCGACCGATGCCGTCGTACGCCGGCGCACCGCCGTACGACGGCACGATGCGGTACGAGAACACGTCGTCGCCGTACGAGAACGCGTCGCCCCGTCCGAGCGCGACGCCGCACCAGAAGCCGCAGGAGCCCATGCCCAGCGCCCCACAGCCAGCACCGGCCCCCCAGAAGAAGAGCGCGGGCCGCGACCTCGGCGCGGCCATAGGAGTGGGCGTGGGGCTCGGCGCCGTGATCATCGCGTCGCTCTTCATCGTGAAGGCCGTCTTCGTCGGTGTCGTCGCGGTCGCCGTGGTGGTGGGCCTGTGGGAGCTCACCTCGCGACTCCAGGAGCGCAAGGGCATCAAGGCGCCGCTCGTACCGCTCGCGGTGGGCGGCGCGGCCATGGTGGTCGCCGGATATGTCCGGGGCGCCGAGGGCGCGTGGGTGGCGATGGCTCTCACCTCGCTCGCCGTCCTCGTCTGGCGCATGACCGAGCCGCCCGAGGACTACCTCAAGGACGTCACGGCCGGCGTCTTCGCGGCGTTCTACGTGCCGTTCCTCGCCACCTTCGTCGCGCTGCTGCTGGCCGCCGACGACGGCCCCTGGCGCGTGCTGACGTTCCTGCTGCTGACGGTGGTCAGCGACACCGGTGCGTACGCGGTCGGCTGGCGCTTCGGCAAGCACAAGCTCGCGCCGCGGATCAGCCCGGGCAAGACCCGTGAGGGCCTGCTCGGCGCGGTCGCGTTCGCGATGGTGGCGGGCGCGCTGTGCATGCAGTTCCTGATTGACGGCGGAGTCTGGTGGCAGGGCCTGCTGCTCGGCCTCGCAGTCGCCGCGAGCGCCACGCTGGGCGACCTCGGCGAGTCGATGATCAAGCGCGACCTCGGCATCAAGGACATGGGCACGCTCCTGCCGGGCCACGGCGGAATCATGGACCGCCTCGACTCACTGCTCCCCACCGCGCCCGTGGTGTGGCTGCTGATGGTGGTGTTCGTCGGCGCCGGGTGACCGGTGACCGCGCGGGGATCGGCCCGCGGATAGGGAGACGAGGGGCACGTCGTCCACAGGACGGCGGGCCCTTCGTGGCGTTCTCGGCGGCAGCCGTCGTCCCGTGTCCCGGACCGCTCGCCGCCGCCTCGAACCCCGGAACCGCCCGCCGCGTTCGTGACGCCTCGGGAGGCCGTCGCGCCCTCGTCCCGCCCCGGGGTGTCGCCCCGGGCCTCCGAGGAGGATCGTGGAAGGTGAACCGTACGCCTGCCCCCGGCCGTCACCGCCCGTGCGCCGCTCGGGTGGTGACGGCCGGCAGCCGTCGCCATCCCGGAGGCACCACCATGCGCAAGGTCATGGACTGCAGGGACTACCCCAGCGAATCGCACTGCACCCTGACCATCTCGGGTCAGGAGGACGAAGTCATGGAGGCGGCCGCCCAGCACGCTGTCGCCGTGCACGGCCACGAGGACACCCCGGAGTTCCGCGCATCGCTGCGCGGCCTGCTGAAGGACGAGGTGCCGCAGCACGCCTGAGCCACGACACCCACGAACTCTGCCCGGCCCCGGTGGCGAGGGGGCGCCGACCGGGGCCGGTTCACCCGGGTCCGTACGTTGCGGGAAGGGCGGCGCTTCGGGGCGGTCACGTGCCCGGACGGGGGGCTCGCAGATGTTGACGCCGGGCCAGCTCGTCGTCGTCGACCAGGGTCAGCATGGGCCGGCCCGGCGCACACATCATGGTGACGAGGAAGCGGCTCCAGGAGTCCGTCCGGTTGTTCCCGTCCTGGTAGTGGATGACGTCGCCGCCCGGCTCCCAGAACGTCTCCCCGGCCTTGATCACCCGCTCCGGCTCGCCTTCCAGCTCGAAGAGCATCTCCCCTTCCAGCATGTAGCCGAAGGCGGGTCCCGAGTGCCGGTGCGGAGGAGTGCCGGGGTCGCCGGGAGGGAACTCGACGAGAACCGTCATCGCCTCCGCCTCCTGCGGAACGAACGGCGGCTCCACCGACTGCAGCACGGTGAGCGCCGTTTTCCATGCTTCCGAGCGCGGCCGGCTCGTGGTGCCGGCCGGCGCCGGCTCCTTGTTCGACATCGCGAGGCCTCCAGTGGCGGGCCGGCCCGGTCAGCCGAGCCAGTCGGTGTAGTGGGTGGGGGCGATACGGGCGTCACCCCTGGTCACGAGGACGTCGCCCTCGACGGCGGCGAACATGCCGGCGTCGGCGTCGGTGACGACCGTGCGGCCGTCGGGATGCGCGGTCAGGGTGATCCGGCCGAGTTCGTCGAGGGGGAGGACATCGGGCCCGCCGACGTCGACGGTGCCGTTCACAGGGGATCCTGCGGCGACCTCGGCAACGGTGTCGGCGACGTCCTGCGCGGCGATCGGCTGGATCGGGGTGGTGGGCAGGCGGACGGTGTCGCCCTCGGTGGTCCAGGACATGACCGCGTCCATGAACTCCATGAACTGGGTGGCGCGGACGATCGAGTAGGGGATCGGCCCGGCCTTGAGGATGTCCTCCTGAAGGGCCTTGGCCCGGTAGTAGACGAGTCCGGGCACCTGGTCCACGCCGACGATCGAGAGGATGACGACATGCCCCACCCCGCCCTTGCGGCAGGCGGCCAGAAGGTTGTCCATCGAGGTCCGGAAGAACCCCGAGGAGGCGTCGTCGAAGGTCGGGGAATTGGTCAGGTTGACGACGACATCGGCGCCGGCCACCGCCTCCGCCAGGCCCTGCCCGGTGATCACGTCAACACCTGTGGACAGCGAGTGCGGCACGGCCTCGTGCCCTGCCGCGTCCAGTTTCTTCACGACCTGCGACCCGATCAGGCCGGTACCGCCGATGACTGCGCACTTCATGGGTCACCTTTCGTCGCACGTCGATGGGTCATGCGTCCAGATTGCGACGGCGCGGTGCCCGGCGCACGTGGCCGGTGCACGCCCGGGCACCCGTGTCAGCCGGTGTCCGCGCGCCCACTGCCGTGGACGGCCGGCCGAGCGCTGCGGCTTCCCGCGCCGGCACGCGGGCCGTCTCGGCGCCGGGGTGGGTCCCGTCCCTGCACTGCGCGTGTGGACGGGAGCCGGCTCCGGCGCCCGGTGTGGGATTCAGTCGCCTCGGCGGCTGCCCTGTGAGAGGAAGGCGCTGTGGGCCGGCCACTGGGCCCAGGTGAGCGGATCAGAAGGCAACCCCGGGCGCAGGGCCCCCGCCTCCCCCCGTCAGAGGTGCGAGCCGGTGTCGACGTGATCGACCACGTCGGGCTCGGGCCACAGGGCGGCGGCTCGTCCGCGTACCAACAGGTTCTGCGTGCCCAGGCCGATGGCCACATACGCGTACAGCGACACCGTTCCCAACACCCCGGCCCCGGCCGCCCGGTTGATCCACAGGCCCAGTCCGAAGTGCACGGCCGCCGAGGCCAGCCACAGAGCCGTAGTGGCAGCCGTTCCCTTGCGCAGCACGTCGCCCTCGGGGCCACGCCACACCCGTACGGTCCGGGCCCTGGCCGTGCCCAAGCCCGCCGCGACGGCGAGGCTCACCACCAACAGGACGACGGGCAAGGCGGTCAGCGGCCGGTCCTTGACCACCGAGGCGACACCGAAGGCGATTCCGACGGCGCCCAGGACACCGAAGACCACCGGCGTGATCAGTGAGCCGTAGCGCCGCACCTGACGGGTGCGCAGCTGCTGCCGCACCACCAGGGCGACTATCGCCACAGCCAATAAGGAGCCGGCACCGTTGTTGGCATTCTGCATGTGAACTCCCCGTTGTGGCACTGCTCTCCACCGGCAGCGCCCTTCCGCCCATTGTGTCGCGGAGGTCCACGAAGTCCTGACAGAAGGCCGGTTGGCAGCAAGCGGCCGGTGGCGTTGTGCCTCGATCCCCGTCGCGACCACGCCGACAGGCACGCCGAAGGGGAACGTCGCCGAGTGACGCTCGGCGACGTTCCCCTTCCTGGCAGGTGGCGCAGTCGCTGGACGGTGGCGCAGTCGCGCGGCTACCGCGACCTGACGGCGAAGAGCTGGACGGCGTACTGGCCGTTCGTGCCGATCCCGGTCTCCTTGAACTCACAGTTCAGGATGGTGTCCCGGTGGCCCCGGTTGCTGGCCATCCAGCCATCGACATGGGCCTTCGAGGAGTTGTAGCCCGGTCCGGAGACGTTCTCAGCGGACCGCCCCGCGGGCGAGTAGCCGGCCCGCTCCATCCGGGTCAGGTCGCTGGACCCGTCCGAGCCGGTGTGCCCGGTGAGCCCGTTCGCCGCCATGTCGTCGGCGTGGGCCTGGGCGGCCTGCATGAGCCGCGAGTCCTCCTTCAGGGGATCGCAACCGACCTTGGCCCGCTCGGCGTTGACCAGGGCGAGGATCTCGCCCGGCGACGACTCCTCCACGGCGCGGGTGACGGAGGCCTGCGGCGCGATGACCGTTGCCGGGGCGGCGGCCACCGCGGCGCCCAGCACGAGCAGCGGGGCGGTACAGGCAGCGGCGCACACGCGGCGGATCCGATGGTTCGTGGTACGCATGGGAGTTCCCCTTCGCGGGGGTGATGGGGAGCCGCCCACGGCACCCGGCCCCCGGGGCGGCCGCATGGGAGCGGCCGCGGGGTGGTGCGCGGCCTGTGGTGAGACGGACACCGCCGCAGCTGGATGCGGGCGCGCGCCTCCTGCTCTTTCCACCGTACGACCGGGGCTGCCGCACCACGAGCGGGCCGTCCCGCCCCCCCCGCGGGTGGACGCACTGCGTGGACGGCTGGTCCCGCGTCGTCGTGCGACCGCGCGCAAGATCTGGCCCGAAGTCGAGATCGTCAGCGCGTCCAGCCCGATGACGCTGGACGGGTACGTCGACTCCATTGATCCAATGCGTGCCGTCGCCATACATATGCCACCAGCCGACGCTGGACCGACAAGTCCGCGTGGCCAGGGCGAGCCGTTACAGGTTTCTCTACCTCATCTAGGGCCCGCGCAAGGCGCGGGCTGGCCCCTTGGGACCGCAGCAGGGCAACGGCCCGCCGTTGACGCCCATTGCTGACCGGCCTGAAGATGCCGCGTGTGAGCAGAGATTGTGAAGTGATAGTCATCGCTTTCGGAGCCGGAGAGGTGATGGAGCCTCTCACTCGGCCTGACGATCACCGTGAGTGGCACCAGCGGTTCGAGGCCATCCCCGGTATGGACGCATGGGCCATCGACTTCTGGAGGCCCAACTGGACTGGTCTCCTGCGCCACCTGGAACAGATGCCCTGGCCGTTCCCCCGCTCCGTTCAGGTCCTGCTTCGGGACCAGGACGACGATTGCTTCGGGCTCTGGATGCTGCATGGAGGCAGCCTGAAGGAGGTGCCGCTCCCCTGCACGGTGAGGGTGACGGATGACGTGGCGCCGCTGGGCTCAGTACTTGCCCGCACGGACCGGGAAGGATGCCCGGTCACCTGACCAGCCGGAGATCCCGTGCCACAACCGTGCCGGATGCAAGGGGCAGCAGCGGTCGACGAGGGTGACTGGCAGGCGCACTCGTGCCTGATGGCCAAGCCGGCGAAACCGCAGGTCACGCTCGTGATCGCCCAACCTCGCTCCGGAAGCGGGTGTCGGCCGGCGAAGCCGGTGGCGGTACAGCAGTGAGGTGCGGCGATCACAGCAACCGGCCCCGTCCGGCAGCGGCCTCGTAAGGCCGTGGCGCGACCGATACGGCCCTCACCGACCGTTCCGCACAGAGCTACGGATCAAGACGTGGGACGGGTCGCGCGCCAAGGCGGTGACCGCGACAGCTGGGCCCCCTGGGCCGTCTCCGGGCTGTGCGAGGTTGGCCGCGGGATGACGGATGACGACCCAGGGTGACCAGCCCCTCACCGTTCCCACCTGGGCCGCAGTAGTTGATCTGCCACACTGGTGGGACCATGCCTGCACCCGGAGAACTCACCTTCGTCGCCCCCCGCGGAGCCAAGAAGCCGCCGCGGCATCTCGCCGACCTCACGCCCGCCGAGCGCAAGGACGCCGTCGCCGCGATCGGCGAGAAGCCGTTCCGCGCCAAGCAGCTGTCGCAGCACTACTTCGCGCGGTACGCGCACGACCCGGCGCAGTGGACGGACATCCCCTCGGCCGCGCGCGGCAAGCTCCAGGAGACGCTGCTGCCCGAGCTGATGTCCGTGGTCCGGCACATCAGCTGCGACGACGACACCACCCGTAAGACCCTGTGGCGTCTGTTCGACGGCACGCTGGTCGAGTCCGTGCTGATGCGGTACCCGGACCGGGTCACCATGTGCATCAGCTCGCAGGCCGGCTGCGGCATGAACTGCCCGTTCTGCGCGACCGGCCAGGCCGGCCTGGACCGCAATCTGTCGACCGCCGAGATCGTGCACCAGATCGTCGACGGCATGCGCGCGCTGCGGGACGGGGAGATCCCGGGCGGCCCCGCCCGCCTCTCCAACATCGTCTTCATGGGCATGGGCGAGCCGCTCGCCAACTACAACCGTGTGGTCGGCGCCATCCGGCGGCTGACCGACCCCGAGCCGGACGGGCTCGGGCTGTCCCAGCGCGGCATCACCGTCTCCACGGTCGGCCTGGTCCCGGCGATCCACCGTTTCGCCGACGAGGGCTTCAAGTGCCGGCTCGCGATCTCCCTGCATGCGCCGGACGACGAGCTGCGCGACACGCTCGTCCCGGTCAACACACGGTGGAAGGTCCGCGAGGTCCTCGACGCCGGGTGGGAGTACGCGGAGAAGTCGGGCCGCCGCATCTCCATCGAGTACGCACTGATCCGGGACATCAACGATCAGGCGTGGCGTGGCGACCGGCTCGGCCGGCTCCTCAAGGGCAAGCGGGTCCATGTCAACCTGATCCCGCTGAACCCGACCCCGGGCTCCAAGTGGACCGCGTCCCGTCCCGAGGACGAGAAGGCGTTCGTCGAGGCCATCGCGGCCCATGGTGTGCCGGTGACGATCCGGGACACCCGTGGCCAGGAGATCGACGGAGCGTGCGGTCAGCTGGCGGCGGCCGAGCGGTAGAACGGTAGTCTGACCCCCGTACCACATCTGCATATTCCGACAGGGGAGCGCCACAGCGCTGAGAGTGCGGAAGCCGGGAGACCGGTGGCTCCGCAGACCCTCTGAACCTCGCCCGGGTCATTCCGGGTAGGAAGTTCGGTCACCACTCGAGCTGTTGCGCCCTGCCCGGAGACCACGGTCCCCGGGCAGGGCCGCGTCTCTTCCTGGTCACCCAGGAGGAAAATCAGTGAGCACCATCAGAAAGATCTCGGCCGTCGCGCTGGCGTCCGGGCTGGGCGTCGTCGCGCTGTCCGCGTGCAGCGGCCCCGGCCACGCCGACGGCGAGGGCTCCGCGGAGGGCACCAGGACGGTGACGCTCGTCAGCCACGACTCCTTCGCCGTGTCCAAGAACGTGCTGAAGGACTTCGAGAAGCAGTCCGGATACACCGTGAAGATGCTGCCCGACGGCGACGCCGGGCAGGCCGTCAACAAGGCCATCCTCACCAAGGACAACCCCCAGGGCGACGTCTTCTTCGGCGTCGACAACACGCTGCTGTCCCGCGCACTCGACAACGGCCTCTTCCAGCCGTACGAGGCCAAGGGCGCGGACCTGATCCTGCCGCAGTACCGCGTCGACCAGGCCGAGCACCGGGTCACGCCCATCGACTCCGGCGACATCTGCGTCAACTACGACAAGAAGTACTTCGCGGACCACAAGCTCCAGCCGCCGCGGTCCTTCGCCGACCTGGCCGAGCCGAAGTACAGGAACCTCCTGGTCACCGAGAACGCCGCCACGTCCTCGCCCGGCCTGGGCTTCCTGCTCGGCAGCGCCGCCCAGTACGGCGACCAGGGCTGGCAGGGCTACTGGAAGAAGCTGAAGGCGAACGGGGTCAAGGTCGTCGACGGCTGGGACCAGGCGTACAACAACGAGTTCTCGGGCTCCGCCGGAGGCAGGAAGGCCAAGGGCGACCGGCCGCTGGTCGTCTCGTACGCCTCGTCGCCGCCCGCCGAGGCCATCTACACCCAACCGCGGCCGAAGGAGTCCCCGGTCGGAGTCTCCACCGGCACGTGCTTCCGGCAGGTCGAGTACGCCGGTCTGCTGAGCAACGCCGGGAACGCCAAGGGCGGCAAGGCCCTGCTGGACTTCCTGATCAGCAAGGAGTTCCAGGGCGACATGCCGCTGAAGATGTTCGTGGACCCGGTGCGCAAGGATGCCCGGGTGCCGAGGGACTTCGCCAAGTACGCCGTCACGGTCGGGAACTCGCACACCATGGCTCCCCGGAAGATCGCCGCCAACCGTGATCAGTGGGTCAAGGCGTGGACGTCGCTCGTACTGAAGTAGGGCCCCGCAAGCAGGGCGTGAACCGCGGGGGCGCGATGCGGCTCGGCCTCATGGCCGTGCCCGTCGCGTTCTTCGCGGTCTTCTTCGCCTACCCGGTCACCGCGATCGTCGCCCGCGGCCTGAAGACCGACGGCGTCTGGCGGTTCGGGCGCATCGCCGACGTCCTCGCACAGCCGGACATCCGGCACGTGCTGTGGTTCACGACCTGGCAGGCGCTGGTGTCGACGGCGCTCACGCTGCTGATCGCGCTCCCCGGCGCATACGTCTTCGCGCGCTTCGACTTCCCCGGCAA
The DNA here is from genome assembly GCF_053593975.1 of Streptomyces sp. NPDC002004. Lineage (NCBI taxonomy): Bacteria > Bacillati > Actinomycetota > Actinomycetes > Kitasatosporales > Streptomycetaceae > Streptomyces > Streptomyces sp. NPDC002004. The sequence continues at coordinate 52,705 of NZ_JBSFDP010000039.1, forward strand.
ACAGCTTCTGCGCGCGGTCGTGACCGTACCGTTCGTGCTGCCGACCGTCGTCGTCGGCACGGCGTTCCTCGCGCTCGTCGGCCGCGGCGGGATGCTCGACGAGCTGTGGGGCGTACGCCTCGACACGACGGTGTGGGCGATTCTGCTCGCGCACGTCTTCTTCAACTACGCCGTCGTCGTCCGTACCGTCGGCGGCCTGTGGGCGCAGCTCGACCCGCGACAGGAGGACGCCGCGCGGGTGCTCGGCGCGTCCCGGTTCGCCGCCTGGCGGAGGGTGACGCTGCCCGCGCTCGCGCCCGCCGTAGCGGCCGCCGCGCTGATGGTGTTCCTGTTCACCTTCACCTCGTTCGGCGTCGTCCAGATCCTCGGCGGCCCGACCTTCTCCACCCTCGAAGTGGAGATCTACCGGCAGACCTCCCAGATCTTCGACCTGTCGACGGCCGCGGTGCTCACCCTGATCCAGTTCGCCGCGGTGGGCCTGATCCTGGCGGTGCACGCACGGACCGTCCGCCGCCGCGAGAGCGCGCTCCGGCTGGTCGACGCCGCGGTCACCGCACGCAAGCCCCGCGGCGCCGGGCAGTGGGCGCTGCTCGGCGGGGTGGTGCTCAGCGTTGCCGTGCTGCTCCTGCTGCCGCTCGGCGTCCTCGTCCAGCGCTCCCTGAAGGGCCCCGACGGGTACGGCCTCATCTACTACCGGGCCCTGACCTCCGCCGACGGCGGGGTCTTCCCGGTGCCGGCGGTCGACGCGGTGTGGACCTCGCTCGGCTACGCACTCGCGGCCACCGCCATCGCGCTCGTCGTCGGCGGACTCGCGGCCGCCGCGCTCACCAGGCGCGCGGGCAGGCTCCTGCGCGGCTTCGACGCCCTGCTGATGCTGCCGCTCGGCGTCTCCGCCGTGACCGTCGGCTTCGGATTCCTCATCACGCTCGACAAGCCCCCGCTGGACCTGCGCGCGTCCTGGCTGCTGGTGCCGCTCGCGCAGGCCCTCGTCGGCGCGCCCTTCGTGGTCCGCACGATGCTTCCGGTGCTGCGCGCCGTCGACACGCGGCTGCGGGAGGCCGCCGCCGTGCTCGGGGCCTCGCCGCTTCGGGCCTGGCGCGAGGTCGACCTGCCGATGGTGCGGCGCGCGCTGCTCGTCGCCGCCGGCTTCGCATTCGCCGTGTCACTGGGCGAGTTCGGCGCCACCGTCTTCATCGCGCGGCCCGACGGCCCGACGCTGCCCGTCGCCGTCGCCCGGCTGCTCGGGCGCGCCGGTGACCTCAACTACGGCCAGGCGATGGCGCTCTCCACTGTGCTGATGCTGGTGTGCGCGGTGTCGCTGCTGCTCCTCGAACGCATCCGCACCGATCACACGGGGGAGTTCTAGACCATGACGAGCGGGGTTCTGCGCAAGGACATGCTGCGCCTGGACGGCGCGACGGTGACGTTCGGCGGGCGTGCCGCCCTCGACGCGGTCGACCTCGCCGTCGCCGAGCACGAGACGGTGTGCGTGCTCGGCCCGAGCGGCAGCGGCAAGTCGACGCTGCTGCGGGCCGTCGCCGGGCTCCAGGAGCTGGACCGCGGTCGGATCGCCCTGGCGGGCCGCGACCAGACCGGGGTGCCCGCGCACAAGCGCGCCGTGGGCCTGATGTTCCAGGACCACCAGCTGTTCCCGCAGCGCGACGTGGCGGGCAACGTCGCCTTCGGACTGCGCATGCGCGGCGTCCCGCGCGCCGAACGCGACGCGCGTGTGGCGGAGCTGCTGTCCCTGGTCGGGCTGCCCGGCGCCGGCGGGCGCGCCGTCGCAGCGCTGTCCGGCGGCGAGCAGCAGCGGGTCGCGCTGGCCCGTGCGCTGGCCCCGCGGCCGCGGCTGCTGATGCTGGACGAGCCGCTGGGCCAGCTCGACCGCTCCCTGCGCGAACGGCTCGTCGTCGAGCTGCGCGACCTCTTCCGCGAACTGGGGACGACCGTGCTCGCGGTGACGCATGACCAGAGCGAGGCCTTCGCGCTGGCCGACCGGGTGGTGGTCATGCGCGACGGCCGGATCGCCCAGTCCGGTACGCCCCTCGAGGTGTGGCAGTCCCCGGCCGACGAGTTCGTGGCCCGCTTCCTCGGCTTCGACAACGTCGTCGACGCGGCCGTGTCCGGCGGGACCGCGGACACCCCGTGGGGCAAGGTGCCCGTCCCGGACGGCGCCCCTCAGGGGCCGGGCCGCCTGCTCGTACGTCCCGCCGGCGTACGTCTCGTGGCGGCCGCGGACGGTCTGTCCTGCACGGTGACGGCACGCGCCTTCCGCGGCACCCATGTCTCCGTCCACCTCCGGCCCCAGGCCGGGCCGCGCCTCGAAGCGGCCTGCGCCCTGCGGGACGCACCGGAGCCCGGCGACGAGGTCGGGGTCGCCTTCGACGCCGGGGAGGTCGTCGTCCTGCCGTGACCCCTTCCGTGCGGCGCGCAAGGCCAGCCGTGCCGCACGCCGGTCACCCGGCCACGACACCGAGGGGCCGGTGAGTACGTCCTCACTGGACCGGGCCCGC
>NZ_JBSFDP010000040.1:0-54400 GCF_053593975.1 Streptomyces sp. NPDC002004
GGGCGAGGTCATCAAGACCGTGCCCGAGTCGAAGATCGTCGAGACCCTCATCGAAGAGGCGATGAAGCTCGCCGAGCAGATGGAGAAGGACGGCGTCATGAGCGGCGAGCCCGAGGTCTCCGTCGCCGGCTGACCCGGACCCCGCACCCGTGCCACTCGTGCCCCGCCGGACCGAACCGGCGGGGCACGGTGCTGTCCGGCGACCGGGCGGCGTCCCCCGATCGCGCCAGGTACAGTGCGGAGACCAGCAGACCGCCACGGTGAGGCAGGCCCCCGCGAACGTGTTGACTCAGACCACCACCCGGGTCCTCGAGCCGAGCGACCTCGACGCCGCGCTCGCCGTACTGAACCGCGAGCCGGTGGCCAATGCCTTCGTCGCCTCCCGCGTGCAGGTCGCGGGGCTCGACCCATGGCGGCTCGGCGGCGAGATGTGGGGCTGGTACGAGGACGGCATGCTGACCTCGCTCTGCTACGCGGGAGCCAACCTGGTCCCGATCTGCGCCACGCCCCGTGCCGTGCGCGCCTTCGCGGACCGTGCGCGCAGGACCGGCCGCCGCTGCTCCTCCATCGTCGGCCCGGCCGAGTCCACCGCCCTGCTGTGGCGGCTGCTCGAACCCGACTGGGGCCCGGCCCGCGAGATCCGCGCCCAACAGCCCCTGATGGTCGCCGACCGGCTCCCCGACCACGTCGCACCGGATCCGTACGTCCGCCGCATCCGCAAGGACGAGATGGAGACGATCATGCCGGCGTGCGTGGCCATGTTCACCGAGGAGGTCGGTGTCTCGCCGATGGCCGGTGACGGCGGCCTGCTCTACCAGGCGCGCGTCGCCGAACTCGTCGGAGCCGGACGCTCGTTCGCCCGCCTCGACTCCGACGGCAAGGTCGTCTTCAAGGCGGAGATCGGCGCCGCCACGGCACAGGCCTGCCAGATCCAGGGCGTCTGGGTCGCGCCCGAGTACCGGGGCAGCGGGCTCGCCGCGCCGGGCATGGCCGCCGTGATGCGCTACGCCCTCGCCGACGTCGCCCCGGTCGTCAGCCTCTACGTCAACGACTTCAACACCGCCGCCCGGGCGACCTACCGCCGGGTGGGGTTCCAGGAGGTCGGGGCGTTCATGAGCGTACTGTTCTGACCTTCCGCTGCGGCCCTCCGGTGCGCCGGTTCCGGCCGTGATCCCGCGGGCCGTCCCGGTCGGGGCGTACGCCCGGTAGTCTCCCCGGCATGCTGCGCATTCCCGGCACGGGCCACCGCATCCACGACGAGGTCTTCATCGGCCCCCTGGACCTCTCGGCGCGGGTGGACGAGGCACTCGCCGTGCAGGCGCTGGCGTTCGGACTCACCGACGACGAGATCCACGTGCGGCGGCAGATCGTCCTGCGGCACATGACCTGCCCGGGCGCGCGTGCGCTCGGCGCGACCCTGGACGACGGCCGGCTCGTCGGCTTCGTCTACGGCATGCCCAACGACCGCTCCCACTGGTGGTCCACGGTCGTCGAGCCGTACCTGCGCGGCCAGGGCAACGACGACTGGCTCGACGGCTCCTTCGTCATCACGGAGCTGCACGTCCACCCCCGCCACCAGGGACACGGCATCGGACGTGCACTGATCACCACGATCACCGACTCCGCCGACGAGCCCCGCTCCATCCTCTCGGCGATCGACACCGAGAGCCCGGCCCGTGCCCTCTACCGCTCCCTCGGCTACCGGGACCTCGCGCGACGGGTCGTCTTCCCCAGCGCGCCCAAGCTCTACGCGGTCATGGGTGCGGCCCTCCCGCTGCTCCGCCCCCGGGCGCCCCGGGAATCGCCCGCACCCGGGCCATCAGGGGCATAACCGATTTCCGGTGGCGCCCGCCGCCCGGCTAACCTCCTGCCCATCACCCTTTCGTAGCAGGAGTTCACCATGGCCCAGGTCCAGCGCATGTCCCGGTTGATGATCAAGACACTGCGCGACGACCCGGCGGACGCCGAGACGCTCAGCCACAAGCTGCTGGTCCGCGCGGGTTACGTACGCCGCAACTCGGCCGGCATCTGGACCTGGCTGCCGCTCGGCAAGAAGGTCCTGGACAACATCTCGCGCATCGTGCGCGAGGAGATGGACGCCATCGGTGCCCAGGAAGTCCTGCTGCCCGCCCTCCTGCCCAAGGAGCCCTACGAGGCGTCGGCACGCTGGGAGGAGTACGGCGACCTCCTCTTCCGTCTGAAGGACCGCAAGGGCGGCGAGTACCTGCTCGGCCCGACCCACGAGGAGATCTTCACCCTCGTGGTGAAGGACCAGGTCGCGTCCTACAAGGACCTGCCGGTCATGCTCTACCAGATCCAGACGAAGTACCGCGACGAGGCCCGTCCGCGGTCGGGCGTGCTCCGCGGCCGCGAGTTCCAGATGAAGGACTCGTACTCCTTCGACACCACCGACGAGGGCCTCGCCGAGTCCTACCGGCTGCACCGCGAGGCCTACCAGAAGATCTTCCGGCGCCTCGGCCTGGACTACCGCATCGTGTCCGCCGTCTCCGGTGCCATGGGCGGCTCGGCCTCCGAGGAGTTCCTCGCCCCGGCGGCCGCCGGCGAGGACACGTTCGTGGACTGCCCGAACTGCGACTACGCGGCGAACACCGAGGCGGTCACCTTCGCGCTGAAGCCGGTCGAGATCGCCGCCGGGTTCCCGGCCGTCGAGGAGCTGGACACCCCCGACACGCCGACCATCGAGACGCTGGCCGCGCACCTGGGCGTCCCCGCCTCGGCCACGCTGAAGAACCTCCTGGTCAAGGTCGACGGCGAGATCGTCGCCGTGGGCGTCCCGGGCGACCGCGAGGTCGACCTCGGCAAGCTGGGCGAGCACCTCGCCCCGGCCGTCGTCGAGCTGGTGACGGCCGAGGACTTCGAGGGCCGCGAGGACCTGGTCCGCGGCTACGTGGGTCCGCAGGGCCTGGCGAAGGTCCGCTACATCGCCGATCCGCGCGTCGCGCCCGGCACCTCCTGGGTCACCGGGGCCAACAAGCCCGACACGCACGCGAAGAACGTCGTCTGCGGCCGGGACTTCGAGGTCGACGACTACCTCGACGTCGTGGTCGTCGAGGAGGGCGACCCCTGCCCCAGCTGCGGCACCGGCCTGAAGCTGGACCGCGCGATCGAGATCGGCCACATCTTCCAGCTGGGCCGCAAGTACGCGGACACCTTCCAGCTCGACGTGCTCGGCCAGCACGGCAAGCCCGTGCGCGTGACCATGGGCTCCTACGGCATCGGTGTCTCGCGCGCCGTCGCCGCGCTCGCCGAGCAGTCCGCCGACGACCAGGGTCTGTGCTGGCCGCGCGAGGTCGCGCCCGCCGACGTCCACGTCGTCGCCGCGGGCAAGGCGCTGCAGACCGAGCTGGCCCTCGAGGTCGCAGGGAAGCTCGGCGACGCGGGCGTCCGGGTGCTCGTGGACGACCGCGCCGGGGTGTCCCCGGGCGTCAAGTTCACCGACGCGGAGCTGATCGGCGTCCCGACGATCCTCGTCGCCGGCCGCCGGTCCGGCGAGGGTGTCGTGGAGCTCAAGGACCGCCGCACCGGTGAGCGCGAGGAGCTCCCCGTGGCCGAGGCGATCGCCCGCATCACCGGCCGGACGGCCTGATCCACGACGAAGGCGCCCCCGGCCGGTTCGGCCGGGGGCGCCTTCGTCGTGCGCGAGGTCCGGGGCGGTGCCGGGAGGACGACGGGGTTCGTCGGGGCCGGGCTCCGTACGGGCAGGTCAGAGCCAGCCGGCGAACTCCAGGAGGAGCTCCGCGTCCTGGAGCCGGTCCACGCGCCGTGCGCGCACGCCCGATTCGACCGCACGGAAAAGGGTCCAGCCCCTGAGCCGCTCCGGATCGACCTCCAACGACTCGGCGAGCCGCTTGATCCGCCGACGCGTGGTCGCCGCCCCGGAGGGCGACGCGATCAGGTCCTCGACCCGGTCCCGGACGAGCCGCGCCAGGTCGAACGCGACCTCACCGACCACGGGATCGGGTCCCACGGCCAGCCACGGCATCCGCTCACCCGCGAGCACCTTGCTCTGCCGGAACGTCCCGTGCAGCAACCGCGGCTCCACCGCATCGGCGACCAACGCGTCCCGCGCGGCCACCGCGGCGTCGACCAACGGCGCCACCTCGTCGTCGCTGCTCGCCCGCATCGCCGCGGCCTGCCGCCCCGTCCGCTCCGTGACCGTCTCGAACGCGAAGGCCCCGGGCCCGGACGGCGGGTCCACCCACAGCCGCCGCAACGTCCCCGCGGCCTCCAGCATCGACTTCGCCTCGGGCAACGACCGCACCGAGACATCGGGTTGCAACCGCTCCAGCAGCAACGCACCGTCGTGCGCCTCGGGATCGAGCACGGACACCGCCCCCGAGCCGCCCCAGTGCGCCAGCGCGGCCCGCTCCGCCTCCGGACGCGCCTTCGCCGGAGCCAGCTTGAGCACCACCGGGCCCCCGTCGGACCGCCGCGCCAGCACCACGAGGCTGCTGCGGCCCCCGGGCACCACCACACGCTCCACGGTCAGCCCGCGCCGGTCCACCGCCTCCCGGGCGCGCTCCTGGAGGCCGTCCAGCCAGGTGCCGACCCCTTCGACCCCGCCGTCGTCTCCGTTGTTCCGCGCCTCGTCGAGTGCCCTGACGAGGCGCCGCGGCGGTTCGAAAGCCATGCGTGAGCGGTTTCCTTCCCGGTTGTCCGACTAGGTTCTGGTGCTCGCCGCGGGGGCGCCGCCCGTCGTGGACCGCTCGGCGAGCCCAGGGAAGGCTACGCTGCCGCCGCGCCACCGCACCGCCCGCACCGCCGCATCCCGGAGCGCGGCAGCCGCGTCGCGCCGCCGGTCGCCCTCGCCGGCCCGCACCAGATCGGCGTACACCCCGGCGACCCGGTCCTCCAGTTCGGCAGCGAGCCGCGCCGCGGCCGCCGAGTCCGCCACCGGGAACGGCAGCGCGTACGCGGCCGCCGCGGCATCCGGCTCGCCGCCCAGGTCCCGTACGGCACGGGCCAGTTCGTCCCGCCGGGCACGGTGCGCGTCGTACGCGGCACGCGCCTCGTCGCGGCGCCCCTGCGCGACCCGCCCCCCGACGACCCCGTATCCGTACACGGCGGCGTGCTCCGCCCCCAGCGCGGCCTGCAGCGCCGCCAGTTCGGCCTTCTTGCGGGCCTTCGACTCCGACACCGTGCTCACCGGGCGCCTCCGTCCGTCAGCAGGAACGCGTGCGCGGCGCCCGCCGCGGCCACCGACGCCAGCAGCCGGGCCAGATCGCCCGGCACGTCCAGCAGGTCCTTCGTGCGCCGGTCGGCGAGGGCGCGTTCGGCCTCGGCGAGGGAGGACAGGGCGTCCTTGCTGCCCGCGGGGACGGCCGTGGCCGCGGTACCGGACGGAGAAGGGGACGGCGACGGGGACGGCTTCGCACCGAACGCCTCCGCGTGCCGGGCGACCTCCGCGCGCAGCGGACGCAGCCGCGCGGCCAGCGGGGCATGGGCCGCGATCACCGCGTCGTAGCGGGCGGCCAGCTCCTCGCTGTCGCGCGCCGCTCGCGAGCGGACCCGCTCCCCGGCGGAGCGGCGTTGGGGCGAGGTGTCCGACGAGGGGTCGTCCTCCGAGCAGCCCGCGAGCAGCACGGCACCGGCACCCGCGGCGGCACCCGCGAGCAGACTCCTTCTGCGCGGCCCCGAGCGGGGGCGCGACGGCATGGTGAACGACACGGCAGACGTCCTCGGTGGCTCGTACGGCTGAAGGGGAGGTGAAGGGGCGCAACCGCCCGTGATCACGGTACCCGTGCGCCCCCTCCGTGCTCACCAGCGGCTCGGCAGGCCCACACGGACGGCCCGGCCGGGCCCGAGGTGGACGGCAACACCCCTGGGGACCGGATACCCTTTGACCTGACACGCGACCTTCCCACAACAGCACACGCGGCCGAGGAGTCACCCGGATGAGCACCACCCAGAGCGAGAGGCTGCGAGAACTTCTGGAGCCGCTCGTGGGCTCCAAGGACCTCGATCTCGAAGAGATCTCCGTGACCCCGGCCGGCAAGCGTCGCGTGCTGCGCATCGTGGTGGACTCCGACGCAGGTGTCCTGCTGGACACCTGCGCCGATCTGAGCCGTGAGATCTCCGACAAGCTGGACGCCACGGATGCCATGGGCTCCGGCGAGTACGTCCTCGAAGTGACGTCCCCCGGCGCCGACCGTCCCCTCACCCAGCGACGCCACTACGTGCGCGCCACCGGCCGCCTGGTGAAGTTCCAGCTGACGCCCGAGGCGGGGGGCGACGAACTGGTCGCGCGCATCCTGAAGGCCGACGACGAGGGTCTCGACCTCGAGGTGCCCGGGGTCAAGGGGCGCAAGGCCACCTCCCGCAGGCTCGCCTTCGACGAGATCGCCAAGGCGCGCGTCGAGATCGAGTTCAACCGGAAGACGACGCAGGGCGCCCAGGGCGCCGCAGACATCGAAGACGCAGAGGAGGCGTAGCCGTGGACATCGACATGAGTGCCCTGCGGGGCTTGGTACGGGAGAAGGAGATCTCCTTCGACCTGCTGGTCGAGGCGATCGAGTCGGCCCTCCTCATCGCCTACCACCGCACCGAGGGAAGCCGCCGCCACGCGCGCGTGGAACTCAACCGCGAGACCGGTCATGTGACGGTCTGGGCGAAGGAGGACCCCGAGGAGCTGGAGGAGGGGCAGGAGCCGCGCGAGTTCGACGACACCCCGTCAGGGTTCGGCCGGATCGCGGCGAGCACCGCCAAGCAGGTGATCCTGCAGCGGCTGCGGGACGCCGAGGACGACGCCACGCTCGGCGAGTACGCCGGCCGTGAGGGTGACATCGTCACCGGTGTCGTCCAGCAGGGCCGCGACCCGAAGAACGTGCTGGTCGACATCGGCAAGCTCGAGGCCATCCTGCCCGTGCAGGAGCAGGTCCCGGGCGAGGAGTACCCGCACGGCATGCGTCTGCGGTCGTACGTCGTCCGGGTGGCCAAGGGCGTCCGCGGTCCGTCCGTGACCCTCTCCCGTACGCACCCCAATCTGGTGAAGAAGCTCTTCGCCCTCGAGGTCCCGGAGATCGCCGACGGATCCGTCGAGATCGCCGCGATCGCCCGCGAGGCCGGCCACCGGACGAAGATCGCCGTGCGCTCGACGCGCTCCGGCCTGAACGCCAAGGGCGCCTGCATCGGCCCGATGGGCGGCCGGGTCCGCAATGTGATGGGCGAGCTCAACGGCGAGAAGATCGACATCGTCGACTGGTCGGACGACCCCGCCGAGATGGTGGCGAACGCCCTGTCCCCGGCCCGGGTGTCCAAGGTCGAGGTCGTCGACCTGGCGGCCCGCTCCGCCCGGGTCACCGTGCCCGACTACCAGCTGTCGCTCGCCATCGGCAAGGAGGGCCAGAACGCCCGCCTGGCGGCCCGCCTCACCGGCTGGCGCATCGACATCCGCCCCGACACCGAGCAGCAGACGGCCGAGTAGCGGCGGGGCGTGGAATATATCCGTACAGCCGATTGGTTGCTACGGAGAGTTGCCGACTACATGCGTTCGATTTTTGCCCCAAAGGGGTGAGGTCGCTACGGGGAGGTAGACTTAAGGGTGTCTGGCCGGACGCATGCCCGCGCATGCCCTGAGCGAACCTGTGTGGGTTGCCGGGAGCGGGCGGCCAAGAGCGATCTGCTGCGGATCGTGAAGATCGAGGACGCCTGTGTCCCCGATCCTCGCGGTACGCTGCCCGGCCGGGGTGCATATGTGCACCCCGCCCTGGTCTGTCTCGACCTGGCAGTCCGCCGCCGGGCGTTCGCACGGGCATTTCGTGCCCGTACGGCGCCCGACACCCAGGCGGTGCGTCAGGCCGTCGGAACAGCACCTGAGCAGGCAACACCGTAAGAAGCGTCGCGCGGGATCCCGTGCGGCCCTGGTACCTCGCGAGTCGGAAGTAGGTCGAGATTGCGATGAGCACTCGATGAGTACGCGATGAGTACGCCCATGAAGTAGCAACGGTCCGGCGCAACCCGGACCTAAAAGGAGCGAAGTGGCTAAGGTCCGGGTATACGAACTCGCCAAGGAGTTCGGCGTGGAGAGCAAGGTCGTCATGGCCAAGCTCCAAGAACTCGGTGAATTCGTCCGTTCGGCGTCGTCGACGATCGAGGCGCCCGTTGTACGCAAACTGACCGACGCATTCCAGCAGGGCGGCTCCGGCAAGTCCGGTGCCAGGCCCGCGGCCCCCCGCAAGGCCGCCCCCAAGCCCGCCGCGCCGGCCCCGGCGCAGGCGGCACGTCCGGCCGCCCCGAAGCCGGCGCCGCGTCCCGCCGCCGCGCCCGCGGCGGAGAAGCCCGCGGCACCCGCCGCACCGGCCCCGGGCCCGCGCCCGTTGCCGGGTCCCAAGCCGCCGGCGGCCCCCAAGCCCGCCCCCGCGGCCCCGGCGGGTCAGCCGGAGTTCACCGCCCCCGCGGCGGCCGCTCCGGCGGGCCCCAAGCCCGGTGCACGTCCCGGTGCGCCCAAGCCCGGTGGCCGTCCGGCCGGTCCGGGTCAGGGCCAGCCCCGTGGCGGTGACCGTCCCGGTGCGCCGCGCGCCGGTGGTCAGGCCCCGCGTCCCGGTGCCCGTCCCGCGGGCCCGCGTCCGGGCAACAACCCCTTCACCTCCGGTGGCTCCACCGGCATGGCGCGCCCGCAGGCGCCCCGTCCGGGTGGTGCCCCGCGTCCGGGTGGCGCCGGTGCCCCCGGCGGTCCGCGTCCGCAGGGCGGCGGTCAGGGCGGTCCCCGTCCGCAGGCCGGTCCCGGCGGCGCGCCGCGTCCGACCCCGGGCGGCATGCCCCGTCCGCAGGCGCCCCGTCCCGGCGGCGGCCCGGCGGGCAACCGTCCGAACCCCGGCATGATGCCGCAGCGTCCGGCTGCCGGCCCGCGTCCCGGCCCCGGTGGCCGCGGTCCGGGTGGCGGCGGCGGTCGTCCCGGTGGCGGTGGCGGCGGCGGTCGTCCCGGCTTCGCCGGTCGCCCCGGTGGCGGCGGTGGCGGCGGTGGCTTCGCCGGTCGTCCCGGTGGTCCCGGTGGCGGCGGCGGTGGCTTCGCCGGTCGTCCCGGTGGTCCCGGCGGTGGCGGCGGTGGCCGTCCCGGCTTCGGCGGACGTCCGGGTGGTCCCGGCGGCCGTGGTGGCACGCAGGGTGCGTTCGGCCGTCCCGGCGGTCCGGCGCGTCGTGGCCGCAAGTCGAAGCGTCAGAGGCGCCAGGAGTACGAGGCCATGCAGGCCCCGTCGGTCGGCGGCGTGATGCTGCCTCGCGGCAACGGCGAGACCATTCGCATGTCGCGCGGTGCGTCCCTCACCGACTTCGCGGAGAAGATCAACGCCAATCCGGCGTCGCTCGTCGCGGTCATGATGAACCTCGGCGAGATGGTCACGGCCACGCAGTCCGTCTCCGACGAGACGCTCCAGCTGCTCGCCGACGAGATGAACTACACGATTCAGATCGTCAGCCCGGAGGAGGAGGACCGCGAGCTGCTCGAGTCCTTCGACATCGAGTTCGGCGAGGACGAGGGCGACGAGGAGGACCTGGTGGTCCGTCCGCCGGTCGTCACCGTCATGGGTCACGTCGACCACGGAAAGACCCGACTGCTCGACGCCATCCGCAAGACGAACGTCATCGCGGGCGAGGCCGGCGGCATCACCCAGCACATCGGTGCCTACCAGGTCTCGACCGAGGTCAACGACGAAGAGCGCAGGATCACCTTCATCGACACCCCGGGTCACGAGGCGTTCACCGCCATGCGTGCCCGTGGTGCGAAGTCGACCGACATCGCCATCCTGGTCGTCGCGGCCAACGACGGCGTCATGCCGCAGACGGTCGAGGCGCTCAACCACGCCAAGGCGGCCGAGGTCCCGATCGTCGTCGCGGTCAACAAGATCGACGTCGAGGGTGCCGACCCGACCAAGGTGCGCGGTCAGCTGACCGAGTACGGCCTGGTGGCCGAGGAGTACGGCGGCGACACGATGTTCGTCGACATCTCCGCCAAGCAGGGTCTGCACATCGACTCGCTGCTGGAGGCCGTGGTCCTCACGGCCGACGCCTCGCTCGACCTGCGGGCCAACCCGAACCAGGACGCGCAGGGCATCTCGATCGAGTCCCGTCTCGACCGCGGCCGCGGTGCCGTGGCGACGGTCCTCGTCCAGCGAGGCACGCTGCGGGTCGGCGACACGATGGTCGTGGGCGACGCCTACGGCCGAGTCCGCGCCATGCTCGACGACAACGGCAACAACGTCGCCGAGGCCGGACCCTCGACGCCGGTCCAGGTCCTGGGCCTGACCAACGTCCCGGGTGCGGGCGACAACTTCCTCGTGGTCGACGAGGACCGTACGGCCCGCCAGATCGCCGAGAAGCGCGCCGCCCGTGAGCGCAACGCCGCGTTCGCCAAGCGCACCCGCCGGGTGTCGCTGGAGGACCTGGACAAGGTGCTCAAGGCCGGCGAGGTCCAGCAGCTGAACCTGATCATCAAGGGTGACGCCTCTGGTTCCGTCGAGGCCCTCGAGTCCTCCCTGCTCCAGCTCGACGTCGGCGAAGAGGTCGACATCCGCGTCCTGCACCGTGGTGTCGGTGCGGTCACGGAGTCGGACATCGACCTGGCGATGGGCTCGGACGCCATCGTGATCGGCTTCAACGTCCGCGCGGCAGGCCGCGCGGCGCAGATGGCCGAGCGCGAGGGCGTGGACGTCCGCTACTACTCGGTCATCTACCAGGCGATCGAGGAGATCGAGGCGGCCCTCAAGGGCATGCTCAAGCCGGAGTACGAAGAGGTCGAGCTCGGCACGGCGGAGATCCGCGAGGTCTTCCGCTCGTCCAAGCTGGGCAACATCGCGGGTGTGCTCATCCGCTCCGGCGAGGTCAAGCGCAACACCAAGGCGCGCCTCATCCGCGACGGCAAGGTGGTCGCGGAGAACCTCAACATCGAGGGTCTGCGTCGCTTCAAGGACGACGTCACCGAGATCCGCGAAGGCTACGAGGGTGGTATCAACCTCGGAAACTTCAACGACATCAAGGTCGACGACGTCATCGCGACGTACGAGATGCGCGAGAAGCCGCGGGCGTAACAGCCAACGGTTCCAGGGTGGCCGACGGGACATCGTTCCCGTCGGCCACCTGGCCGTGCCGGGGCCATCCCCGGACCCGGCGCCTCGAATGCCGCGGGGGCTGATTCCGCCCGGCGGTGCCGGCCCCTCCGGGATTCGAGGACGAGGCCTTCCCGGCCCCGGGAGGCCGCGGACAGCGCACTCGGGCACGCCACGGAAAGGCGGGCCGGCGGGCGCGAAAACCCCGTCGAGCCGACCGGGCGTTCGTTGTACGGTTCTGATGTCCCTGCCAAGCGACGGCGGGGCCCTCGAACCCGTACCGGCGGGTCATCCGGATCACATATGTATGTGGGGACTCTGTCCTTCGATCTGCTCCTCGGCGACGTACGGTCGTTGAAGGAGAAGCGCTCCGTCGTCCGCCCGATCGTCGCCGAGCTCCAGCGCAAGTACGCGGTGAGCGCGGCGGAGGTGGGCGGCCAGGACCTGTACCGCAGGGCCGAGATCGGCCTGGCGGTCGTATCGGGCGACCAGGGGCATCTGAGAGACGTACTGGACCGGTGCGAGCGCATGGTCGCGGGCCGGCCGGAAGTGGAGCTGCTGTCGGTACGGCGGCGGCTGCACGGAGATGACGACGATTGACGGTGCGCGGGGAAGTGCACCTCGCACAGCAAGAAAGAGGGAGACGGACCAGTGGCCGACAACGCGCGGGCGAAAAGGCTGGCGGACCTCATCCGGGAGGTGGTGGCCCAGAAGCTGCAGCGCGGGATCAAGGACCCGCGGCTCGGTTCGCACGTGACCATCACGGACACCCGGGTCACCGGTGATCTGCGGGAGGCGACCGTCTTCTACACCGTGTACGGGGACGACGAGGAGCGGCAGGCGGCTGCGGCGGGCCTGGAGAGCGCCAAGGGCGTGCTCCGCTCCGCAGTGGGCGCGGCGGCGGGCGTGAAGTTCACGCCGACGCTGACCTTCGTCGCGGACGCCCTGCCGGACACCGCGCGCACCATCGAGGACCTCCTCGACAAGGCGCGCGCCTCCGACCAGAAGGTGCGCGACGCGTCCGCGGGCGCCTCGTTCGCCGGTGAAGCGGACCCGTACCGCAAGCCGGAGTCCGATGACGCCACGACCGAGACGGACGGCGAAGCCGCGGAATGACCCAGCAGAACCGGACGCCCGACGGGCTTGTCGTCGTCGACAAGCCGTCGGGCTTCACTTCGCACGACGTGGTCGCCAAGATGCGCGGCATCGCCAGGACCCGCAGGGTCGGCCACGCCGGCACGCTCGACCCCATGGCGACGGGCGTGCTCGTCCTCGGCGTGGAGCGCGCCACCAAGCTCCTCGGGCATCTCGCGCTGACCGAGAAGGAGTACCTCGGCACGATCCGGCTCGGCCAGGACACGGTCACCGACGACGCCGAGGGTGACATCACCTCCGCCACGGACGCCTCGAAGGTGACCCGGGAGGCCATCGACGCCGGCATCGCCAAGCTCACCGGCCACATCATGCAGGTGCCGTCCAAGGTCAGCGCCATCAAGATCGACGGCAAGCGCTCCTACAAGCGTGCCCGCGAGGGCGAGGACTTCGAGATTCCGGCCCGCCCGGTCACGGTCTCCTCCTTCGCGGTGTACGACGTCCGGGACGCGGTGGCCGACGACGGCACCCCGGTCCTGGACCTGGTGGTCTCGGTCGTCTGCTCCTCCGGTACGTACATCAGGGCCCTCGCCCGCGACCTGGGCGCGGACCTGGGCGTCGGCGGTCACCTCACGGCCCTGCGCCGCACCCGGGTCGGCCCGTACAAGCTGGACGCGGCCCGCACGCTCGACCAGCTCCAGCAGGAGCTGACCGTCATGCCGATCGCCGAGGCCGCGGCGGCCGCGTTCCCCCGTTGGGACATCGACGCCAAGCGCGCCCAGCTGCTGACCAACGGCGTACGCCTGGAGATGCCCGACACCTACGCGGGCTCCGGCCCCGTCGCGGTGTTCGACCCCGAGGGCCGGTTCGTGGCGCTCGTGGAGGAGACGCGCGGGAAGGCGAAGAGCCTGGCGGTCTTCGGCTGACCCGAACGGGCCGCACGGAACGCAGCCCGCACGGAACCGTCCGCCCGGCCGAGGCGCTTGCCAGTCGGCCGGGCGGCCCGTGCGACGCGTGCTGTGCGGCCCGTTCGCGTGTTCGGGCAGTGTGCCGTGCGGCTCGCGGTCGTGCGGCCGGGGCGGCGCCGGTGACCGGGCGTCCGCGCCCAGGCCTGCACGAGGTCGGTGCCGCCGCGGCCGACGCACGGGCCCGTGTCCGGTCACCCGGATCGTCGTAGCTCCCGCCGGGGTGTCCGTGCGGCCCACGCCGTGGAGTGGCGGGCAGCCGGGCCGCCTGGCTGTCCGCCGCTCCACGGTTCCTCCCCCTCCTCCAGCATGTATCCACCCGGCCTTCCTGCTTCACCCGTTGGGGCGGGCGCTCGGAGTGAACAGAGGGGGCGGAAGGGGGCGCGTTCATCGCGCCGACTGTCCCGGCGATCACCACGGCACCTACCGTCGAACGACGCGCGTGAGGCGTGGGCCGACGCAGGGCGGCGGGGACGGCGGGAAGGTACGACGATGGCGGGAGGCGAGGCCGCGCGGCCCGGGTGGCGCACGGTGGCGGACCCGGGCGGCGCGGTGGTCCGCGCGGACGGACGGCCCGGCCCGACGGGGCTGCAGGACACCGCGGACGGGCCGCCCGCTGCGCCCGGCGCGCAGGGCGTCCCGGACCGGCGTCCCGCAGCACCGCCCACCGCGGGAGGGCAGCCCGGGGTCCCGCACCCGCGCACCGGCCCCGACCGCTCCCTGGTCCGGATCCACGATCCCGCCGGGCGGCTCCGGGGACTGGGTTTCGCCGCCGACCACGACGGCACCGTGATCACCGGGCACGAGGTGGTCGACGGGCCGGCGTGCCTGGTGCTCCGGGCGGACGCCGAACAGGTCTGCACGGTCGGCCCGGACGCCGTGACCGCGCTGCCCGAAGCCGGTCTCGCCCTGATCCGCACCCGGGGCCTCGCCCTGGCCCCGCTCCCGGTCACGGCCCACGACTCCGTCACCGCCGGCACGTACGTCCGCATCCCGGCGGGCGGCTGGCGCGAGGCACGCGTGCTGGGCACCTGCACGGTGACCTACACGGCGGCCGGACGGCGCCATCCGGTCGGCTCCGCCGTGGAGTTGGCCGTCGGCACGGCCGGCAGCGACGCTCTGCGACCCGGCGGTGGTGCGGCGGGCGGGCCCGTACTGGACGCCGCGTCCGGCGCGGTGCTCGCGGTACTCGGAACGGCCCTGGAGGCCGGCCGCCACGCGGCGGGTTTCGCCGTGCCCCTGCGCCGTGCGGCCGCGCGGGGCGGCGAACTCGCCCGCCTGCTCGACCGCAACGCGGCGACGGTGCCTGCGCCGGGGTGCCGGACGGCACCGGAACCCTGGACCGCACCGAGCCCCTGGACCGCACCGAACCGCGGGACTTCACCGAGCCCCCGGACCGCGCCGAACCCCACGGACGGCCCCGGGTTCCCGGCCGTCGGTGACGCGGCAGACACACGCCCCGGCCCCGCACCCGCCGGCATCCCGTCCCCGGCGGCCGACCCGGAGGCGCTGCGGCGGCTCGCCGACCGGGTGGCGCCCGGGGACCTCGGTGTGCGGTTCTGGCTGGAGCTCCCCCTCCCGGAGGAGGAGCGGTTCGACCTGCTCCGGCGGCTCGTCGTACGCGATCCGGCGCCCGGGCGCGGTGAACGGGTCCTGGACGCGGTCGCCGGACTGCTGGCGACCGCCCCGGGGACGACGCAGCGTCACCTCACCCGCTGGTTCGCCGACGACAGGCCCCTGGCCGCGACACCGCACGCCACGGTGGCCGCCGCCGCGCAGGCCCTGCTCCACACCCACCGCCACCACGCCCCGGACGACCTTGCCGAGGCCCTCGTCGCCTGTGCTCATCCGCGTGCGGTCGAACTCCTCACCGCGCTCGCCGAGGAGGAACCCTCCGTCCTCTGCCGTGCCGTCGACCGCTGGGCGCACGACGACGAGCGCCCCGACCGGCACCTCGCCGCGGCCACCTACGCCCTCCACACGTCCGACCACGCCGGCACACCCACCGATGACGCCCACCTCCGTGCCGCCGCGGTGGCCCTGCTCACCCGGCACACCAGGGCCGTGGACGGGACGCATCCCGCGTCCGCCGCAGTCCGGCCCGGACCCGGCGACTGCGCTCCGTGCGGTGCCGGGACCCGGCGTCCGCCGGGCGGCGCCGACGCACGGCCGCCGTGGGTCGGTGCGTGCACCCCGTCCGACGCCGCCGCCGTCCGTGCCGCCGCGCTCACCCTGCTGCTCCGTGACCCCGCCACCCGCGCCCACCATCTGCCCGATGCGCTGCGGAGCTTCATGGGCGGCGAACCGCGGGTGTCCGCAGGGGCGGTGCTCGTCGCGCTCGACACGCATCCCGAGGCGGTCGTCGAGGCCCTGCGCACCCGGCTCCTGCGCGAGTCGTGCCGTGGCGTGGACACCGTCCTGCGTGCGCTGGCGGGCGCCACGCGGGCCGCGGTGGCCTGTCGGGTGGCGGGGCTCGTCCGGGACGTCGCAGTGGCCCGGCCGGAGGTCGCCCCGTATGCCGGGGAGTACGTCGAGCTGCGGCTGGAGGCGGGTGCCGGCGCCCGCGCGGACGTGCTTCCGCTCGTGGATGGCCTGCTCGGCGGCGGCTCGCCGGAGGTGCGGTGCGCCCTCGCCCACGTCCTCACCGCACCCGGCAGCGCCGCGTCGCGCCCACTGCGCGACGAACTGCTGGACCTGCTGCTGGAACGGGAACGGCACCCCGATGTGCTCGACACCGTCCTGACGGCCGCCGCCGACGCCGCATCCGGCCGGGGGGAGGCACGGACCAGGGTCCTGGTGCACCGCGTCGGCCTGCTTCTCGCGCGTACCCCGGAGGGCGCCCTGCACTTCGACCGGCGTCTGGTCGAGCGCTCCCGCGCCGTACCCGGCTTCGCCGCGCTCGTCGCCGACTGGCTGGCCGAGGCGCCGGAGGAGTGGGCGGCGCTCGTCGGGCCGAGCGCCCGACGCACCATCGAGCAGCTGCCCGGCGCCCGGCGCGGTGCCGGAAGCCGCGTCCCCGCCTGACCCGGGGGTGCCCGAGCCCGTGCGCCGTACGCCGTGCCCATCATCACACCGGGATACCGACGCCGATGCGGGCCGTGGCCACCCGGCATGGCACTCTTAGACCTGCGGATCCCGTGGATCAGCGGAATCCGACGGCAGGCAGAGCCGACCACCGGCCGGGCATCGGCCGGGGTACCGAACAGCACAGGTTCGACGAGGAGCGGTCACAGTGCAGCGCTGGCGTGGCTTGGAGGACATCCCCGAGGACTGGGGGCGCAGCGTCGTCACCATCGGTTCCTACGACGGGGTGCACCGCGGGCACCAGCTGATCATCGGCCGTGCCGTGGCCCGCGCGCGTGAACTGGGCGTCCCCTCCGTCGTCGTCACCTTCGACCCGCACCCCAGCGAGGTCGTGCGCCCCGGCAGCCATCCGCCGCTGCTCGCCCCGCACCACCGGCGCGCCGAGCTGATGGGGGAGCTGGGCGTCGACGCGCTGCTGATCCTGCCGTTCACGGCGGAGTTCTCGCGGCTGTCGCCCGCCGACTTCGTCGTCAAGGTGCTCGTCGACAAGCTGCACGCCAAGGCCGTCGTCGAGGGCCCCAACTTCCGCTTCGGCCACCGGGCCGCAGGCAACGTCGCCTTCCTGCGGGAACTCGGCGCCACCTACGACTACGAGGTCGAGGTCGTCGACCTGTTCATGCGGGGCGAGGCCGGCGGCGGCGAGCCGTTCTCCTCGACGCTCACCCGGCGCCTGATCGCCGAGGGCGAGGTCGCGGGCGCCGCCGAGATCCTCGGCCGCCCGCACCGCGTCGAGGGCGTCGTCGTGCGCGGCGCCCAGCGCGGCCGCGAGCTGGGCTTCCCGACCGCCAACGTCGAGACCCTGCCGCACACCGCCATCCCCGCGGACGGCGTCTACGCCGGCTGGCTGCACGTCGGCGACGAGGCCATGCCCGCCGCCATCTCCGTCGGCACCAACCCCCAGTTCGACGGCACCGAGCGCACCGTCGAGGCGTACGCCATCGACCGGGTCGGACTCGACCTGTACGGGCTGCACGTCGCCGTCGACTTCCTCGCCTTCGTGCGCGGCCAGGCCAGGTTCGCGTCGATCGAGGAGCTCCTCGACGCCATCGCCGACGATGTGAAGCGGTCGAGCGAACTGATCGCGGCGGCCGAGGCCGAGTCCCGCTGACAGCGCATCTGCACGCCGGGGGCGGCCGGAGCCCGAGACGCTCCGGCCGCCCCCGGTGTGGTACCTCCCAGGCCGTGTCCGCAAAGTCCCGCCTGGCTCGCGACGCCTGGCACGGCTCCCCCACTGCCTGAAGGGCGTGGGAGGTACCCCCAGCCGCGTTGTCGGGATCACCCGCGTACGACCAGTACGCGGGCGACCCTCCGCCCTGCGATGCTCCCCCACGGCCTGAACGGCGCGGGCGGTGCTCCCAGCACCGGACGCCGCGAGCCCTGCCCTCCGGGCAGACGGCGCTACTGTGCGGACACGACCTAGGTGGCGACCCCCGCCCGCGCCCAGTGGCAGGCCACCTGCGCCCCTCCGCTCCCGCCGAGGACCGGCAGATCCAGCGTCCGGCAGGCCTCGGCCACCCCGGCCCGCTCCGCCTCGCCGCTGGTGAGGATCTGGCAGCGGGCGTGGAAGCGGCAGCCGGACGGGATGCGGGACGGGTCCGGGGGCTCGCCGGTGAGCACGACCGGTTCCCCGCCGGCCTCCGGCAGCACCGACAACAGCGCCTGTGTGTAGGGGTGCTGCGGTGCCGTCAGGACCTCCTCCACCGCACCCGTCTCGACGATCCGGCCCAGGTACATGACGGCGACCCGGTCGGCGATGTTCCAGGCCAGGCCCAGATCGTGGGTCACCACCAGCGCGGACAGCCCCAGTTCGTCGCGCAGCCGCAGCAGCAGCGCGAGGATCTCGCCCCGGACCGAGGCGTCCAGCGAGGCGACCGGCTCGTCGGCGACGATCAGCTCGGGTTCCAGGACCAGCGCGCCCGCGATGACCACGCGCTGCCGCTGTCCGCCGGACAGCTCGTGCGGGTAGCGCAGGAAGAAGCGTTCCGGCGGCCGCAGCCCGGCCCGGGCCAACGCGTCGGCGACGGCGGCCCGCTCGTCCCCCGCGTACCCGTGGATGCGCAGCCCCTCGGCCACCGCGTCGTACACCGTGTGACGCGGGTTCAGCGACCCGCTCGGGTCCTGCAGGACCAGCTGCACCCGCTTGCGGTACGCCTTGAGGGCGCGCCCCGCGTAGTCGAGGGGCTTTCCGGCGAAGGCGACCCGGCCGGACGTCGGCGGCACCAGGCCCAGCAGCGACCGCGCCAGCGTCGTCTTGCCGCAGCCGGACTCGCCGACCAGTGCCACGATCTCGCCGGGCGCGATGTCGAGGTCGACCCCGTCGACGGCCCGTGCCGGGGCCGCGCCATGCCGCCCCGGGAAGGTGACGTGCAGGGCTTCGGCGCTGAGCAGCGCCGCGGCGGCCGGGGGAGTGGTGGTGCTCATGTGGTGCTCCTCGCTTCCTCGGCCGGGGCCGGCCCGGGCGGCTGTGCCGCGCCGACCAGGACGCACGCCGCACGGCGCCCCGCCCCCGCTCCGCGCAGCGCCGGATCGAGGTGCGCGCAGTCGTCCAGCGCGACCGGACAGCGCGGGTGGAAGGTGCAGCCCGGCGGCAGCGCCGCCGGATCCGGCGGATCTCCGGGCAGGCCGCGCGGGGCGAACCGGGACGCCGCGTCGCCGATGCGCGGGAAGGCCGCCGACAGCGCCCGCCCGTAGGGGTGCCGAGCGTCCTCGTAGACCTGCCGGGCCGGCCCCTCCTCGACCACCCGGCCCGCGTACATCACCGCGAGCCGGTCGCAGGTGTCGGCCAGCACCGCCAGATCGTGACTGATCATGATCAGGCCGAGGTCCTGCTCGGTGACGAGCTGTTCGATGAGCCGCAGGATCTGCGCCTGGATCATCACGTCGAGCGCGGTCGTCGGCTCGTCGGCGATGATCAGCCGGGGGTCGCAGGCCAGTGCCATCGCGATCATCACGCGTTGCCGCTGCCCGCCGGACAGCTCGTGCGGATACGCGTCCGCGCGTGCCGCCGGGAGCCCCACCTGTTCGAGGAGGTCGACGGTCTTCTTCCGCGCATCCGCCGCCGTCGCCCTCTTGTGCAGCAGGATCGGTTCAGCAATCTGCTCGCCGATGCGGTGCACCGCGTTGAGCGAGTGCATCGCACCCTGGAAGACGATCGACGCGCCCGCCCACCGGACCGCCCGCACCCGGCCCCACTTCATGGCCAGCACGTCCTCGCCGTCCAGCAGGATCCGTCCGGTGGTCCGCGTTCCGGAGGGCAGCAGCCGCAGCAGCGCGAGCGCCAGGGTCGACTTGCCGCAGCCCGACTCCCCGGCGATGCCCAGTTTCCGGCCGGAGCCGAGGGCGAGGTCGACACCGCGGACGGCGGCGGCCCCGGAGGCGTAGGTGACGGTGAGGTCCTCGACCTCCAGCAGAGACCCGGTCATCGGGCCACCCCCAGCTTCGGGTTGAGGACGGACTCGACCGTGCGGCCGCACAGCGTGAAGGAGAGCGCCACCGCGGCGATCGCGAGGCCCGGAGGGACCAGGTACCACCAGTGCCCGGAGCTGACCGCGCCCGCCTCCCGCGCATCCTGCAGGAGCCCGCCCCACGAGGTGATCGTGGGGTCGCCGAGCCCCAGGAAGGCGAGCGTCGCCTCGGACAGGATCGCGCTCGAGATGCCGAGCGTGGTCTGGGCGAGCACCAGCGGCATGACGTTCGGCAGGACGTGCCGCAGCATGATGTGGCCGTGGCCGCCGCCGAGCGCACGGGCCCGCTCGATGTACGGCCGCGACTCCACCGCGAGCGTCTGCGCGCGGACCAGACGGGCCGTCGTCGGCCAGGTCGTCACACCGATCGCAAGGATGACGGTGCCGAGCGAGCGGGACAGCACGGTGGCGAGGGCGATGGCCAGCACCAGCGTCGGCATCACCAGGAACCAGTCCGTGATCCGCATGATCACGGTGGCGTACCAGCCGCGGTAGTGACCCGCCGTGATCCCGACGAGCGCGCCGATCCCCACCGAGAGGAAGGCGGCGAGCAGCCCGACGGTCAGCGAGACCCGCGAGCCCCACAGCACCAGGCCGAACAGGTTCCGGCCGAACTGGTCCGTGCCGAACGGGAACGCGGCGCTCGGGCCCTGCAGCGGCCGGCCCGGAGCGTCCGTCACGCTCTGCACGTCCGAGCCGACGGTCAGCGGCGCGGTCAGGGCCACCAGCGCGAAGAACACCAGCGCGGCGAGGCCCACGACCCCGGAGCGATGGGTGCGGTACTGCTGCCAGAACCGCGCCACCGACCGCCGCCTGCGCTGCCGGGCGAGGGCCCGGGCGCTCCTGGTCGGCGGAGCGGTCTGCTCCGCCTGGTCGACGGTTCCTGTGTCGGTCGTCATCGGCCCACCCGGGGATCGAGCAGCGGATAGATCAGGTCGGCGAGCGTGTTCATCACGATCACAGCGGCGGCGAAGACGAAGAACAGCCCCTGCACGAGCGGCAGGTCGGGCACGCTCAGCGCCTGGTAGAACAGCCCGCCGAGGCCCGGCCAGGAGAACACGGTCTCGACGAGGATCGTGCCCGCGACGACCCGGCCCAGATTGACGAAGATCAGCGTCACGGTCGGCAGCATCGCGTTGGGCACCGCGTGCCGGCGGCGTACGAGATCGTCCCGCAGGCCCTTCGCCCGCGCCGTCGTCAGATAGTCGCTGCCCATCTCGTCGAGCAGCGAGGACCGCATGACCAGCAGCGTCTGGCCGTACTCGACCGCGACCAGCGTGATCACCGGCAGGACGAGGTGATGGGCGACGTCGACGACGTACGCGAAGCCGTGCAGCCCGCCGGACTCCATGCCACCGGTCGGGAAGAGACCGGGGACCGGGCCGATGCCGACCGAGAAGACGATGATCAGCAGCAGTCCGAGCCAGAACGACGGCACCGAGTACAGCGTGAGCGCGAGCCCGGTGTTGAGCCGGTCGCCGAGCCGCCCGTTGCGCCAGGCGGAGCGCGTGCCGAGGACGATGCCGAGCGCCGTGTAGAGCACGAAGGCCGTGCCGGTCAGCAGCAGCGTGTTCGGCAGCGCCTCGGTGATCTTGTCGATGACCGGTGCGCGGAACTGGTACGACGTGCCCAGATCGCCGGTGAGCGCCTTGCGGCAGTAGTCCGTGAACTGCTCCCACATGGGCAGGTCGAGACCGAACTGCCGTCGGTACGCGGCCAGTTGTTTGGCCGACACCTGGCGACCGCCCGTCATGAACTTCACCGGGTCGCCGGGGATCAGCCGGAAGAGGAAGAAACTGGTGACGAGGACGGCGAGCAGCGAGACGACGGCGCCGCCCAGCTTGCCCGCCACATAGCGCAGATACGCCGTGGTGGTGCGCGCGCGTGGTCCGCGGGCCGACGGCCCGGCCTTCGAGGCCGGGCCGCCGGTCGTCTCGACCAGCGCGGGTGTCGCGTCAGCGGTCATGGACTACCTACTACTGGTCATGTGCCTGTTCCTCACGTTCTCCGGCCGTGGCTCACTCACGTTCCTCGGCCGTGGCGCGGCGGCGCATCGCGAAGAACACCCCGGCGCCCGCCAGGACCACGACACCCGCAACGATGCCGATGATGACCCCCGTCGAGTTCGATCCGCCGGAGGACCCGCCGGAGTCCGCCGGGGTCGCCGACCACCAGCTCCAGTAGCCGTCCTGCCCGTAGATGTTGCCCGCGGCCTGCGGCATCGTCGTGATCGACTTGATCTGGTCGGTGCGGTAGGCCTCCACGGCATTCGGGTACGCCATGACGTTCATGTACCCCGTGTCGTACAGCCGGGACTCCATCTGCTTGACAAGGTCCGCACGTTTGGCCGGGTCGTACTCGGCCAGTTGCTTGCCGTAGAGCTCGTCGTACTTCTTGTCGCAGATGAAGTTGTCCGTCGCGCCGACGTCCTTCGGGGTGGCCGGGAGCGCCCCGCAGGTGTGGATGGACAGGACGAAGTCAGGATCGGGGTTGACCGACCAGCCGTCGAACGCCAGATCGTACTTGCCGGCCAGCCAGGGGTCGGTCACATTGTCGAGGCAGTTGACCTGCAGCCCGATGCCGAGCTTGCCCCACCACTCCTGGAGGTACTTGCCGACCGCCTTGTCGTTCGGGTCGGTGGCATGGCACAGGATGCGGAGGTTCAGCGGCTTGCCGTCCTTGCCGACCCGCTTGCCCGAGCCGTTCTTCCGGTAGCCCGCCTCGTCGAGCAGCTGCGCCGCCTTCTGCGGGTCGTACGACAGCTCCTGACCGGGGGACGGCTTCCAGAAGTACGTCGAGAAGCGCGGCGGGATATAGCCCTGGCCCTCGACGGCGTGTCCCTGGAACACCTTGTCGAGGATCGTCCTGCGGTCCACGGACATGAACAGGGCGTGCCGTACGCGCTCGTCGAGGACCGCCTTGTTCCCGTCGCCGAACGTGTCGCCGTTCTTCGCCCGGGCGCCCGGGTTGGTGGCCAGCGCGTAGAACCGGCGGCCGGGTGCGTCGTTCACCTTGATGTGCGGCGCGCCCTTGAGCGCGGCGGCCTGCGCGGGAGTGAGGCCCTGGACGAAGGAGACCTCGCCCTTCTGCAGGGCGGCGACGGCCGCGTCACCGTCCTTGTAGTACTTGAAGACCAGCTCGTCGAACTTCGGCGCACCACGCCAGAAGGTCGGGTTCGGCTTCATCCGTACGTAGCTGTCGGCCTTGTAGCCCGTCAGGATGAACGGCCCATTGCCGACGACCGGGAACTTCTTGTCGTTGGTGAACTTGGTGAAGTCACCGACGTTCTTCCACACGTGCTCGGGCACGACCGGCACGTCGAGGGCGGCCATGGTGGCCTGGGGCTTCTTCAGCCGGATGACCAGCTTGGTCGGGGACGGCGCGCTGACCTGCTTGAAGTTCGCGACGAAGCTGCCGTTCGCGGTGGCGGCACCCTCGTCGGTCATCATCTTGTTGAACGTCCAGGCCGCGTCCTCGGCCGTGGCTTGCTGCCCGTCGGACCACTTGGAGTTCGACCTGATGGTGTAGGTCCAGGTGAGCTTGTCCGGCGACGCCGTCCACTTGGTGGCCAGACCCGGGATCGCGTGGTTGTCCTTGGGGTCGTAGTTCGTCAGGTACTCGTACATCAGCCGGTGGATGGTCGTGCTCACCAGCCGGGTCGCGAGGAACGGACTCAGCGAGTCGACGCTCTGCGAGACGGCGACGGTGAGGGCCTTCCGGCCGTCGGCCGCCGCGGCTTCCCGGGGCGCCGGATTCAGCGGTGTCGCCAGGGCCGCGGTCAGGCCGAGCGCGGCGGTCGCCCCGGCGATCAGCCGGAGGGCGCCGCGCCGCGGGCGCCCTGCATCGGGCGCGGCGGACGGGGCGGGTACCGGCGCGTGGGGTACGGGGCCGGTGCGTGCTGCTCGTACTCCGCGGTGCTGCTCTTGTCTGTCCATGGATCGGTGACCTCGCGTCATCGCTCCGCGCAGGGAGGCGGGGAGCTGGGTGGAGGGCTGGGGGAAGTACCGGAAGAGCTGTCGGGGGAGCTGGGGAGAGCTGTGCGGAACTGCGCGGGGAGCTGTGGGAGAGCCGGGGGACAACTGCTGGGGACGCTGTGGGATGACGGTTCGTGGAGCTGTCGGACGGCCGGTCGAGAACGAATCGATCAAGGTGCGCCAGCTGGTTGATGTGAAGGTCTATCAGCGTCGATCCGCACACGTCAACGGCACATGAACCCCATGTGGCCTGCGGAAATAACGAGTTGATGGGGATTTCCCGCCCATTGGTCGAGACCACTGAAGCGGCGCTGGCCAGGGGATGGCGGCGATTTCGGGGTGTCGGCGGCGCGGAGCTTGTCGAGCACGCACGACGAGGGCCCGCACCGGGGTGGGTGCGGGCCCTGTGTCGTTCGGGTGACAGCCGTCGGTCGTGTCGGGTGACTGCTGTTCGGGTGAGTGCTGCTGTTGTGGCCGCTCTGCCGTGACCGCTGTTCGAGTGGTTACTGGGCCGGGGGTTGCGGCGGTTGCGGGGCGGCGGGCGCCGGGGGCACCTGCCAGTCCTGCGGCGGCGGGGGCTGCTGCCCGGGGACTTGGCCGGGCGTCTGTCCGGGGGTGGGCTGGCCGGGGATCTGGCCTTGGTACGGCTGGCCTTGGTGCGGTTGTGCGGGGGCCTGTCCGGGGTGCGGCTGTCCGGGGGCCTGTCCGGGGTGCGGTTGTGCGGGGGCCTGGCCCTGGTACGGCTGTCCGGGAGCCTGTCCCGGATAGGGCTGGCCCGGAGCGTGACCGGGATGCGGTTGTCCGGCAGGTATCTGCTGGCCGGGCTGGCCCGGGAACGGCTGGCCCGGGGCGGGCTGTCCGGGATAGGGCTGCTGACCGGCGCCGGGCTGCCCGGGACCCGGCTGGCCCGGCACGGGCTGTCCGGGCACGCCGGGGCCCGGCATCGGCGGGGCCAAGTGCGGCGGCGGGTTGCCGTCCGACGTCCAGAGCCCGTGAGCCTGCTGATGGCGTGTGAAGTCCTCCGCCACCATCGCCGCGAGGTTGAAGTACGCCTCGCGCACCTTCGGTCGCATCATGTCGAGGTCGACCTCGGCACCGGCGGCCAGATGCTCGTCGAACGGCACGACCACGACGCCGCGGCAGCGCGTCTCGAAGTGCGTGACGATGTCGTCCACCTTGATCATCTTTCCGGTCTCACGCACTCCGGAGATGACGGTGATGGACCGGGAGACCAGATCGGCGTACCCGTGCGCCGAGAGCCAGTCCAGCGTCGTACTGGCGCTGCTCGCACCGTCCACGGACGGCGTGGAGATGATGATCAGCTGGTCGGCGAGGTCGAGCACGCCGCGCATGGCGCTGTACAGCAGACCGGTGCCGGAGTCGGTGAGGATGACGGGGTACTGCTTGCCGAGCACGTCGATGGCGCGCCGGTAGTCCTCGTCGTTGAACGTCGTCGACACCGCGGGGTCGACGTCGTTGGCGATGATCTCCAGACCGGACGAGGCCTGCGAGGTGAACCGCCGGATGTCCATGTACGAGTTGAGGTACGGGATCGCCTGG
Source organism: Streptomyces sp. NPDC002004 (assembly GCF_053593975.1). Classification (NCBI taxonomy): domain Bacteria; kingdom Bacillati; phylum Actinomycetota; class Actinomycetes; order Kitasatosporales; family Streptomycetaceae; genus Streptomyces; species Streptomyces sp. NPDC002004. The sequence goes on from NZ_JBSFDP010000040.1 coordinate 25,200, forward strand.
ACAAGGTCGCGGATGGTGGCCCCGGTCTCGCGGCGCACCCGGCGACCGAGCGTGCCTGCGTCCGGGTTGGCGTCGATCGCGAGGATCTTGTCCTGACGCTCGCTGGCGAGGGTGGACCCGAGCGCGGTCGTGGTGGTCGTCTTGCCGACGCCGCCCTTGAGGCTGATGACCGCGATCCGGTAGCAGGACAGGACGGGGGTGCGGATGAGCTCCAGCTTCCGCTGCCGCTCGGCCTCCTCCTTCTTGCCACCGATCTTGAACCGTGAGCCGCCGGCGGCCGGCCGGGTGCTCTTGGCCTTCTGCCGCCGGGTGTTCAGCAGCCGGTCGGAGGAGAGCTCCACGGCGGCGGTGTAACCCAGCGGGGCGGCACCCGGGTTCGTCGGCTGCCGGTGATCGTGCTGGACCGGCTGCGGCCAGGCGGCACCGGCGCGGGGGTCGACGGGGGCCTGCGGCTGCGCCGGAGCCTGCGGCTGTTCCTGGGCGGGGGGCTGTCCCTGGGGGAAGCCGTAGCCGCCGGGCTGTTCCTGGGCGGGGGGCTGTGCCTGCGGGAAGCCGTAGCCGCCGGGCTGTTCCTGTGCCGGGGGTGGCGTCGGGGTCTGCGGCTGTTCCTGGGTGGGGGGCTGTGCCTGGGGAAAGCCGTAGCCGCCGGGCTGGGCTGCCTGTGCGGGAGTCGGGGCCTTTCCCTGGGGCTGCGCCTGCGGGTCAGCCGGGGGCTGGGGCGCCGGGGGCTGTGCGTGGGGCGCGTGCGCGTCGGGGGCGACGCCCTGCGGAGGCAGGGGAACGCCGGCCTGCGGCTGACCGGGGACGGGCGGCTGTCCCTGGGGGAAGCCGTAGCCACCGGCGTACGCCTGACCCTGCGCCTGGGCGCCGGGCTGCGCCTGGTGGGGCTGCTGTCCCTGCGGCTGCGGCTGCGGCTGTCCCTGGGGCTGCGGCTGGCCCTGTGCCTGTGCCTGGGGCTGACCCGGGGCCGGCGGCTGCCCGGGTACGCCGGGAGCCTGCGGGAATCCGTAACCGCCCTGAGGCGCGGGTGCGCCCGGTGCGCCGGTCTGCGGCTGCGGGAATCCGTAGCCGTTCTGCGGTGCGGGTGCCTGCGGCGGGACCGGCGACTGGACCGGGGCGTTCGGCGGCGGCCAGGCGGCGGGCGGCGCCTGCGGCGGGACACCCGGAGCTCCCTGGGGTCCCGGAGTGCCCGGGGTACCCGGAGCTCCCTGGGGTCCCGCAGCTCCCTGGCCCTGCGCCGCGTCGGGCGCGGGTGTCGGTGCGGACCACTGCGCGGCGGGCACGGGGGCCTCCGGCTGGGCCGACGGCGCGGGAACGGCAGGCTGGAAGGCGGGCGGCAGGGGCGGCAGCCCACCCTGCGGAGCCGGCGGGGGAGCCCAGGCGGGAGCCGTGCCCGGTGCGTCACCCGCGGCACCGCCGGGAGCCGCGCCCTGCACCTGGTCGGCAGCGGAGCCCGGCACCGCGTCCTGCACCTGGTCCGCGGCGGAGCCCGGCACCGCGTCCTGTATGTCCTGAGCGGTGTCGGCGGCCATCGAGTCACCCGGAACGGCGTCCTGGACGTCATCGTCGCCGTCGACGCCCTCGGTGTCGGCGGCCTGGCCGGGCGCACCGTCGGCCGCGGCGGGCACCGAGTCGCCCAGGGCGTCGTCCGTGTCGTTCGCGTCGCCGCCGGGACCACCGGAACCACCGGAACCGGCGGCGCCATCGGCATCCGGGGCCCCGTCGCCGTCCGTCGCGTCTTCCGCGTCGGTCTCGGAGGCACCGTCGGACCCGTCGGCGTATATGCGCGCTTCCGCCCCGCCCTCCGCGGAACCACCCTCATCCGGGACGACCGTGTCCGAGCCGGAGCCCTGAACCGTGCCGTCCTCGGCGCCCGGCGCCCCGTCATCGACGGCCTCGGCCGTCCCGGCGGCGGACTCCGCACCCGTGTCGGTGGCCGAACCGTCGGCAGGGCCCTCGCCGGACCGGGCGCCGTCGTCGGCCGCGTCGGAGGTCACGGCATCGGCACCTGCGGCCGGACGCTGCGATTCCTCGGCCTCATCGCCTCCGGCGGCCTGTGCGGCCGCGGCGGCCCGCTCCTCGATCTCCCGCTTCAGGGCGACGGCGGAGAACCGCAGGGTCGCCCCGCTCTCGATGTCACCGCCGGCCCCGCTGCCGACGGAGGCGGCACCGCCGTCCGCCCCGGAGGACTCGGCGGACGCGCTGGGCGCAAGGGGTGCGCCGGACGTGGGCGGAGCAACGGGCGGCACGGGTCCGGTAGACGGAGCAGGCGCGGTGGGCGGGGCCCAGTTCGGCTCGAACCCACTGCCCTGGGGCGGCGTCGGCAGGCCCACGGGGCTGCCTGCGGGCGGCGGAGGAGGCACGGCCGCACCGGCCGCCGAACTCGGAGACCCGCCGGCAGCCGCCCCGGAAGCGGCCTCGCCGGAGGGAGCCGGAGCCGACGACGCGTCCTGCGAACTCCCCGACGCATTCTGCGTATACCAGGCAGGGGGTGCGTAATCGATGGTGAACTCGCCCGTCGTGTCGAAGGCGGACTCCGCGTCGGAGGGGTCGTCGCCGGGCGCCGCCCAGCCCTCGCGGATCCCGTCCCGATCGCTGCTCACAATTCCTCCTGGTGTGGTCGGGCCCTCATGCCGTGCCGGAGCCCCCGCTTCCGTCGTCCGAAGCAGGTGAAGCCCGAGTCCGTCCGAAGTCGTTCGTTGTTGTCCGAAGTCATCCGAATGCGCCGGGCTTTCCCCCTGGGACGCCCACCACCCGAACATGGGTTCTCGCGCCGCGTCCAACCCCAGCCTAGTAGTCACCGCCGTCACAACGGCAGGCCGCCCACCCCTGATGAATGCCGCATTCAGTACACGCTGGACGAAGGGACGCAGCACGACCTCGTCCGTCCCGGCCCGAGTTGCGCCACGGCTGAGGCACCGGACCTCCGGAGGCCATCACCGATCTGTCGCGTCATCACCCGAACTGCGTGCCCCGCCACAGGAGTTGACGAACACCGGGCCACGGCCACTCCGCCGGCTCTTCAGGCCGCCCGGAAGACACCACCATGGAACGGGCTCGCGCCCTCTTCTCGCGACGATCTCCGTACACGAGCCCCTCGCGTCTTCCGGCCGGGCGCTGTACGCGAGCCCCTCGCATCTCCCGGCGGCTGCTGTACACGAGCCCGTCGCACCCCAAGGATCCCGTCCTGGGCAGGCTCGGCATCGCGAGTGCCTTCTGGCGCCGACGCACGACGCACACAGGGGCGACGCACGGGCGAGGGGTGCCGCGCATGCCGGACGAGGCGCACGGGGGAGCGACGCGGCCCCTGTGCGGGCCGTCGCTCCACCCCGCTCGGCCGCGACCTACTCGGAGGCTTCCGCCGACAGCCCTCCGTTGTGCGGCGCCGGCTTCAGGTCGAACTCACCGTCCCGTGCGCCGAGTACGAACGCCCGCCACTCCGCCTCGGTGTACCGCAGCACGGTGTCGGGGTCGAGCGACGAGCGCATGGCCACCGCGCCCTGCGGCAGGTAGGCGATCTCGACCCGCTCCTCCTGGTCCTCCGTACCCGGAGCGCTCTGCCACGCGACGCCGGAGATGTCCAAGGCGTAGAGCTCGTTCTTCTCCCGCTCCTTGCGTGCCTGGACGTCTTCCTCCGGGGAAGCCGCGTCCGGCGTTTCCACATCGCTGCCCTGAGCCTCGGCCATGGTGAAACGGCCCCTTCCGGTGTACCAACGGCGTGCCAGGTCACCCTACTTGGTGGCCCCGGACCGGCACCGGAAAACAGTCGCTCACCCCTCGTACGAGGCCTGGTGCCGACACCCGGGCCGCCCCGAGCCCTTCCCGAAGCGCCTCAGAAGGCGACGGCGCCCCATCAGTCGATCCGTCGCGGCGTGCCCAGCAGGCCGATCTCGGCGTCCGTCGGCTGTGTCATCACATACTGCCGGTCCCGGTCGGCGGACCACAGGGTGACACCGTCCGCCAAGGTGGGGAGCGACTCGATGTCTCCCGTGGGCAGTGCCAGCGTGCGCCCGATCTCCTTGGCCTCGTCGGGCGAGACCCGCTGCACACCCACGAGCCGCGCCTGGCGTATCAGCCGGGGCGCGACCGGACTCAGGTAGGGAAGCAGAGTCACCACCGACTGCCAGGGCCCCGACACGACCCTGCCGCGCGGAGGCCGCATACCGCAGTCCCGCACCACGAGGACCGGGGTTCCCGCCGATGCTCCCTGCGGAGGGACCCGCCCCACCTCGTGCAGGGTCATCCCGGACTGCCCGCCGCCGACCGCCTGCACCATCTGCGACCAGGCCTGCGCCCGCCCCGTCTCCACCGCGACGCGCGCACCCGTCGCCGCCGCGCGGAGCGCCAGCACCTGGGCCGTCCACAGGCCGCCGATCAGCACGATGTCGTGCGGAGCGGGCCGGTGCAGTCCCAGCACGGCGGGCTGGCCCTCGGTGTCCACCCCTATGACCACCCCGTCGTCACCGATGGGCAGCGCGAGGGAGTCGAGGTGCTCCGCGTCGAGGGTGTGCCTTCCGTGGCGCGGGCCGAGCAGGCCGAAGCCGGACCGACGCCGCCCGCGCGGCCGGGGGGCCGAAGGGCCGGAGGCCGGGATGCCCTGCGCGCCGGGGTCCGGAGCGGGGGGCACGGGCGCGGTAGTGGAATAGGTGGGCGTGGCCATCAGCGGACCCCTCCGAGCGGCAGAGTGGCGAGAACGCCGGGTACCTGTTCGTGGTCGAGCCGGGCGAGCCCCGTGCCGGCCTGGCGTGCGGCCTGCTCCAAGGCCCGCCGTGCCGCCACGAGTTCGGCATCACTGCGACCGGTCACCCGCAGATGTCCGCAGACCGACGCACCGTGCTGCTCGCCGCGCCCCAGCGTGAGACTGAACGTCGTCACGAAGGCGGGCACGGCGGTGAGCTGCGCCACGAGCTGCGGCAGCGACGGTCCCCGTCCGCTGCCGATCTCGGGCCAGCGCCGTATCCAGTACGTGGTGTGCTTGCGGTTGTCGCACCGCCAGCTGCGGCTCGTCTCCTCGGTCCGCCACTTCCGCTGCTCGGCCCGCCCGGCCTGCGCCGTCACCAGCGGATTGGCGCACGCGGACGTCGCCACGGCCGACGTCAGCTCCTCCTCGCCGAGCAGGGTCGCCCGGTAACCGGCCCCTGCCAGTCGGCTCGCCAGCTGGTCGGCGGCGCGCACCACGCACTTCTGCGCCCCGAGCAGCCCGCCGCCGCGCGCCGCCACCGCCTCCGTGCACAGCTCCGGATCGAACTTCAGGGCGATCCAGGTGATACGGACGGCGGGCGTCCCCGTCTGCGCCTGCAGCGGTGCGTAGTTGCTGACCGCCACGGACTGCGGGGGAAGGTGCAGGGCGGGCGCCGGCTGCGTGTGCAGCACGATCTGCGCCGACTCCAGACGTACGTCGTCGACCTCGAGGGCGTCGCGGACGAGCCCCAGGGGCAGCGGCTGTCTGTTCCGCTCCGCGCGCAGCGCGGTCGGGTCCGCCTCGACGTGCAGAACGGCCGTGACGAACGTGCCGTCCCCGACCAGCCCGACGGGCCGGCGGTCACGGCCGCTGTAGGAGTAGGTCCGCAGCGAGGGGTCGCATTCCACCGCCGGAGCCAGTCCCGGCTCCGTACCCTCGGGCAGCTCCGCATCGGCACCGCGGTTCCTGCGGGCCCGCAGCGCCCTCACGGTGGCCAGCCAGTCGGGAAGCGAGCGCCCCCGCCGGCGTACGACGGCCAGCACGACCAGCAGCGCCGCCACGACACCGGCGGGTGCCATCGCGAGCGGGCCGACGGCCCAGCCCACCAGGAGCAGCGCGACGGCGATCTCCAGCAGGACCACGCGTTGCAGCCAGAACGACCCGAACTGTCCCGAACGCGAAGCGAGATGGATCGGACCCCGCGCCGGGGGGCGTGCGCCCGCAGCGGACGACTGCGCCGCGCCGCCGGGCGGGAGCGCCGAGGAGCTCCGTGACTGCGAGCGGTCACGCGGCCGGACCCGCGTTCCGGAAGCCATCACTGCATCCCCCCGTTTTGCTCACAACTCGCCGCCGCGACACGACCACACCAGGCCTTCAGGGCCCAAGTACCCTACCCGCGCCGCAAGTCCGGTCTCTTACCGGGCATAGTAGGGGCCGGTCCGGCAACGGAGGGCGGGGGACGCGGACCCCCGAGCGCCGTCCAGGCGAGGCACGGGGAGAAGCAGGCACACATGGCATCACGGCGGGACGACCTCAACGCCTACACCTTTGCAAAGCGGCGCACGCTGGCGGCCTTCATCCAGCCCTCCCCCACGGGCTCGGAGGAAGGGGCGCCGAAGCCGCTGCGCGCCGTCGTCCCCGGCGCCGTCGTCGGGGTGGTGATCCTGGCCGCGTTCGGAGCGTGGGGAATGTTCAAGCCGGCGGCTCCGCCCGGCTGGAACAAGCCCGGGGAAAACATCATCATCGCCAGCAAGTCCACGACGCGCTATGTCGTCCTCGACACCGACGGCAAACGCCAACTGCACCCCGTCCTCAACATGGCGTCGGCCAAGCTGATCCTGGACGCCGACAAGGGCCAGGTCATCAACGTGGACGAGTCCGTCCTCGACAGCGGTGTCATCCCGCACGGCGTCACCATCGGCATCCCGTACGCCCCCGACCGGCTTCCGAGCGCCGCCGAGGCGGGCTCGGAGAAGCGCTGGGCCGTGTGCGAGCGTCCCGGCGACGGCGGCCGTGCCATCCAGAAGGCGGCGTTCGTCTTCGCCCCGCGTGAGCGGAACAGGACCGAGGGCAAGCAGCGCCTGAGCGACGGTGAACTGCTGTACGTGGTCGGCCCGGACGGGACGCGCTATGTGGTCGACGCGCAGGGCACCCGGTACCGGATCCCGGACGACGAACTCCTGCTGCGCGCCGTCGTCGGCTCCGGCCGGGTGCCCGAGCGTGTCTCCCGGGACTGGCTGGACACGCTCCATCTGGGCGACCACATCGCCTTCCCGAAGATCCCCGGCACACCGGGCGCCGCCGCCAACGTGGCGGGCCTGCTCGACAAGGACGCCGACAAGGTCGGCATGGTCCTCAGGGCTCCCAACAACGACAAGGACCAGTACTACGTGGTGCTGCCGGGACGGGTGGCCCCGATCTCCGCGTTCGCCGCCCGACTGCTGCTCTACAGCAAGGACCTCGCCCTCCTCGGACAGGGCGGCCATCCACGTGACGTGAGCCCCGGAGCCATCAGCCCCGGCAAGGGCTTCGCCACGGAGCACACCTGGCCGGACGGCGAACCGAAGCCGGTCAACGACGCCTCGGCCTCCAGCGGCCGTGACACGGTGTGCAGCGTCCTGCGCCACGTCGACGGGCACGGACCCACCACGCTGAGCACCTGGGTGGGCACCGACTTCCCCGCGACGCTCCCCACGGGCTCGTCCAGCGCCTATGTGACACCCGGGTCGGGGCAGCTCTTCCGGCAGTTCAAGGGATCGGACACCAAGGCCGGCGGCGTCTTCCTCGTCACCGACACGGGGCTGCGCTACGCCATGCAGTCCAACAGCGACAGCGCCACGCACGACTCCGGCATCGGAACCTCCGCCAAGCAGCGCAAGGCCGCCCTCGACGAGACCCGGGCGGCGCAGACCCGCCTCGGCTACGCGGGCACCGACCCCGCGCCGATCCCCGCCGAATGGTCCGTGTTCCTGCCCATGGGCCCGCGCCTGTCGACAACGGCAGCACGTCAGCCGCAGGGCTCGTAGGCAGGGGGAGCGGCGATGCAGAAGCCGAACGCATGCGCACGGCTGCCCAGGAGGGCCCTCGCCGCCGCGTCGGCGCTGGCGGCCCTCATGACGACGGCACTCACCGCGGCGCCTCCCGCGGCGGCCGACCCGGGCCAGTGCACGTTCCCTTCCAAGAAGTACCCGGGCCGCCCCTGGGCGCTGCAGCGTGTCCTCCTGGACGAACTCTGGCGCCAGTCCACCGGCAAGGGGGTCGAGGTCGCGGTGATCGACACCGGCGTCGACGTCAAGAACCCCCAACTCGCCCACGCGGTGGATGCGGCCAAGGGGGCCAACTACCTCCCCGCAAAGGTCGACGGGAAGTCGACGGACCGAGGCAACCCGCACGGCACCACCGACTCCGTGGGTCACGGCACACGCGTCGCGGGGATCATCGCGGCCCGCCCCGCGCCGGGCACGGGCTTCGTGGGCTTGGCTCCCGGCGCCACGATCATCCCCGTCAAGCAGAACGACGCCGAGGGCCACGGCACGGACCTGACGCTCGCCGAGGCCATCCAGCACGCCATCGACGTCCGCGCCGACGTCATCAACATCTCCCAGGACACCGCGAAGGAGGTGAAGCCCACCCCCGCGCTCCAGGAAGCGGTGAACAAGGCGTTGGGGAGGGGCATCGTGGTGGTGGCATCGGCGGGCAACGACGGTCTGGGCGGCACGGTCAGGAAGACGTACCCCGCCTCGTATCCCGGGGTCCTCGCAGTGGCGGCTTCGGACCGCAACAACGAACGCGCCGCCTTCTCCCAGTCCGGGGAGTTCGTGGGCGTGGCCGCTCCGGGTGTCGACATGATCTCCACGGTCCCGGGCGGCGGCCACTGCTCCGACAACGGCACCAGCTTCTCCGCACCGTACGTCGCCGGGGTCGCGGCCCTCGTCAAGGCCAAGCACCCGCGCTGGACCCCGCGGGAAATCGTCGCCCAGATCGAGCAGACCGCGGAGCGCTCCATCCCCGACCGCGACCCTCTGGTCGGCTGGGGCGTGGTGGACCCCGTCCGGGCGCTCACCGAGGACGATCGGCCGGTGGAGTCCCCTGCCCCGCAGGGGAACGTCCGCGCCCGGGCACCCGAAGCGGCACCCTTCCACTTCGGCGAGACCCCCGAGGAACGCACGACCCGGCTGGCCACGTACGTGCTCGTCGGCACGGCGGTCGTGGTGGCGGCACTCGCCGGGGTGGCCGTGGCCTGCCGGGACGCCCGGAAACGGCGCGCGGCCTGACGAAGGGACGTCCCGCGGCCGTCGGCACCTCGGACGCGTCTCCCCCTTCCGTACCAAGCACGTCACAACCCCCAACAACGCCGCAGGGGACTCGAATTCGGCGGCAGGATCTACGTCGACGCCCATCGTCGACCCGGTAGGCGCGAGCTGAAAGGTCGACCGCACATGCTGAACGGGAGCGCAGACTGCGGAACAGGCATGTCCTTCGCAGCAGCCATGCTGCAACGACCGGTGTCATGTCGCGGTCGTCGTGTGTCCTGACGGCAACCTCCTACGGTGACTGAGTAGTTGTACCCATGCCGCGGGACAAGGACGTCGGTAAGGTCCGGGGGTCACGGGCAAGCTCTCGATGCGTGAGGGGCCGGCGTTCCTCACGACGACAACGGGCTTGACCGGTAACCGGGTTGGAGAGGTCATAGGACGTTACTAGAGTGGTTGCGTTGCGAAGGTGGCGTTTGCGCGTCGTCCCACCTGCGTGGGACGAACAAACGGGGGAGGGGGCATCGTGCTTCCTGCGAAGACGGCCGGCTGTCGGGGCATTGAAGCGTGTCCGGCTCCCGCGCTGCCTGCACACAGCCCTCGATCGGGTACGACCGTCGACGCGGGCTGTGACACGTCCGGGTTGCCCGACCTTCCTCACCGGCGGAACCAAGCCCTCGGTCTTCCCACGCAATGCGAAATCGCGGGACGTTACCGAAACTCTGCCGACAGAACAGCGGATGGCCGCCGCCCTCGGCGCTGTATCCGCCCCGCCACACCGATCGTCACCTCATCACTCGATGAGGTGCGGGCCATCGGCCGTACCCACATCTCAGGAAGGGAAGCTTCACCATGGCGCAGGGCCAGAAGCTGGTCGACCAGCATGTAATCGATCTCGAAAAGGAGATCCTGAGCAAGTTCGACGACGTCAAGACGATGGTCCATGGCCTCCAGGGGGAGATCGACGCCCTCGAAGGCAATTGGCAGGGTATCGGCGCCAACGCCTTCAACCAGAAGCAGTACGAGATCAACACGTCGCTGGCGCGCATGGGCAACATCCTCTCCACGTTCCTCGACGCCCTGAACAAGACGCGTGGCATCAAGGACGCGACCGAGGACCAGATTCGCAGTTCGGCCCAGAAGATCGATGTCTATGACGGTGCCCCCAAGTCGACCATCGCGAGCTTCTGAGAACGCGCACTCCTGCGCTGACGGCAGTCGACCCCACGAGACCGAGGAACAGACTTAATCATGGGTATCAACGGCGATGGTCTTCTCGTCAACTATGACCCCCTGGACACGGCGGCCACGAACATCGGTAACCATGCCCGGAACCTCGAGACCGCCCTTGACGAGATCAAGAGGAAGGTCGCCGAGGTGAACCAGTACTGGGAAGGCGACTCCCACAGCGCCTACCAGACGGCCCAGGCCAACTGGGACAAGGAAGCCAGGGACATCCACCAGGCACTGGTGGCCATCGGACACCTGATTCACCAGGCAGGCGGTGACTACAGGGGTGGCGACAAGAAGGCGGCCGGCTACTTCCTGTGAGTCGACCGGCTCGCCATGACGAACGGGGTGGACACGCAGCATGCGTGTCCACCCCGTTCGTCACGTGCGTACCGCTTGTTCCGAGGCGGCGGCTGAGGTTGCGGAGCGGCAGCTGCGGCCGGGCCGCGACGGCGTCAACGCTCCCCGTTCACCAGGCCTGTCTGCACCATGGGCTTTCCGCTCCTCCGTGACACGAAGATGCCCCGGCCTGTCGGCATCGGCCGCGGCCTGACGCCGCCCAGCAGGTCCCCCTCGCCGGGATCGCCCGCCAGCACGACACCCTGGGCACCCAGTTCCTTCATGCGCTGCAGGAACGGCTCGTAGGAGGCCCGGCTCGCACCCGCCGTCGAGCGCGCGATGATGAAGCGCACGCCCACGTCGCGGGCGAACGGCAACAGTTCCGTCAGATCCGCCAGCGGGTTGCCACTGGACGTCGACACGAGATCGAAGTCGTCCACGACCACGTACACCGAGGGCCCCGACCACCAGCTCCGCTCCCGCAGCTGCTGTGCCGTCACGTCGGCCGTCGGCGACCGGCGCTGCATCAGGTCTGCGAGGGCCTCCACGTGGTGGCCCATGGCGTTGGACATCGGGACGTACTCCGCCAGATGCGAGGGCGGGGTCACGTCCAGCAGGGCGCGGCGGTTGTCGATGACGAAGAACTTGCAGGAATCGCCGTCGTACCGCTGCGACAGCTGCTTGATCAGCAGGCGCAGCAGGTTCGACTTGCCCGACTCGCTCTCGCCGAAGACGAGGAAGAACGGGTCCTGGTCGAAGTCGACGTGGACCGGTTCGAGGTTGTCCTCGTCGAGGGCGAACGCGATACCCCGCTCCGGGAAGCGGTCGCCCGGCGGCAGCTGCTCGGCCGGGAACGAGCGGGGAAGCAGCCGGACCTCCGGAGCTCCCGGGGCCGTCCAGTGCCGGGTTACCTCCGCGGCCAGTGCCTGGGTGGCCTCGGCGAGATCCGTGTCCGAGGACAGACCGTCGATCCGCGGAACCGCCGCCATGAAGTGCTGCTTCTGCGGGGAGAGACCACGGCCCGGGACGCCGCTTGGCACGTTCACGGCCACCTTGCGGTCGATCTCGGAGTCCATGGTGTCACCGAGCCGCAGCTCCAGGCGGTTCATGAGGTGGTCCTTCATGTTCGCCCGGACCTCCATGGAGCGGGAGGCGGTCAGCACCAGGTGGATGCCGTAACCGAGGCCCCGCGCCGCGATGTCCAGGACCACCGGCTCCAGACCCTCGTAGTCCGAGCGGAAGTTGCCCCACCCGTCGATGATCAGGAAGACGTCGCCCCAGGGCTGGTCCGTGACCGGGATGTCACCGCGTGCCCGGCGCGCACGGAAGTCGGCGACCGAGGCGATCCCGGTGGACCGGAAGTACTCCTCGCGTCGCGTCAGCACGCCGTACACCTCGGCGACCGTGCGCCGCACCCGCTCCGGATCCAGACGCGAGGCCACCCCGCCGACGTGCGGCAGGCCGGACACGGCCGCCATACCGCCACCACCGAAGTCGAGCCCGTAGAACTGGACCTCGTGCGGGGTGTGCGTCAACGCGAACGACGCGATCAGCGAGCGCAGAAGAGTGGACTTGCCGGACTGCGGACCGCCGACGATCTGCATATGGCCCGCCGCACCCGAGAAGTCGACCCACAGCGGGTCGCGGCGCTGCTCGTACGGCTTGTCGACCAGGCCGAGCGGGACGACCAGGCGTCCCGCGCCCCCGTAGCCCGGCTGGGTGAGCCCGCGGCCCTGCACGGCGCTCAGCCCCGGCAGCAGCGAGTCGAGCGACGGCGGGCTGTCCAGCGGCGGCAGCCACACCTGGTGGGCCGCCGGACCCTGCGCCTCCAGACGGCGCACGATGACGTCGAGGACCGTGTCGGCCAGCGCATCGTCCTTGCGCGGCTCCGTCTCCTCCCGACGCTGCTCCGGCACGGGCACGTACCGCACGGGCACCTCTGCCGCCGTGAACAGCACCGGACGCCGGTCCACCGGCAGCGGGCCGCCGAGCGCGGCGGCCGCCTGAGCCGAACCGGTGCGGTACACCCCGGAGACGTACGCCGCCTTGAAACGCACCATCTCGTCCGTGCCGAACTTCAGGAAGCCGGACCCGGGGACGTTCGGCAGTTCGTAGGCGTCGGGGACGCCCAGCGCCGCACGCGACTCCGCGGCCGAGAAGGTGCGCAGACCGATGCGGTACGAGAGGTACGTCTCCAGACCGCGCAGCCGGCCCTCCTCCAGACGCTGCGAAGCGAGCAGCAGGTGCACGCCCAGCGAACGGCCGATGCGGCCGATCTGCACGAACATCTCGATGAAATCGGGCTTCGCGGTCAGCAGCTCGCTGAACTCGTCGATGACGAGGACCAGCGACGGGATCGGCTGGAGCGGGGCGCCTGCCGCGCGTGCCTTTTCGTAGTCGTGGATGTTGGCGTAGTTGCCGGCGTCGCGCAGCATCTCCTGACGGCGGTTGAGCTCGCCTCGGATCGAGTCCCCCATGCGGTCGACCAGCGTCAGGTCGTCGGCCAGGTTGGTGATGACCGCCGCCACGTGCGGCATCTGCGCCATGCCGGCGAAGGTGGCGCCGCCCTTGAAGTCCGCGAGGACGAAGTTCAGCGTCTCGGAGGAGTGCGTGACCGCGAGACCGAGTACCAAGGTGCGCAGCAGCTCCGACTTTCCGGAACCGGTGGCGCCCACGCACAGTCCGTGCGGGCCCATGCCCTCCTGCGCGGCCTCCTTGAGGTCCAGCATCACCGGGCTGCCGTCCTCGCCGACCCCGATCGGTACCCGCAGCCGCTCGGACTGCGAGCGGGGGCGCCAGGTCCGCTTGGGGTCCACCGACGCGGCATCGCCCAGGTTCAGCAGATCGGTGAACTCCAGGTTGGCGAGCAGCGGTTCGTCGTCGTCGCCGCCCGCGGCCATCCGCAGCGGCGCCAGCTGCCGGGCCAGCGCCTCGGCGGCCTCGTACGACAGCAGGTCGGGAGTGCCCTCGTACACCAGGCCGTGCGCCGACTCCAGGCGCAGCGACATCGGCTTGACGACGATGAACAGATCGCCGCGCCCGCCGGCCGGTTCGCCGGGTACGACCTCGACGACCGTCACGCCCTGAAGTCCCTCGGGGCTCGCGAGCAGCGACGCCGGGGTCAGCGAGAGGCCGTCCAGGACGACGACGATGTGCGGCTCCTCCGGGAGCGGTGCGGAGCCCGGCTGGAAGCGCGGGCGGCCCGACAACCGGTCGGCGAGCAGGTCTTCGAGCTCCATCGGACTGCTCGTGATGAGGCGCCTGCTGCCCGCGCCGTCCACCGCTCCCGCAGCCTGGCAGTGCGGCAGCCACTTGGCCCACTCCCATTCCGCGGCCGCGGTGCGCCCCGCCGCGACCGCGATCACCAGGTCCTCGGGGGAGTGGAGGGAGGCGAGCGAGGCCGTCAGCGCACGGGCCGTGCTGCGGACCGAGGCCGGCTCCCCGCTCACCGTCACGTGGTAGAACGCCCGCAGGGACACCGCCATCGGCAGGTCGTCCACGGTGGAGTGCGTCGCGATGAACCGCTGCATCGCGCCCGCGGTGAGCGGCTCCAGCTGGTCCACCGGAGCGGTCTGCGGGGGCACCAGGGATGTGGCGAGGCCCTGCGGCCCGAGCCCTACCCGCACCTGTCCGAAGTCCTCGTCGCCCGACCGGCGCTCCCACACCCGGCTGCCCTCCGCCACCAGCGCCCACAGCTGCTCGGGCGAGGGATGGAGGTAGTACTGGGCGTCGCGCTGCGAGCGCGCGGTGTCCATGGCGGCGTGCCGCGTCTGCGACAGGTAGCGCAGGTAGTCGCGCCGCATGTCCGCCATCTGCCCCTGCGAGCCGCGGCGGTAGCGCACGATCATCGCGATGGACATGGCCACCGTGGAGGCGACCATCACCATGCCCATGACCTTCATAAACGGCTGCGAATTCGGCATGAAGAAGAAGACCACGGAGCCGCCCATGCCGAGCATCGGCAGGAGCTGCATCAGGGCGCCCTCCTGCTGCCCGCGCGGCAGTTCGGGCGGAGGCTCCAGAACGACTTCCTCCGTGGGCACTTCGGATGGCAGGGCCCGAGGCGGGCGCTTCACAATGATTTGGCTCACTACTCACCAATTCCCATGCCGGACCGCAGTGTTCTGTCCGCCTCCCCGTCCCGGACGGACGCCGACCGCGCCGTGATCCTACTGACATACGAGATCGCCGGGTGGCGGTAGGGTGCCGCTGCACGCGTAAGCACCCGCGAACACAGCGAAGAGAACCAGCCTTTCGAGGCATCCGGCGCCCCTGGACGTCCGTGCCTTGCAGCCGACCGATGCCCCTGCGCCGGCCGGCCCGGCTGCCCGGGACACCACATGACGCCGACACGGACGAGAACGAGGGGGAACAGCAGGTGAGCATGACGGCCTCCGCGACGACCGCGGGATCCGGTCGACCGGGTGCGGGACCCCCGTCCGGGACCGCACCGGGGGGCCTCGGCTTCTGCCGGGTCACCATCGTCGCGCCCGACAGCCGGATCGACGTGGCGCTGCCCGACGACATCCCGGTCGCCGACATCTATCCCGAAATCCTGCGCCTCTCCCGGCAAAGCCCCGCCGAGGGCGCCCCGGTCGGGTACCACCTGGTGCGCCGCGACGGCACGGTCCTCGACGGCGCCCGGTCCTTCGCCGCCCAGCGCATCCTCGACGGTGAGCTGCTGACGCTGCGTCCGTTCTCCGACTCACTCCCGCCCGCCGTCTTCGACGACGTGTCCGAGGCGGTCGCAGCCGCGGTGACCCGCGACCGCAGCATGTGGAGCGGAGACCTCACGCGCGGCGCCGGTCTGATCGGCGGCGGTGTGCTGCTCGCCCTCCTCGCCTTCGTCGCCCGGAGCTCGGACCCGCGGCACGACATGCACGGCCTGCCGGGCGTCCTCGCCGGCGTCACCGGTCTGCTCCTGGTCATCCTCGGCGCGGTGCGCGCCCGTATCTACGACGACCGCGCATCGGCCGTCGCACTCGGCCTGGGCGCGCTCCCGAACGTCGCCGTCGCCGGGTCCGGACTGCTGCCCCTGTCCGGGCACGACGGGGTCGGCAGGCTCCAGTTCCTGCTCGCCTGCACCGCCGTGCTGATCGCGTCGGTGGTCCTCACCATCGTGTCGCCCCGCGGTGACGGGCCGTTCGTCGCGTTCGTCCTCGCCTCGGCCATCGGTCTGGTCACCACGTTCGCGGCGATTCTCACCGAGCTGAAGCCGGTGGAGACGGCGGCGATGTGCGCCCCGCTCGCCGTCGGCGCCCTCGCCTTCCTGCCCTCCCTGTCCATGCGCTTCGCCCGACTGCCCATCGGTTTCGAAGCGCCGCACGCCTCGCGCGGTGAGCTGGGTGCCGAGCCCTCCTCCCAGGAGCCGGTCGATGCCGAGCGCGTAGCCGCTCAGGCCCGCCGCGGACACGAGCTGCTCGTCGGCCTGGTGGGCGGCTGCGCCCTGGTGACCGTCGCGGCCTCGGCCGTCCTGGGCTTCTCGGACAACCTGTGGGGCCGGCTGCTCGCCCTCGCGACCGGCATCGCCATGGTCATGCGTGCCCATCTCTTCCGGTACACCGCCCAGGTCGCTCCCGTCCTGGCCGCCGGCCTCGGCTCCCTCGTCCTGCTGGGCCTCGGGCTGGCGCTCCACCCGCCGCAGTCGCTGATGCGCGACGCGCTGGCCGGGGACGGCACGGCCCTCGAGATCCGCACGATCTGGCTCGTCGCGGCGATCGCCGCGGCGGCCGCGCTGGTCACCGCGCTCGGCCTGATCGTCCCGCGCCGGGGCCTGACCCCCTTCTGGGGACGCTTCACGGAGATCGCCGAGGGCTTCGTCCTGCTCACGCTGGTGCCACTGACCCTCGCGGTCTTCAACGTGTACGAGGCCGCCCGGGCCATGACGAGCTGAGGAATGACGAGAGCATGAGTTTCGGACCACCGCCGTCGCCGTTCACGCAGTCCAGGCTGGAGGACGACGGCCGCCGCAAGCGTCGCAGGCTCTGGGTCCTGTCGGTCTCCGGGGCGGTCTTCGTGCTGCTCGGGGCGCTCTGCGCAGGGGTCTGGGGCCTCCAGGGCGGGGGCGCCGCGAAGACGCCGGACCAAACGCGTGTCCGGCAGCACCCGGACGACGTCAGGGAAACGGTCGACAAGGCGCCCCGCAGTCCCGAGGGCGAAAGGCTCATGGAGTGGGACGAGGACGACCTCAAGCCGACCGAGACCCGAAACGCCCCGGCCACGTGGGTGACGGACAAGGTCATCGCGCGGGGCATGGGCCACGGCATTCTCAGCGGCGTCACCATCAAGTCCGGCGAAACCGCGTGGAAGGACCAGCTCGACGGCGTCATCTGCGCGACGACGCAGCATGTCACCGTCGACGGCCGCACGGCCGTGGTCACCACGTCCCGGATGCCCCAGGGCGGAGCTCCCCTCAGCGGCTGCAACCACCTCATCTTCCTCGACGTCGACACGGGTCGGAAGCTGTGGCAGACGACCCTGCCCCAGGCGGACTCCGCGTCCGTGCTGACCACGAACGTGACCATGACGCGGGGCACGGTGGCCGTGGGCTGGGGCGAGGGATCCGCCGCATACCGCATGGACGACGGCAAGGAGCTCTGGAAGAGCTCGGGTACCTCGGCGTGCCGGGACAGGGGCTTCGCCGGAGGCCGCAGCCTCCTCGCGCTGGTCAGCTGCGGCGAGATCGGCGACTCGACCCTCGAGGTCCAGAAGATCGACCCGAAGACCGGGAAGCCCGCGTGGTCCTACAAGCTCGCCCACGGCGTGAAAAGCGTGTTCCTGCCGTCCTCGGACCCTCCCGTGATCGCCGTCGAGGCGGGCGACGCCGAGGTGACCGACCTGATCACGCTCGACGCCAAGGGCGGACACCGCGCCACGATCTCCTTGGGGGGACACTACGACCCCATGTGCTCCCAGGGGGGTTACGGCACGATCGACCGCTGTGACGCGCTCGTCGTGGGGCGCGATCAGGTCTTCGTCGCCAGCAAGGACCAGCCCGACATCCGCCAGCCGAGCAACTGGATCGTGTCGTTCGATCTCGCGACGGGAAAGACCGTGCGCAAGTTCGACGGGAGGCCCGGGGAATCGATCTATCCCGTGCGGATGAACGGCGACAAGCTCCTGGCGTACCGTCCGAACTCCGTCATGGTCGGTCTCGCCGCCGTCGTGAGCCTCGACCCCCGCACCGGGAAGCAGGCACCCTTCCTGCTCTTCGGGCTCGACGACCACGAGGGCACCGAAACGAGCGACCCGTCGATGACCGACGTCATCGTCCATCGCGGCGCGGTTTTCCTCGCACCCAGACAACTGAGCGAGGACAGTCCCGGCAAGCACAAGTACGCTCTCGTCGCCGTCGGCATCAAATCCGTCGGCTGAGGGCCGAAGGCCGGCGCACTCGCTCGCACCGGGGCATCGCGGACGAGCGAGGGGGCGGCCCCGCCCCGTCGGGCCCCCTCCCTCCAGGCTGGTACCCTGTGTGACGGCCGTTCGTGTACGCACCCCCGGACCCCGCTCACGGCGCTCCCCCCGAGGAGCCGCCCAGGGATCTGGAGGCCGCGCCCAGCGGATCCCTGCCTCCCGAGTCACGGAAGCTCCCCTGCGATGCAGACCAGGGGCACTCGGTGGCGAATCATTTGACTACGAGGAGTACGCGTGTCGCTCGACGCCGCTACGAAGAAGCAGATCATGGCCGAGTTCGGTACCAAGGAGGGTGACACCGGCTCCCCCGAGGTCCAGGTCGCCATGCTGTCGCGTCGGATCTCCGACCTGACCGAGCACCTCAAGACCCACAAGCACGACCACCACTCCCGTCGTGGTCTGCTGATCCTGGTCGGTCAGCGTCGCCGCCTGCTGCAGTACCTGGCCAAGAAGGACATCCAGCGCTTCCGTGCCCTGGTCGACCGCCTCGGCATCCGCCGTGGTGCGGCGGGCGCCAAGTAAGACGCCGTGAAGGGAGCGGTTCCCACGCAAGAGGGGGACCGCTCCCTTCGCCGTATGTGCGGCGCCGTCGCCTCCGGGCGCCGGCCGCTCCGCACGAGCCGCGGCCGCTGTACGTGCGAAGTGTCACTGCCGCTTTGTACGCTGGTCGCACGACGCAGTACGCAGGAATGCGACGCGTAGGTACCCCGTCACGACGGCGGGTACGTACAGCGTCATGAGGAACGAGGAGGAGTGCCCTCGCCGCCG
This sequence comes from Streptomyces sp. NPDC002004, assembly GCF_053593975.1. NCBI lineage: Bacteria > Bacillati > Actinomycetota > Actinomycetes > Kitasatosporales > Streptomycetaceae > Streptomyces > Streptomyces sp. NPDC002004. Next base: position 43,887 of record NZ_JBSFDP010000040.1, read on the forward strand.
CCGGTCCTCGGTAGTGGCCCCCGGGTAAGGCACCCCGGGTGCTTCGATCGAAGACCGGCCCGCACACAAGGCGCGCTTCTCCATCCCGTCCCCCGCCACACGGGCGGCAGGGACAAAAGACGAAAAGTAACGGAGAAAACGCTAGTGGAGAACGAGACCCACTACGCCGAGGCCGTCATCGACAACGGCTCCTTCGGCACCCGCACCATCCGCTTCGAGACCGGCCGTCTGGCCAAGCAGGCCGCCGGCTCCGCCGTGGCGTACCTGGACGACGACACCATGGTGCTGTCGGCCACCACCGCCTCCAAGAACCCGAAGGACCAGCTCGACTTCTTCCCGCTCACGGTGGATGTCGAGGAGCGGATGTACGCGGCCGGCAAGATCCCCGGCAGCTTCTTCCGCCGCGAGGGCCGTCCGAGCGAGGACGCGGTCCTCACCTGCCGGCTCATCGACCGCCCGCTGCGCCCGTCCTTCAAGAAGGGCCTGCGCAACGAGATCCAGGTCGTCGCCACGGTCATGGCGCTGAACCCGGACCACCTGTACGACGTCGTCGCGATCAACGCCGCGTCCGCGTCCACGCAGCTGGCCGGCCTGCCCTTCTCCGGCCCGATCGGCGGCGTCCGCGTCGCGCTGATCAACGGCCAGTGGGTCGCGTTCCCCACGCACACCGAGCTCGAGGACGCCGTCTTCGACATGGTCGTCGCGGGTCGCGTCCTGGAGGACGGCGACGTCGCGATCATGATGGTCGAGGCCGAGGCCACCGACAAGACCATCAAGCTCGTCGAGGGCGGCGCCGAGGCGCCGACCGAGGAGGTCGTCGCGGCCGGTCTGGACGCCGCGAAGCCCTTCATCAAGGTCCTGTGCAAGGCCCAGTCGGACCTCGCCGCCAAGGCCGCCAAGCCGACCGGCGAGTTCCCGATCTTCCTCGACTACCAGGACGACGTCCTGGAGGCGCTCACCGCCGCCGTCCGCCCGGAGCTGGCCTCCGCGCTGACCATCGCGGGCAAGCAGGAGCGCGAGGCCGAGCTCGACCGCGTGAAGGCGCTCGCCGCCGAGAAGCTCCTGCCGGAGTTCGAGGGCCGCGAGAAGGAGATCTCCGCCGCCTACCGCTCGCTCACCAAGACCCTGGTCCGCGAGCGCGTGATCAAGGAGCGCAAGCGCATCGACGGCCGCGGCGTCACGGACATCCGTACGCTGGCCGCCGAGGTCGAGGCCATCCCGCGCGTGCACGGCTCGGCGCTGTTCGAGCGTGGCGAGACCCAGATCCTGGGTGTCACCACCCTGAACATGCTCCGGATGGAGCAGCAGCTGGACACCCTTTCGCCGGTGACCCGCAAGCGCTACATGCACAACTACAACTTCCCGCCGTACTCCGTCGGCGAGACCGGCCGCGTCGGCTCCCCGAAGCGCCGCGAGATCGGCCACGGCGCCCTCGCCGAGCGCGCCATCGTGCCGGTGCTGCCGACGCGCGAGGAGTTCCCGTACGCGATCCGTCAGGTGTCCGAGGCCCTCGGCTCCAACGGCTCGACGTCCATGGGTTCGGTCTGCGCCTCCACCATGTCGCTGCTGAACGCCGGTGTGCCCCTGAAGGCCCCGGTCGCCGGTATCGCCATGGGTCTGATCTCCCAGGAGATCAACGGCGAGACGCACTACGTCGCCCTCACCGACATCCTCGGTGCGGAGGACGCCTTCGGCGACATGGACTTCAAGGTCGCCGGTACGAAGGGCTTCGTGACCGCCCTCCAGCTCGACACCAAGCTGGACGGCATCCCGGCGTCCGTCCTCGCCGCGGCCCTCAAGCAGGCCCGCGACGCGCGTCTGCACATCCTCGACGTGATGATGGAGGCCATCGACACGCCGGACGAGATGTCCCCGAACGCCCCGCGGATCATCACCGTCAAGATCCCCGTGGACAAGATCGGTGAGGTCATCGGCCCCAAGGGCAAGATGATCAACCAGATCCAGGAGGACACCGGCGCCGAGATCACCATCGAGGACGACGGCACCATCTACATCGGTGCCGCCGACGGTCCGTCCGCCGAGGCGGCCCGTACGACGATCAACGGCATCGCCAACCCGACCATGCCGGAGGTCGGCGAGCGCTACCTGGGCACGGTCGTGAAGACGACCACCTTCGGTGCGTTCATCTCGCTGCTCCCGGGCAAGGACGGTCTGCTGCACATCTCGCAGATCCGCAAGCTCGCCGGTGGCAAGCGCGTGGAGAACGTCGAGGACGTCGTCGGCGTGGGCCAGAAGGTCCAGGTCGAGATCGCCGAGATCGACTCCCGTGGCAAGCTCTCCCTCATCCCCGTGATCGAGGGCGAGGACGGGGACCAGAAGGACGACACCGACAAGTGACGTCCCGTAGCTTCAAGGCGACGGCCCGCACCTCTTCGGAGGCGCGGGCCGTCGCCCGTACCCAAACCCTGCTCAAGGGCAAGGACGGCATCGGCACGGTCCGCAGGACGACGCTGCCGGGCGGCCTCCGTGTCGTCACCGAGACCCTCCCCTCCGTACGCTCCGCGACCTTCGGCATCTGGGCGCATGTCGGCTCCCGCGACGAGACGCCCAGCCTGAACGGAGCCACGCACTACCTCGAGCACCTCCTCTTCAAGGGCACCCACCGCAGGAGCGCCCTCGACATCTCCTCCGCGATCGATGCGGTCGGCGGCGAGATGAACGCCTTCACGGCGAAGGAGTACACGTGCTACTACGCGCGCGTGCTCGACACCGACCTGCCGCTGGCGATCGACATCGTCTGCGACATGCTCACGGGCTCCCTGATCCAGGAGGAGGACGTCGAGGCCGAGCGCGGCGTCATCCTCGAAGAGATCGCCATGACCGAGGACGACCCGAGCGACGTGGTGCACGACCTGTTCGCGCACACCATGTTCGGCGACACGCCCCTGGGCCGCCCGGTCCTCGGCACCGTCGACACGGTCAACGGCCTCACCGCCGACGGCATCCGCCGCTTCTACAAGCGGCACTACGACCCCACGCACCTGGTGGTCGCCGCGGCGGGCAACGTCGACCACGCCAAGGTCGTACGCCAGGTCAGGGCGGCCTTCGACAGGGCAGGCGCCCTGCGAGCCACCGCCGTGGAGCCGCGCGGACCCCGCGACGGCAAGCGCGCCATCCGCACCGCGGGCCGCGTCGAGATGCTCGGCCGCAAGACGGAGCAGGCGCACGTCGTCCTCGGCATGCCGGGCTACGCCCGCACCGACGAGCGCCGCTGGGCCCTCGGCGTGCTGAACACCGCGCTCGGCGGCGGCATGTCGTCGCGGCTCTTCCAGGAGATCCGGGAGAAGCGCGGCCTCGCCTACAGCGTCTACTCGTACACCTCCGGCTTCGCCGACTGCGGCCTCTTCGGGGTCTATGCCGGCTGCCGTCCTGGCCAGGTGCACGACGTCCTGCGGATCTGCCGCGACGAGCTCGACCACGTCGCGCAGCACGGGCTGTCCGACGACGAGATCGGCCGCGCCATCGGCCAGCTCTCCGGCTCCACGGTCCTCGGCCTGGAGGACACGGGTGCGCTGATGAACCGCATCGGCAAGAGTGAGCTGTGCTGGGGCGAGCAGATGTCCGTGGACGACATGCTGGCGAAGATGGCCGCGGTCACGCCCGACGACGTACGCGACGTGGCACGCGACCTGCTGACGCGCCGGCCCTCGCTGTCGGTGATAGGCCCGCTCAAGGAAAAGCAGGCCGCCCGGCTGCAGGAGATCGTCGCCTGACCCCGGCCGGGCCCCTCCCACGGGAGGGGCCCGGCCAGGGCAACAGTCACCTCAGAAACAGTCCGTAGAGCTCCTGGTAAGGAATGTAAGGACATGAGCAAGCTGCGCGTGGCGGTCCTGGGCGCCCAGGGCCGGATCGGCTCGGAGGCCGTACGAGCGGTCGAGGCCGCCGAGGACATGGAACTGGTCGCGAAGCTGGGCCGGGGCGACAAGCTGGAGACGCTGGCCGACTCCGGCGCCCAGGTCGTGGTCGAGCTGACCACGCCCGGTTCGGTGATGGGCAACCTCGACTTCTGTGTCCGGCACGGCATCCACGCCGTGGTCGGCACGACCGGCTGGACCGACGAGCGTCTCGCGCAGCTGAACTCCTGGCTCGCCGCGTTCCCGGAGACGGGCGTGCTGATCGCCCCGAACTTCTCCATCGGTGCGGTCCTGACGATGAAGTTCGCCCAGGCTGCGGCCCCCTGGTTCGAGTCCGTCGAGGTCGTCGAACTGCACCACCCGAACAAGGCCGACGCGCCTAGCGGCACCGCCACCCGTACGGCCCAGCTCATCGCGGCGGCCCGCGAGAAGGCCGGCAGCGCCCCGCAGCCGGACGCCACGGTGACCGCGCTGGAGGGTGCCCGCGGCGCGAACGTCGACGGGGTGCCGGTGCACGCGGTACGCCTGCGCGGCCTGCTCGCCCACCAGGAGGTGCTGCTCGGCGGCGAGGGCGAGACCCTCACCATCCGCCACGACTCGCTGCACCACAGCAGCTTCATGCCGGGCATCCTGCTCGGTGTGCGACGCGTGGTGTCCACCCCGGGCCTCACCTTCGGCCTGGAACACTTCCTCGACCTCAACAGCTGAGTACCTCTCCATGCGCGCGAAAATCACCTACGCCGTCACGGCAGCTGTCCTGGTCTTCTACTTCGTCCTGGTCGGCAGCCGCGGGGTGTTCCTCATCGAGCACGGCACGGTCGTCACGGTCACCTTCGGTGTCGCGGTGCTGATCCTGCCCGTGATCGGTGTGTGGTTCCTCTGGAAGAACACCCGGTTCGTCCAGAAGGCCAATCAGCTGGCCGTCGAGCTGGACGCCGAGGGCGGACTCCCCGTTGACGAGTTGCAGCGCACGACGGGCGGGCGCATCGACCGCGACTCGGCCGACGCCGTCTTCCTCAAGCGCAAGGCCGAGACCGAGGACACGCCGAACGACTGGCGCTGCTGGTTCCGGCTCGCCGTGGCCTACCACGACGCCCGCGACACCCCGCGTGCCCGCAAGGCCATGCAGCGCGCCATCGCCCTCCACGAGGGGAAGCAGCTCCCGGCCTGAGGCGAAGCACTTCCCGGGCGCTTTCGGGCTGCCGGGGCACCGGCGCGGCTCCGAGGCAGGGGTGCAGCAGAGAGGTGCAGGCAAGGGGGTGCAGCAGAGCCCCGAGGCCATCAGGCCTCGGGGCTCTGCTGTTGCACGTCAGTGGTGGCGGTACTCGTCGGCCCACACCTCGACGGTGTCCGCCGCCCGGTCGAAGGCCTCGCCGCGCGCCAGGAAGTCCGCGTTGTGCGTGGTCAGCAGCGGCTCGTGCTCGTTCGGCCGGTCCGTGCGTACGAAGACCAGCGCCTGCCCCTGCACGGTCCGCGGCATCCCGAGCCACCGCACGGGCTGCTGGGTCGTCCGCAGGCTCGCCACACGCTCCCAGGCGAACGTCCGGGTGCGCCAGAAGGCCACCCGGCGCAGACCGTGGGCGCTCACCCACACGCCCATCCGCAGCTGCCGCAGCGCGGAGGCGATGATCAGCAGGGCGAGGATCCCGCAGAACGCGGCGCCGGGCAGCGCACCGGCGAAGGCGATGATCACGGCGGCGACGAGCACGTACGAGGCCAGGAGCAGGATCAGCGCCGCGACCCCCACGCGCCACGGACCGGGGCGGTAGGGGCGCCGCCAGCGGTCGCGGTCGTCGAAGGGCAGCGCGGCGCCGTCCGCTGTTTCGTCGAAAGCGCGGTCGGCGGTCAGGAAGGGCAGGGGCACGGCTGATCCTCACTCATCCACGCATGGGCTGTGCCCGGTGAGGCTACCGAGCCGTTCACCGGGCCACCACCTGAGGGGGCCGGCCGGGTATCCCGCCCGGTGCGACGGCGGGCGGGCGTCAGCGCCCGTCCGCCGCCTCGGAGTGCTGGGTACGGGCGGGCGACTGATCCGTGGAAAGGGCGGGCAGCCCGAAGATCAGGGAGCCCACGAGGCCCGCGACCACGGTGACCCCGAGCAGGGCCCGACCGGCCATCTGCCCGGCGGAGGCGCGATGCCGGGGCGGCGGGGCGACGTTGCTGCGGAACTTGTCGGCTTCGGCGATGAAGGCGAACGGTACGGGCTCGCGCCGACGGAACATGGGAGGTACTGCTCCTCTGGAAAAGGACCGGACAAATGGGTCGTGACGGGAAGGGTCGGGGCGGTCGGCTCGAGTCGGGGGATCCGCACTCGGCGCCGCTACTCGGACAGACGCACGAGAGGGCCGATAGGTGCCCTGTTTCACCGAATTCGCAGAAGTTCGCCGATGTTCGGTGACGTTCGCCGTCGATTCGCAGGGTTCGTGATCTTCGACCGACGTTCGCCGGCCTCCGGAGTCGAATGTCGTGGGGCGCCGCCGAAGGCCCTGTTGTCGGTGCCGGGCCGTAGAGTGGGCGCCGCCCGAAATGCTATGGGAAGGACCACCGGAACCGTGACCGACACCCCCGCCGACGACCTGAAGCCCAGCTTCCGCAGTGATGTGACCGTGGAGCTGGTGAAGCATGCGGCGAGCGACAGCGACGTGCTGTGGGCCGCCCGTGTGTCCACCGCGGGAGAGCAGTCCCTGGAGGAGCTCAAGAAGGACCCGGAGCGTTCCAAGGGTCTGATCAACTACCTGATGCGGGACCGGCACGGGAGCCCCTTCGAGCACAACTCGATGACGTTCTTCATCAGCGCCCCGATCTTCGTGTTCCGCGAGTTCATGCGGCACCGCGTGGGCTGGTCGTACAACGAGGAGTCGGGCCGGTACAGGGAGCTGCAGCCGGTCTTCTACGTCCCCGACGAGGCCCGCAAGCTCGTCCAGGAGGGCCGCCCCGGCAAGTACCGCTTCGTCGAGGGCACACAGGCGCAGCAGGAGCTCGTCGGTCGCGTCATGGAGGACTCGTACCGCGAGTCCTACGAGGCGTACCAGGAGATGCTGGCGGCCGGCGTCGCCCGCGAGGTCGCCCGCGCGGTCCTGCCGGTGGGCCTCTTCTCGTCGATGTACGCCACCTGCAACGCACGCTCGCTCATGCACTTCCTCGGCCTGCGCACACAGCACGAGCTGGCCAAGGTGCCGTCCTTCCCGCAGCGGGAGATCGAGATGGTCGGCGAGCGCATGGAGCGGGAGTGGGCCGGGCTCATGCCGCTCACCTACGAGGCCTTCAACGCCAACGGCCGCGTCGCGCCGTGACGCCGTCGCCGCGGCGCTCCGGCGTCCCGGCACAGGTGTACGGATCAACCAAGTGAAGTGTCCGTATTGCGGCATTTCATGAAGTTCATCTAGCCTGATCGAACGGACCCGGCACTGCTTGAACCCCCGAGCAGGCAGTGCCGGGCTCCGCATATCTCACGTCCCTCCGCATCCCCCCGAGGGGGGACCGCGCGCTGAGCAGCGAGTAGCGTGTTACCCATGGCTCCGACCTCCACTCCGCAGACCCCCTTCGGGCGGGTCCTCACCGCCATGGTCACGCCCTTCACGGCGGACGGCGCACTCGACCTCGACGGCGCGCAGCGGCTCGCCACCCACCTGGTGGACGCAGGCAACGACGGCCTGATCATCAACGGCACCACGGGCGAGTCCCCGACCACCAGCGATGCGGAGAAAAACGACCTCGTACGCGCGGTCGTGGAGGCCGTGGGCGACCGCGCCCACGTCGTCGCCGGAGTCGGCACCAACGACACCCACCACAGCATCGAGCTCGCCCGCGCCGCCGAGAAGGTCGGCGCACACGGCCTGCTGGTCGTGACGCCGTACTACAACAAGCCCCCGCAGGAGGGCCTGTACCGGCACTTCACGGCCGTCGCGGACACCACCGAGCTGCCGGTCATGCTCTACGACATTCCCGGCCGCAGCGGCGTACCGATCAACACCGAGACGATCGTCCGCCTCGCCGAGCACCCGCGCATCGTCGCGAACAAGGACGCCAAGGGCGACCTCGGCCGCGCCAGCTGGGCCATCGCCCGGTCCGGCCTCGCCTGGTACTCCGGCGACGACATGCTCAACCTGCCGCTCCTCTCGGTCGGCGCGGTCGGATTCGTCTCGGTCGTCAGCCATGTCGTCACGCCCGAGCTGCGCACCCTGCTCGAGGCGTACGTCTCCGGGGACGTCCAGAAGGCCATCGAGATCCACCAGCAGCTGCTCCCGGTCTTCACCGGCATGTTCCGCACCCAGGGCGTCATCACGACGAAGGCCGCGCTCGCGCTGCAGGGTCTGCCCGCCGGCCCCCTGCGCCTGCCCCTGGTCGAACTGTCGCCCGAAGAGACCGCCCAGCTCAAGATCGATCTCGCCGCCGGCGGGGTACAGCTGTAACAACGGACTTCACAACTGAATACGACAACGCAATACGACATGCACACATCCGCCGGTCGGCGGGTGCGGCAACGTCACGGCTCCGAGCCGACCCACAACCGCTACTGCACGAACGTCATGCGCGCCACGTGCCTCATAGGTACGTGGCGTGTGTGGTCAGGAGAGTCTTTTGAGTCATCCGCATCCTGAACTCGGCCCGCCGCCGAAGCTGCCCAAGGGAGGCCTGAGGGTCACCCCGCTGGGCGGTCTGGGCGAGATCGGCCGCAATATGACGGTCTTCGAGTACGACGGCCGTCTGCTGATCGTCGACTGCGGAGTGCTCTTCCCCGAGGAGGAGCAGCCCGGAATCGACCTGATCCTGCCGGACTTCACGTCCATCCTGGACCGCCTCGACGACATCGAGGGCATCGTCCTCACGCACGGCCACGAGGACCACATCGGAGGCGTCCCGTTCCTTCTGCGTCAGAAGGCGGACATCCCGCTGATCGGCTCCAAGCTGACGCTCGCCCTCATCGAGGCGAAGCTCCAGGAGCACCGCATCCGCCCCTACACCCTGGAGGTGGCCGAGGGGCATCGTGAGCGGGTGGGTCCCTTCGACTGCGAGTTCATCGCCGTCAACCACTCCATCCCGGATGCCCTGGCCGTGGCCATCCGCACCCCCGCGGGCATGGTCGTGCACACGGGCGACTTCAAGATGGACCAGCTCCCGCTGGACAACCGTCTCACCGACCTGCACGCCTTCGCGCGGCTGAGCGAGGAGGGCATCGACCTCCTGCTCACCGACTCGACCAACGCCGAGGTCCCCGGCTTCACGCCGCACGAGCGTGACATCTCGAACGTGCTGCGCACGGTGTTCGCCGGCGCCCGCAAGCGGATCATCGTCGCGAGCTTCGCCAGCCATGTGCACCGCATCCAGCAGATCCTGGACGCCGCCCACGAGTACGGCCGCCGGGTCGCCTTCGTCGGCCGTTCGATGGTGCGGAACATGGGTATCGCCCGGGACCTCGGTTATCTGAGGGTTCCGCCGGGCCTGGTCGTCGACGTCAAGACGCTCGACGACCTCCCGGACGAAGAGGTCGTGCTGGTCTGCACCGGTTCGCAGGGCGAGCCGATGGCCGCCCTGTCGCGGATGGCCAACCGGGACCACCAGATCCGTATCGTCGACGGCGACACGGTGATCCTCGCCTCGTCCCTGATCCCCGGCAACGAGAACGCGGTCTACCGCGTGATCAACGGTCTCACCCGCTGGGGTGCCAAGGTCGTCCACAAGGGCAACGCGAAGGTGCACGTCTCCGGCCACGCCTCGGCCGGCGAGCTGCTGTACTTCTACAACATCTGTCGGCCCAAGAACCTGATGCCGGTGCACGGCGAATGGCGTCATCTGCGGGCCAACGCCGAGCTGGGTGCCATGACCGGCATTCCGCACGACCGGATCGTGATCGCCGAGGACGGCGTCGTCGTCGACCTCGTCGAGGGCAAGGCCAGGATCTCCGGCAAGGTCCAGGCGGGATACGTCTACGTGGACGGGCTGTCCGTCGGCGATGTCACCGAGACCTCCCTCAAGGACCGCCGGATCCTCGGCGAGGAGGGCATCATCTCGGTGTTCGTGGTCGTGGACTCCACCACCGGCAAGATCACCGGAGGCCCGGACATCCACGCGCGCGGCTCGGGCATCGAGGACGCGGCGTTCGACGCGGTCATGCCGAAGATCCGCGAGACCCTGGACCGCTCGGCCCAGGACGGCGTCGTCGAACCCCACCAGCTGCAGCAGCTCATCCGCCGCACGCTGGGCAAGTGGGTCTCCGACACCTACCGCCGCCGGCCCATGATCCTTCCCGTCGTGGTCGAGGTCTGACACACCGTCGGATCCGACCGACGACCTGAACGACGAGCGGGGCGCCTCGATTTGCATCGGGGCGCCCCGCTCCAGTACGTTTACGTCTCCGCCTGAACGGGAAGCCCCCGGCGCGCATGCGTGCCCGGAGGCCGGACCGAGCGGGAGGGAAATTCCGACTCAGAATCTCTGATAAAGTCGGAGCCGCCGGAAAGGAAATCGCGAAAGCGAGAAACGGACCGGAAAGCCCGCTCCAGCGGGTGGCGGAAACGGAAATCGGATCTGCTAAGCTGGAAACACCGAAGGGAAGCGCCCGGAGGAAAGCCCGAGAGGGTGAGTACAAAGGAAGCGTCCGTTCCTTGAGAACTCAACAGCGTGCCAAAAATCAACGCC
>NZ_JBSFDP010000041.1:0-53496 GCF_053593975.1 Streptomyces sp. NPDC002004
TCGCTCAGCCGCCCCCCCGCGCGGGGCCCGGCGGGCCCCCGGGGGGGGGCCCCCCCCCCACGGGTGGGGGTGGCTCCGGGGCCACGGGGAGCCGGTCGGCGAACGGGGGGAAAGAGGCTCCCGGTCGGCGGACGTGAACGGCGGGCCGGGGGTGTGTCAGTCGACGGCCCTGGAGAGCAGCATCCGGTAATAGCCCTCCACGGCCAGCAGATAGGCGGGGTCCGTCGCCTCGCTGTCCGTCCCGAACTGCGGCGCCGACTTGATGTCGTCCTTCGCGTACCGGACCGTCAGCATCTTCCGGTCGTGGTCGACGGTGTCGATGAGCCCGGCGGGTACAAGGATGCTCCTGCCGAAGATCCAGACACCGGTGTCCACGATCAGATGGTGCATACCGCCCTCCTCGCCCTGGCGTTCCACCTGGCCGATCGTCCCGTCCGAGGCTTCGACGTCGTATTCGCGGAGATCGACCGGGTGCATGAGCGCGTCGGCGTAATCCCAGATGGAGTGCACGACGGTTACGTCCTTTCTGATGGCCGTGGCGGACAGGGGCGGGAGCGGACTCGGCGGCCGCTCCTGCGTCGCGTGCGCCCCTCGTACCCGCATGCCCGCCGCTCAGTCGTCCCGGCATGGAGCCCCCATCGGCGAGCGCCTGTTGGTGTGACCCGTGGCCACGGGCGGACCAGCGGTGACGTGGTCGCCGCGAACGCCGTGTGCAGGTTCCATGGCGGCGGATTGCGTGATGTGCGGGGGTGGTGGAAAGGTGTCGCGGGCAGCCCATCGCGTTCTCGAGCAGGGAGGGGTGAACGGCTCCGCAGCCCGGGGCCCGCACGTGGTCAGTCCCGCCGAGCACTTCGCCGACGGCACCCGCAGTGGTGCGCCGTTGCAGGCTGCCCCGTACCCCCTCGTCGTGGTCGATGCCTCCGGCCGGGTGTGCTGGGCCAACTCGGCCTTCGCCGCAGTGTGTCCCGGTGCCGTGCCCGGGGCGCCGCTCCGGGACGCCGTGCCCTGCTGGCTCTGGCTCGCGCACAGCGACCTCCCCGCGGCGGAGGAGCCGGCACCCGCGCAGGCCGCCGCGGACCCGGCGCGGGGAGAGGCGGCCGGCCGCAGCTTCCAGGCCCATCCGACCCGGCTCGACGACGGCGAGGTGGCCTGGTGGCTGGTCGACGAGACCGACCAGCGCCGGGCGGCGGAGGCGCTGCGCGTGGAACGGGACCGCACCGCCTTCCTGGCGGAGGCCTCCAACCAGCTGCTGTCCTCACTGAACCTGGACCGGTGCATGGAGGTGGCGGGCCGCATGGCCGCCCGGCACCTCGCCGACGCGGCCGTCGTCGTCGCCCCCGGACGCGGCCGGCTGCTGCCGGTGGTGATCACCGGTGACACCGGACGGCAGGAGCGGCGGATGATCCCCGCGCGGCCCGAGGAGGTGCCCGGGCTCGCCGAGGCGCTCAAGGGCTTCCCGCCCGTCCCGTCCCGGTGGATCGATCCGTCGGCGGCTCCGGACTGGCTGGTGCCCGAGGGGTTCGGTGAGGTGGGGGCGATAGTGGTCACGCCGCTGCCGGGCCACGGCGTGCCCGCCGGCGCCCTGATCCTGCTGCGCCGTACCGGCAACGCCCGGTTCACCGAGGGCGAGGAGGTGTTCGCCCGTCTCTTCGCCGCCCGGGCCGGAGCGGCCATGTCCGCCGCCCGCCTCTACGCGGAGCAGGCACTGATAACCGAGACCCTGATGCGGGATCTGCTGCCCCCGCGCATCCACCAGCTCCGCGGAGTCGAGTTCGCGGCGCGCTACCGCCCGGCCGGGGACGACGAGCGCATCGGCGGCGACTTCTACGATGTGCACCCGCCGTCGACGGAGGACGGCGAGTGCCTGGTCGTCCTGGGAGACGTCTGCGGCAAGGGCCTGGAAGCCGCGGTGCTCACCGGGAAGATCCGCAACACGCTCCATGCCCTGCTGCCCATGGCCGACGACCACCAGAGGATGCTCGAACTCCTCAACGGCGCGCTGCTCACCTCCCACCACGGCCGCTTCGCGACACTGGTGCTCGCATCGGCGGTGCGCCGCGCCGACCGGGTCGCCCTCAGGCTGACCTCCGCCGGGCATCCGGCGCCGCTGATCGTCCGGGCGGACGGCCGTGTGGAGGAGGCACCCACGCGCGGCAGCCTGATCGGAGTCCTGCCGGCGATCCAGGCCCACACGGCCGCGCTCACCCTCGCCCCCGGCGAGAGCTGTGTGCTGTTCACCGACGGCATCACCGAGGCCCGGGGAGGCCCCATGGGCGACGAACTCTTCGGCGAGGAACGGCTCAGGCGGGCGCTCGCCGACTGCGCGGGCATGCCCGCCGAAGCGGTCGCCGAGCATGTGCAGATGCTCGCGGCCGAGTGGTGCGGGTCCAGCCACCACGACGACATGGCCGTCGTGGCCATCACGGCGCCCCGAGGCGCCCATCTCAGGGCGGTGGGGGGTCACACGCCGGGCAGGTACACCGCATGACGGAGCCCACGGCGGCCGGGAACGGTCCCGCATGACCGCCCTCTGGCCCCACCGGGACTCTCCGCGCCCTCCCGGCAGGCGCATCGGCGGTCCCTGACCGGCACGGGCCCTGCGGCACCGGCGATACGGCCGTCGCCTCGCCCTACCTGCCGCGCCGCGGCCCGCCGGACCGGGCGGCCCGCCCCCTGCGGGCGTCCTCGGCGGCCAGGGTGTGCGCCGTTCCGACCAGGCCGATGTGGCTGAACGCCTGCGGGAAGTTGCCCAGTTGACGTCCGGCGGCCGGGTCGTACTCCTCGGCCAGCAGCCCCACGTCGTTGCGCAGCGACAGCAGATGCTCGAAGAGACGGCGGGACTCCTTCACCCGGCCGGTCAGGCACAGCGCGTCGGCGAGCCAGAACGAGCAGGCGATGAAGGCGCCCTCGCGGCCGGGCAGTCCGTCGACGGACGCGCCGTCCCCGCTGTAGCGCCGGATGAGACCGTCCTGGCCGAGCTCCCGTTGTACCGCGTCGATCGTGCCCACGACCCGCGCGTCGTCGGCCGGCAGGAAGCCGACCCGGGGGATGAGCAGCGTGGCCGCATCGAGCTCCGCCGACCCGTAGGACTGTGTGAAGGTGCAGCGCTCGGAGTCGAACGCACGGGCGCACACCTCCTCGTGGACGGCGTCGCGCATCGTCCGCCACCGGTCCACCTGGTCGGCGCCGGGCAGCCGGGGGTGCGCCCGAAGAGTGCGCACCGCACGGTCGGCCGCAACCCACGCCATGACCTTGGAATGCGTGAAGTGACGCCGGGGGCCCCGTACCTCCCACAGCCCCTCGTCCGGGAGACGCCACCGGGACTCCAGGGACTCCATCAGCACGCGCTGCAGTTCCCAGGCCTCGGCCTCCAGGTCCAGTCCCGCATCGGACGCGGAGTGCAGGGTGTCCATGACCTCGCCGTAGACGTCCAGCTGCACCTGGTCCACGGCGGCGTTGCCCACCCGCACCGGGGAGGAGCCCGCAAAGCCGCTCAGCCAGGGGAGTTCGGCCTCCGGGAGACGCCGCTCTCCCGATATGCCGTACATGATCTGGAGATCCGCGGGATCGCCGGCGATCGCACGCAGCAGCCAGTCCCGCCACGCCCGCGCCTCGTCCACGTACCCCGCCGCGAGGAGGGCCTGGAGGGTGAGCGACGAGTCCCGGAGCCAGGAGAAGCGGTAGTCCCAGTTGCGTACGCCACCCAGCTCCTCCGGCAGCGAGGTGGTCGGGGCCGCGACGATGCCGCCGGTCGGCTGGTAGGTGAGGGCCTTGAGGGTGAGCAGGGAGCGCACCACCGCGTCCCGGTAGGGGCCCCGGTAGTGGCAACGCGTCGCCCACGCCCGCCAGTCGCGCAGGCTCGTCTCCAGCGCGTCGTGGGGGTCCACGAAGGAGGGGGCGCTCTCGTGCGACGGCGCGTAGGTGAGGACGAAGGCGACCCGCTCTCCTTCCGCCACCGTGAACTCGGACCAGGTGGTGAAGTCCTCCACACGGGTACGCACGCCCGGCTCCTGGCGCAGCCAGGCGGAGTCCGGTCCCGCCACGGCGACATGGAAGCCATCGGCGCGCCGCAGCCATGGACGCACCCGTCCGTAGTCGAAGCGCAGTCGCAGCTCCCCGGTCATCGCGACCCGTCCGGAGACCCCCTCGACGATCCGGATGAGATCCGGGGTCCGGTCACGCTGTGGCATGAAGTCGAGGACCCTGACGGTGCCGGACGGGGTCTCCCACAGGGTCTCGAGGACGAGCGAGTCGGGCAGATAGGCGCGGCTGCTGCTCGCCGTGCCGTCAGCGGGTGCGATGGTCCAGTGGCCGTTCTCCCGGTCGCCCAGAAGCGCGGCGAAACAGGCGGCGGAGTCGAAGCGGGGCAGGCACAGCCAGTCGATCGAACCGTCGCGGCCGACCAGCGCGGCCGTCTGGTGATCGCCTATCAGGGCATGGTCCTCGACGCGGGGAGTCTCAGTCACCCGAGTCCTCTGCCCGCATCACCTCGTGATAGCCGCTCGCCCCGAGTGGCGGCCGCCACGTCGGCCCGGCACCGCGGGCGGTGCCGCTCGTGACGGCCCGTCACATCAGGTGACCGCGCTCACGACCGGACGGTCACGAGGTGCGGTCGGCGTCCGCCGCGGCGCGGTGGGCGGTGTCCGTCGCTGCACCGACCGCGGTGAGTGCCTCCCGCACATCCGCGTGGATCGGAGCCGTCAGATTCAGGCCGGTGATCTCGAAGAGCCTCCGGACGGCGGGAGTGGGCGCGGCGAGGTGGAGGTCCCCCTCGATGTCACGTGCTTCCCGGGTGCTCTTGATCAGGACGTTCAGCCCGGACGAATCCATGAACTGCAGGGTGGACAGGTCCAGGACGAGATGGCGCCGGCCGTGCAGAAACTGATTGGCCAGATGGTGGTGCAGCAGCGCGGACGTCTCGATGTCCAGTTCGCCGCCAATCGTCACGATCGCGGTGACGGAGTCGTGGACTTCGACCTCGACGTCCAGGTTCTGTTCTCGGGGGGACATGAGTCTCCGCTTCCACGTGGGTGAGTTCGGGGGCACCGCCGTCCGGGCGCCGACCAGCGGGCGCCGGGCCGCGCCGCCCTCTTCGATGTTGCCGCTCGGCAAATGTTAGACGTCGTAAGGACGGGCGGCCAGGGGGTGGCGCTCCGTCGCCCGTGGTCCGCGGGGTGCCGGTGGCGCGGGTCGTCGCATCGCAGGCCCGGGCCCGGGCGCCCGGTGGCCGGCATCCGGCGCGTGCGGGCACTTGTCGCGGTCGGGTGCGATCCGGTCGTTCGCATTGTTGCCGTGTGACAAATATTGCCTTTGTTTCCTAGGATGCGGTTCGTGACCGGCAGCGCCGTAACCTGGGACTCGGCGTGCGCGGTCTCGGTATGCCGGGCTTCGGAATGACCGGCACGGAGAGAATCAGGACGACGTGGACAAGATCGCGACCATCGAGCGGGATCTGCGCGGTGCGGCTCCGGACCGCCTGCTCGACGTGGTGAGTGAAGCTCTCGCCGAGGGCTACGGCGCCGGGCCGGTGGAGCTCCGGCTGGCCGACTACGGCATGCGCTCGCTGCAGGCGGTGGGACATGACGCGGAGCGGACTGCGGAGCCGGTCCTCATCCACGACAGCCCGCAGGGGCGTGCGTACGGGGCGCAGGAGCCCTTCGTCACGAAGGACGAGAGCGGCGCGGTCGCCGTCCATATGCCCGTCAGTGTCCGCGGGGACCGGCTGGGCGTCCTCACGGTGAGGATGGCCGAGGACGTGTACGACGTGTCGGTGCTGCCGGAGATGGAGCGGGTCTGCGTGGCGCTCGGTCACGAGATCCTGGTCGCCGAACGGGACACGGACCTCTATGTGCTCGCCCGCCGCGCGGCCCGGTTGACGCTCGCGGCCGAGATGCAGTGGCAGTTGCTCCCCGGGCGGTCCTGCGCCCGGCCCGAGTTCGCGCTCGGCGCCCATCTCGAACCCGCCTATGCCATCTTCGGCGACAACTTCGACTGGTCCGCCTCGGCCCGTCATCTGACGCTGACGCTCACCAACGGGATGGGGGAGGGCATCGAGGCGGCGCTCCTCACCAACCTCGTCGTCAACGCCCTGCGCAACGCCCGGCGTGCCGGCCTCGACCTGGCCGGCCAGGCGACCCTTGCCGATCAGGCGGTGTACGCGCACTACGAGGGACGCGCCTACGCGTCCGTGCTGCTCCTGGACTTCGACCTCGCCACGGGCGAGGTGGAGGTGGTGGACGCCGGTTCGCCCCGGCTGTGGCGCATGCGCGACTCCTCCGTGGATGCGGTCTCCTTCGACGCGCAGCTTCCGCTGGGGATGTTCCAGGACACGGTCTACGTGCCCGAGCGCTTCGTGGTCCGACCGGGGGACCGCCTGCTGTTCGGCAGCGACGGCGTCTACGACGCGGCGTCCCCCGTCGGTGAACGCTTCGGCAACCGTGCCCTGGCCCGCTCGCTCGCCGCGACCCGGCTGCTTCCGCCGGCCCAGGTGCCGGGGGCGGTCCTGCGTGAACTCGCCACGTATCACGGCCCGACACCCCTGGAGGACGACGCCCTGGTGATCTGCCTGGACTGGTACGGCCGCGCCGGTGAGGGCGGGTCCGGCAGGGGCGGACGCTGACGGCGGGAGCCGGGAGCCGGGAGCCGGGAGCCGGGAGCCGGGAGCCGGGAGCCGGGGCTGGGGTGTCTGGGCCGCCTGCGGACGGAGTGCGCGAGGTGCGGCAGGGAGGGGCGCGGTGCCCGCGGGGAGCCGGCCGGAGCGGCCGCACGGGCGGTGCGCCCCGCGACAACAATTGCCGCTAGGCAACTGTATCCTTGAGGTAATAGTCTGTGGTCCGGCGACTCCGCCGGGGGTGCCGTGGGGCAGTCCGTGATCGAGAGGCCAAGTGATACGTCGTGCGCAGGGAGCGGCCGCAGCGGGCTGTGCGGCACCCGGCCACGCGGCCCGGAGGTCAGGCGGAGCGGGCGTCCGTGACCGATCGGCCGGGTCTCGGGCCGCTCTCCGATTCGTGCAGCGCGTCCTGGAACCCCGTGAGTCCCGTCAACAGCGCCTTGCGCGCCGACGGCTTCATTCTGGAGATCACGTCCCACAGGGCCGCCTCGCGCCGGCTCCGCAGCTCCTCCAGGAAGGCCCGCCCCGAGCTGGTGAGGTGCAGCTCCAGCTCGCGCCGGCTGACCGGACTGGTCTCGCGCCGGATGAACCCCAGTGCCTCTATGCGATCGCACAGCCGGCTGACCGACGGGGGAGCCGCGCCCAGCAGCTCACCGAGCGTCCGGAGGTTGATGCCCTCCTCGCGGTCGAGGCTGTAGAGCACCCGGAGCTGAGAGGCCGAGACCGGCGTGGACGCCATGTCCCTGCCGCGCTCCCACAGCACTTCGAGAAGCTCGATGAGCTCGCGGGCCGCCTCCACGCTCTCGTCCTGGTGACGGTCCGATGCAGAGCGGTTCGCGTCCATCCCTACTGACACTCCGACTCAGTCGTCCTCGTTCCGTGGCGCCGGCGCAGCGCCGCGGTCTTCACTTCCCCGGCTCTCCAGAATGCGACGTCCCTACGGTGGAGTGGCGCATTATGGTCGAACATGCCATGCGCAGCGTGCCCGCGCACGGGGGCGGGAGTCCACCCGCAGCCGCCTCGCACGGTCCGTCGCCACGATGGACGGCCTCCTGTAGGCCGACCGCGGACCTGCACAACTCGTCCCTCTTGCTCCACGCTGTCCCGCCGTCGCAGGATCCCTGCCGGTGGGGCCGGACCCGCCGGGCAAGGCTCTTCCATGGCGCAACCCTATCCTTCCACGGTGTTTCACCCACGGTGACCGTCGGGCACCCCGCCGGTGACACTCCGCGGCGCCGGGCCGGGCCCGCGGCGGACCGGGCCGGCCGCGGGTCCGGCGGAAGCATCCCGCACCTGGCGGCTCCGTCGTGAGGGTCGTCGCCCCGAGGACGAAGCGCCCGGCGCACGGAGCCGCCGTACGGCTCGGCGCCGGGCGCATCCGGTCACGTCTACGCGGGCTCCGTACGACCGAACAGGCCCGCATGGCCCGGCGGGAGCTGGGTGATGACGCGGCGCAGCAGCGCGTCGTCCGCGTTGTCGGCGAGGACGCCGAGCACGGCCGTGACGGCGCGGCGCGCCTCGCCGAAGTCGCTGTGGTCCCGTGCCGCGACGGCTTCGATGAACCCCTGCGGTGTCAGGGGCTCGCTGGCCGGTAGGGCCTCGGCCAGCAACAGACCGCACTGGGGCGGCAGGAGACGGGCGATGTCCTCCCTGTCGTCGCCCACCAGGTGCGCGCCCAGGACCTCCACGACGTGGTGGACGGCCCGGGCGGCCTCCTGCCGCTGGGCGAAGCGGCCCCGTTCCTGAACCTGATCGAGTAGCGTCACCAACGTGCCGGTCATGTCAGCTCCTTGCCGTGGCCGGGCTGCCGGGCCGGATGCCGAGCTGCGCGGCCCACCGCTGCATGTGCGCGTGCCCCCGACGGCGATCGTCAAGCCCCGCCGCCCGGCCCATCACACCACTGGCCCATTCGCCCGCCGGGCGGTCGGGCCACCCCGACCCCGACGGGACAGGTCCGAATCGGCGGAGGCGCTCCCGGGAGCGGGTCGGCCGTCCCTGTTCCGCCCGGCGTCGGCAATCGGTCTCGGAACAGACGGAATTCGGCCCGGCGTAAGTTTCCGGAAGGCGGGCAACCGTGCCATCGGAGGTGGATGAATATGGTGCCCTTGCTTCTCGTCCTGCTGCTCGCCCTCGTCCTTTTCGGTGCCGGATTCGCGCTGAAGGCGCTCTGGTGGATTGCCGTGATCGTGCTCGTGGTGTGGCTGGTCGGATTCGTCGTCCGTCCCACCGGATCGGGAGGAAGTCGCGGCCGCTGGTATCGCTGGTGACAGCGATATGGCTGCGCACTGTGTGGGGGCCGGTATTTCCGTACCGGCCCCCACATGCGATTACCGATTCCTGTCGCAGCCGAAGCCGTCGTGGCCTGAACGGGCGTAGGGGATTACCCGTCAGGGCCACGACAGGGAAGGACGGGAGAAGCGCGGACCGCGGGAGACATACGGGCCGGGGGAGACGTGCGGACCCCCGGAGAACCGCGGGTCAGGGGAGACGCCTGGCCCGCGGAGAGGCGCGGGGGTCGTCCGTGCGCCGGCCCGGAGCCGTCAAGCGGCCCCTTCCAACTGCTGTGCAGCGGCGGCCGTGCCGACCGCAGCGTCCGGTCCCGGCCGGTCGGTGACCGGCGGAATGTCCGTGGGTGCGGGCCTGTCCGCGCCGGACGTCCTGTCCTCCGGGGCGGTGGGCCCGGCGGCGGCGGAGGCTTCGTGGGCGGTGGCGGCAGCGCGGACGGCGTGGGTGTCGTCGTGCGGCCGGGCCCCCGGCAAGCGATACCTCGCGGCCACCAGGGCGCTGTCGATGTCCCGGGTTCCGGTCGCCACACAGAGTGTGTAGGTGACGTCCTCGAGCCGCCGTTGCGCCTCCGCGTCGCCGTTGTGGGCGTCCAGCGCCGTCAGTGCCGCGTACTGCTCGAGGAGATCGGACAGAACCGCGGGGTGAGCCATCAGCACGAGAGGATTCCTTTCATGGTCCTGACTGCCGCGCCGGGCAGACAGCATGCTCGTGCCCGAACTCCCCAGGCGTACGCGTGGATTTCCCGCCTCACCTTTGACGCATCAGCACCTTGGCCAAGGGGATTTGGCGGCTTTGCCGCAGCGCGGACAGATGTGCGCGTGGGAGGGGAAAAGCGTGGGGGTGAGGCGGAAAATCCCGGGAATCCGGAACGGCACCCCTGATCGCCCGGCCGTCCCCGGACCAGCACGTGCAGGCGTGCTGCAGGCCGGACGGACACGGGCCGGGGTGTCATGCCCCCTCGAACTCCTCCGGAGCCCTCGGCCGGGTTCGACAGGTCGTCACTCGGACGGACCGCTCCTGCACCGGGACCTCCTCCTGACACCCGCGCGGCTCCGTGCCACCCCTTCGGAGCACGGCAGGGCTGTCGCGCCCCGTCCGCTTCCGCGAGCGGGACGGGGGCGGGCGCGGCCCCGCGCGGGCCTGTGTACCGGGGGGCGTGCCCGGAACCGGCTTCCGGTCGCGCCGCGGTGGACGGACCATGGAGGAGAAGGGGATGCCGGGCGGTCGTCGGCGGCCGCGGGTCGTGTCCCGTCGGCGGGTGAGGGTGATGAAGGGTTCGATCCGGATCGGGAGCGTGCTGGGGGTGGAGCTGCGCGCGCACTGGAGCGTGCCGCTGATCATGCTGCTCTTCGCCTACGGCCTGAGCAGCCGGACGCTGCCCGCGTACGCGCCGGGCCGGACGTCCGCCGTGTACGCGGTCGCCGGGGTCGTCGGCGCCCTGCTGTTGCTGCTGAGCCTGGTGGTCCACGAGGCGGCACACGCGCTGACCGCCCGCAGGGCCGCGATCCCCGTGCACGACATGACGCTCTGGGCACTCGGCGGAATGACCCGGATGGAACGGCCGACGACGGCGCGGACGGCATTCGCGGTCGCCGTCGCCGGGCCGTTCGCCAGCCTGCTGTTCGGCGGGATCGCGGTGGGGGCCGCGGCGGGTGTGGAGTCGGCGTTCGACTGGCGGGTGCCGGTCGCCCTGCTGGAGTGGCTCGGCGGAACCAACCTGCTGCTGGGCGTCTTCAACCTGCTCCCCGCCGCACCGCTCGACGGTGGCCGGGTGCTCCTGGCCGCGCTGTGGTGGCGCTCCGGAGACCGGGACCGGGCCCAGCGGGCGGCCGGGCGCAGCGGGCAGATCATCGGCACCGCGCTCGGCATCCTCGGATGGCTGGCGTTCGTGAGAGGGGTCTCCGGCGGGCTGTGGCTGGTGGTCGTCGGCCTGTTCGTGGCGGTCACCGCGGCGGCCGAACGGCGGTGGGCCGAGCTCCGCACGGCCCTGCGGGGCGTTTCGGTGACCGAGGCGATGACGAGCCCGGTGGTCACCGGACCCGACTGGCTGCCGGTGGACCGCTTCCTGGCCGACGTCGCCGCGCGGACGAGGCACTCGGTCCTGCCGCTGGTGGACTTCGCGGGGCGTCCGAGCGGAGTCGTACGCCTGGGACGGCTGGCGGCCCTGCCGTCGGGTCGGCGGGAGGAGCTGCGCGTACGCGACGTGGCGATCCCGCTGTCGCACTGTGTGCTCGCCACGCCCGGCGAACCGCTGATCGGCGTCCTGGACCGTCTCGGACCGGACACCGGACTGCCCATCCTGGTGACGGACGGCGGACGGCTCGGCGGGATCATCACCGCCCATGACATCGAGCGGCTGTCCCGGCGGTCCACGGCAGGCCCGGACGGCGCCGCCCCGGCGGCCGGCGGCCGGCCTCCTGGCTCGGGCCCCATGGAGGAGTGACGGCACCCCTCCGCGTTACCGGTGCGCAGGGCCCTCGGGGCACAGGGCCGCCTCAGGGCTTGTGCCGCCGGTAGTAGCGGGCGACGCGGGCCCTGTTGCCGCAACGAGTCGGTGAACACCACTGTCGGCGCGGATGGGCGGGCAGGAAGAGCATCACGCAGTCACCCGCGGCGCACTCCCGCACCTTGCCCGCATCGGCCCCCGCGAGCAGGTCCGCGGCCGCTTCGGCCAGCACCGCGGCCAGCCGGACACCGAGCGAACCGGTGCGCGAGGGAAGGGAGACGACCACGGCGCCGTCCCACCGGAGTTCCGTCGTGGCGGGGGCGGCGCGCTGGGCCTCGTTCAGTCCGTGCAGTGCCTCGGCGGGCGGGCGGTGCCCCTCCATGAGCGCCCGCACCGCCGCCTCGGTGTGGGCGCGTACGGCGTGCACGGGCGCCAGGTCGTCCGGCTTCGGCGCCTGGTCGGCCGCCGGCCCGGGGAGCCGGTCGCCCTCCGACTCCAGCCATGCGGCGAGCAGCTGCGGCGTGGCGAGCAGATCGGTCCGGCCTTCCGGCCCGGCGGGTCGGGTGTTGACCAGGTCCAGAGCGAGCGGTTCACCGGTCAGAGGTTCGGCATCCATCACCCGGCTAATGCTACCTCCGCGCATTGACACGTTAGCCACCCTTTCGATAGAACTAATGCAACATTTCTCTAGAGAGGCATGTGAATGTTGTCGACAGCCGTGTCCGTGCCCCGGGTCGTCCACCGTCACGTCGACGTCGACGGGGTCCGCGTCTTCTACCGCGAGTCACAGCCGGAGCGGCCGGACGCTCCCGTGCTGCTCCTGCTGCACGGATTCCCCTCGGCCTCCCACCAGTTCCGCCGCCTCATCGACGCCCTCGGCGCCCGCTACCGTCTGATCGCCCCCGACTACCCGGGCTTCGGCAACACCGAGGCGCCGGCGGACTTCACCTACACCTTCGACCGCCTCGCCGACATCACCGAAGGGTTCGTCCGCAGCCTCCGCCTGACCCGGTTCGTCATGTACGTCTTCGACTTCGGCGCCCCGGTCGGCTTCCGGCTGGCCCTGCGCAACCCCGGGTGGATCGCCGGACTGGTCGTGCAGAACGGCAACGCCTACACGGAGGGCCTGTCGTCCCTCGCCCGTGACTTCATCGCCCTCACCCCCGACACCCCCGGCGCCGAGCGGACCGTGCGTGACCTGCTCACCCTGCCCGCCACCCGCGCCCAGTACGAGGGCGGAGCCGGTGAGCCCGAGCGCGTCGCCCCCGAAGGCTGGCTCCTCGACCAGCACTTCCTGGACCTGCCCGGCCGCAAGGAAGCCCAACTCGCGCTCGCCTACGACTACCGCAGCAACGTCGCCGCCTACCCCGACTGGCAGGCCTGGCTGCGCAGGCACACCCCCGCGACCCTGATCACCTGGGGCGTCCACGACCAGTTCTTCCCCGAGTCCGGCGCCCGCGCCTATCTGCGCGACCTGCCCGGGGCGGAGCTCCATCTGTTCGAGACCGGCCACTTCGCCCTGGAGGAGAAGCTCGCCGAGATCGCCCCGCTGATCGCGGACTTCCTCGACCGCACCTGGGCGTGAACCGGCAGGGAGACCTGGGGGCGAGCGGGCGGAGGGGCGGTCGCGACAGCGGGGCCGGCGCCGTCGGTGGGCAGAACCACGGGTGTGCTCGGAGTCCTCGACGAGAAGCGGGCCAACGCGCCCGCAGGGCCGCGCCGCCAGGGTCTGTCGTCACATTCCCGTCCGCCCCGCGGCGCCTGGCGCGCTCCCCCACTGCCTCAAGGGCGTGGGAGGTACGCCCTGCCGCGTTGTCGGGATCGCCCGCGTACGCCCAGTACGCGGGCGACCCTCCGCCCTGCGATGCTCCCCCACAGCCTGAAGGGCGCGGGAGGTGCCCCCAGCACCGGACGCCGCGAGCCCTGCCCTCCGGGCAGACGGCGCTACTTCGCGGACACGACCCAGGGGCGCGCGGGGAGTCGCCGGCGGGCGGGGGTCACCGGCTCGCCGGGCTGCGGCCCACGATCGTGCCCGCGCGGTCGATGCAGATCACGTCGACCGAGACCGGCGCTCCGCGCAGCACCGACAGGGCCTGGTCCCGGGCGGCCACCGCCACCAGGTCCCCGAGCGGCACCCCCGCCGCCGCGCACATCCGCAGCGCCTCCAGGCCGGTGTTGGCGTCCGCGACCCCGGCGGCCACGGCCTCGTCCGCGCCACCGCGCCGCGCCAGCGCGGCCAGGAAGTCCCGGTCGACCCGGGAACGGGCGGAGTGCAGATCCAGATGGCCGGCCGCCAGCTTCGACAGCTTCGCGAACCCACCGCAGACCGTGAGCCGGTCCACGGGGTGCCGGCGTACGTACTTCAGCACCGCACCGGCGAAGTCACCCATGTCGAGCAGGGCGTCCTCGGGCAGACCGTACTCGGCGACCACCGTCCGCTCCGACGTGGAACCGGTGCAGCCCGCCACATGCGTACGCCCGGCGGCGCGCGCCACGTCGACACCGCGCCGGATGGAGTCGATCCATGCCGAGCACGAGTAGGGCACGACGATGCCGGTGGTGCCGAGGACGGACAGACCGCCGAGGATGCCGAGCCGCGGGTTCCACGTGGAGCGGGCGAGCTCCTCGCCGTGGTCGACCGAGACGGTGATCTCGACATCGCCGCTGCCGCCGTGCCGCTCGGCGACCCGCGCTATGTGCTCACGCATCATCTGCCGCGGCACGGGATTGACCGCCGGTTCGCCGACCGGCAGCGGCAGCCCGGGGCGTGTGACGGTGCCCACACCCGGGCCCGCCCGGAAGACGACGCCGGATCCCGGCGGCAGATGCCGCACGCTCGCGCGCACCAGGGCGCCGTGGGTGACGTCGGGGTCGTCCCCCGCGTCCTTCACGATGCCCGCCATGGCGTGGGCGCCCGTCAACTCCTCGACCGCGAGGGCGAATGCGGGTGTCTGCCCCTTGGGCAGCGTGACGGTCACCGGGTCGGGGAAGCCGCCGGTCAGCAGAGCCGTGTACGCCGCGGTGGCCGCCCCGGTCGCGCAGGCTCCGGTCGTCCAGCCCGGCCGCAGGCCCGTGTGCTTGAGTTGGGCGCTGCGACCGCCCTTCACCGACTCACTCATGAACGGACCCGAACGCCGTGCACGTGCTGATTCTCGGCGGAACGGCCGAGGCCCGACGCCTGGCCGGAATCCTGTGCACCGAGATGCCCTCGGTGCGGGTGACCACGTCGCTCGCCGGGCGGGTCGCCGCCCCGCTGCTGCCGCCGGGCGAGGTGCGCATCGGCGGCTTCGGCGGCGCCGACGGGCTGGCCCGGTGGCTGCGCGAGCAGGGGGTGGACGCGGTCATCGACGCCACCCATCCCTTCGCCGGCACCATGAGTCTCAACGCGGCGCGGGCCGCCGCCACGGCCCATCTTCCCCTGCTCGCCCTGCGGCGCCCCGGCTGGGTCCCGGAAGCGGGGGACGACTGGCACGTCGTCGACTCCCTCGACGCCGCAGCCGTACTGCTGCCCCGGCTCGGCCGGCGTGTCTTCCTCACCACCGGGCGCCTCGGCCTGTCCGCCTTCGCCGGCCTCGACGACCTGTGGTTCCTCGTACGGTCCGTGGACCGCCCCGGGCCACCCCACCCGCCCCGCATGCTCGTGCTCCTCGACCGTGGCCCGTTCACCCTGGACGGAGAACGGCAGGTGCTGGCCGCCCACCACATCGACGTCGTCGTCACCAAGGACAGCGGCGGCGCGGCGACCGCGCCCAAACTCAAGGCCGCCCGTGAGGCCGGCCTCCCGGTCGTCGTCGTGCGCCGTCCCCCGCTCCCGGACGGCGTCCCCGCGGCGGCCACCGAGCAGGAGGCGGCCGCCTGGCTGCTCCGGCTCACCGGGCACGGCGGGGAGCCGGATCAGCGGTCCGGATGACGGCGGACGGCCCGGACGACCGCCGCAGCGGACCCGTGGCGCACCGTCCCTTCCCGGGCGCCCGGGAAGGGACCGCTCACTCCTCCTCGCTCGCGATCGCGTTGACGGCCGCGGCGGCCATGGCGCTGCCGCCCCGCCGCCCGCGCACCACCAGGTGCTCCAGGCCTGCGGGGTGCGCGGCCAGGGCGTCCTTGGACTCCGCGGCCCCGACGAAGCCGACCGGGACACCGATGACGGCCGCCGGACGGGGCGCGCCCTCCTCGATCATCTCCAGCAGCCGGAACAGCGCCGTGGGCGCGTTGCCGACGGCGACCACGGCGCCCTCCAGCCGGTCGCGCCACAGCTCCAGCGCGGCCGCGCTCCGGGTGGTGCCGAGCTTCGCCGCCAGCTCCGGCACCGCGGGGTCGGACAGCGTGCAGACGACGTCGTTGCCTGCGGGCAGCCGCCTGCGCGTCACCCCGCTCGCGACCATGGCGACGTCGCACAGGACCGGTGCGCCCGCCCTGAGGGCCGCACGGGCGCGGGCCACCACGCCGGGCGTGTACGAGAGGTCCTGGACCAGGTCCACCATTCCGCACGCGTGGATCATGCGCACCGCGACCTGGCCGACGTCCGCCGGGAGGGAGGCGAGGTCGGCCTCCGCGCGAATGGTGGCAAAGGACTGGCGGTAGATCTCCGCACCGTCCTTCTCGTAGTCGAACACTGTTCTCTTCTCGCTCGTCTGCTGCGTCGGACGCGGAGGGGGCGCCGTGCCGCGACGCCGTCGGCGGGAGCCGCCGTCCGGTGGCGGCGAGCATACCGACCGTCCCGGACGGCGCGGCGGGGCGTCAGGCGGCGGCGACCGGGGGCAGCGGGTGCTCCGCCCAGATGATCTTGCCTTCGGCGGTGTAGCGGGTGCCCCAGCGCTGGGCGAGCTGGGCCACCAGGAAGAGGCCGCGGCCGCCCTCGTCGGTGGTGCGCGCGTGCCGCAGGCGGGGGGCGGTGCTGCTGGTGTCCGCCACCTCGCAGACGAGGACGTTCTGCCGGATCAGGCGCAGCCGGATGGGCCCGGAGGCATGGCGGACGGCATTGGTGACCAGCTCGCTGACGATCAGTTCGAGCGGGAACGCCAGCTCCTCGAGCCCCCATTCCTCGAGCTGCCGCTGTGCCAGGGCGCGGGCCTCGGCCACGAACGAGGGATCGGCGGGCAGGGTCCAGGTGGCCACCCGGTCCGCGTCGAGGGAGTGGGTGCGGGCGAGGAGCAGCGCGACGTCGTCCTCGGGCGGCCCGTCGAGCAGGGAGTCCAGGACCGATGAGCACAGCCCTTCCAAGGGCAGGCCCGGCCGGGCGAGTGCGGCCCGCAGCCGCTCGAGGCCTACGTCCATGTCCTGGCCGCGGTTCTTGATCAGGCCGTTGGTGTAGAGGGCGAGGACGCTGCCCTCCGGGAGATCGAACGCGATGGACTCGAACGGCAGTCCGCCGAGGCCCAGCGGTGGTCCCGACGGCAGATCGGGGAAGGTCACCGAGCCGTCCGGGGCGACGATCCCCGGTGCCGGATGCGCGGCCCGGGCCATCGAGCACACCAGCGTGACCGGGTCGTAGACGGCGTACAGGCAGGTCGCGCCGAGCACCGCGGACGGCTGGTTGCCCTCCGACGGTTCCTCGCCGAGGAGGCTGAGCACCAGGTCGTCCAGGTGGGCCAGCAGCTCCGCCGGGGGCAGGTCCAGATCGGCGAGCGTCCGCACGGCGGTGTGGAACCGGCTCATCGCCGCGGCGGCGCCGAGGCCGTGGCCGACGACGTCGCCGATGACCAGGCCGACCCTCCCGCCGGACAGCGGGATGACGTCGAACCAGTCGCCGCCCACCCCACCGCCCACGCCGCCGATCGCGCCCCCGCCGACCCGTACGTCCCCGCTCTCGCCGCCGTCGCTGCCGGCGGGCAGATAGCGCGACGCC
The DNA here is from genome assembly GCF_053593975.1 of Streptomyces sp. NPDC002004. NCBI lineage: Bacteria > Bacillati > Actinomycetota > Actinomycetes > Kitasatosporales > Streptomycetaceae > Streptomyces > Streptomyces sp. NPDC002004. Next base: position 17,188 of record NZ_JBSFDP010000041.1, read on the forward strand.
ACCTCCATGGTGCTTCGCGCGGTCAAACGGTGCGGGAGCAGGAAGCGTTGGAGAGCCAGTGCCGTGTTGTGCTCCTGTGCGAACCGGCGGGCGTTGTCGATGCCGACCGCGGCCCGCGCGACGAGCTCCTGGGCGAGCAGCAGATCGTCCCCGTCGAAGGTCTCGCGCCCCTGCCAGCGGAGGAATGTCGCGACCCCCAGGGTGCTGTCACGGGCGCCGACGGGCACCAGCATCAGCGAGCACGGGAGGCCGGGCCCGCCGCCGCCCCCGTCGGCCGCCGCGGTCTCCCGCGGGGCTGCGGCGAGCCAGTCGCCCGCGTCGTCGTGCAGCACGGACGGCGCGTACGAGGCGCCCTCGGCCAGACACCGTGCGCCGGGCGAGTCCGCCGCGAACTCCACGGTAGCCCCGGCACCGGCGAGCGGTGCGGCGGTGTCCGCGGCGATCGCGTGCCTGCCGACGCGGCGCAGGCGGTACGGACCCGTCGGCGGCACACCGCGGGACGGCTCCCCGCGCACCACCGGGTCCATCAGGTCGACGGCCACGAAGTCGGCCAGCCGCGGGACCCCCACCTCGGCGAGCGCCTGGGCGATACGCGTGACGTCCAGGGTGCTCGCGGTGCGTGCGCCGGCCTCGTTCAGCAACGCCAGCCGCTCCCGCGCCCGCCACCGTTCGGTGACGTCGATGACCATGTAGCACACGCCGCGTACCTGCCCGGAGGCGTCGTCGAGCCGGAAGAAGGACGTCGAGTAGGCGTGCTCACGGTCGGGGTCGGCGGGCAACCGGCCCCAGTACTCGACGTCGATGGCGGGCTCGCCGGTCGCGATCACCTTGTGCATCGCGTTCTCGACCGTCTCGGCGTCCATCCTCGGCAGCACCTCGCCGATCCGCTTGCCGATCCGCTCCTCGCGCGACACCCCGCCCATGCGGGCCAGAGCGTCATTGAGCCAGAGGTAGCGGAGCTCGGGATCCATCACGGCGATGCCGACCGGCGAACGCGAGAGGAACTGCCCCACCAGCGAACGGTCCCACCACGGGTGGTCGGACTGCGACGGGTGGAACGGGAGCGCCGGGCGGTCCTGCCCCGGTCCGCTCTGGGAGCTGTCCATGGCGCTACCTCATCCATGAGGGCCGTCGCCCCACCGCGACTGCGGGACCCCGTCATGGGCGACATCTGCACGTGGTGGTATCTCCAGCATTGCACTGGATGGGAGGGGTGCCGACCGAGCCGGTCATGAATGATCCACATTCAAATGCAACGTTCAATGAATGAGCCGCTCGGGGAGTCTTCCCGCGCCCGGGACCACCCGGTTCACCCGGCCCGGAACCGTATCGGCAGGACGTGCCCCGCCCCGCCGGGCAGGACGCGTCCCCGGCTCGGCGGCCAGGAAGAGCGGGATGCGCCCGGGCACCGTCCGCACCGCCCGGACGGGCCACCCCAGCGCGCCCCGCCCGTCCGGGCCCGCTGGAATGGACCCGTGACCGCGCCCCCGGACGACTGCCTCGCGCGCAACGACTGGATCTGCGGCGCGTACCTGACCACCCGCAGCCGGATCCTCGCCGACGCGGTCCTCCAGCATCTCCAGCTCACCGCCGCTGCCGTGCTCATCGCTCTGGTGATCGCCGTGCCGCTCGCCGTCACGGCGCGCCGCTGGAGCTGGACCGCGGGGCCCGTGCTCGCCGTCACCACGATCCTGTACACGATCCCGTCCCTCGCGATGTTCTCGCTGCTCCTGCCCGCGTACGGACTCTCCGCGGCGCTCGTCGTCGCGGGCCTCGTCCTCTACTCGCTCACGCTGCTGGTGCGGAACATCCTCGCCGGGCTGCGGGCCGTCCCCGAGGAGACCCGGCAGGCCGCCCGCGGGCTCGGCTACGGTCCGATCCGGCTGCTGCTCACCGTCGAGCTCCCGCTCGCGCTGCCCGCCGCCATGGCCGGGCTGCGCATCGCGACCGTCTCCGCCGTCTCCCTCGTCACCGTCGGCGCGATCGTCGGCTTCGGCGGGCTCGGAAACCTCATCTATGCGGGCATGAACACCTACTTCAAGGCTCAGGTGCTCACCGCGTCGGTACTGTGCGTCGTCATCGCCGTCGCGGCCGACCTGCTGCTGCTCGGCGTACAGCGCCTGCTCACGCCGTGGACGAGAGCCGCGCGCCGGTGAGGGCGGACCGGGGATGACCACCCTCACCGACGCCTGGCACTGGCTTGCCGACCCGGCGCACTGGTCGGGCGACAACGGCGTCCGGCACCGGCTCGCCCAGCACTTCGTCCTCACCGTGGTCTGTCTCGTCATCAGCTGCGCGATCGCGCTGCCCGTCGCGGTCGTCCTCGGGCACGTCGGCCGCGGCGGCGCCCTCGCCGTCAACATCTCCAACGTGGGCCGCGCGGTGCCCACCTTCGCCGTGCTCGTCCTGCTGCTGCTCACCCCGATCGGCCGGTTCGGCGAGGGGCCCACGGTCGTGGCGCTCGTCCTGTTCGCGGTGCCACCGCTGTTGACCAACGCCTACGTCGGGATGCGCGAGGTCGACCGCGGGGTCGTCCAGGCGGCGCGCGGCATGGGGATGACCGGACGGCAGACGATGACCCGGGTCGAGATCCCGCTGGCAACGCCCCTCATCCTCAACGGAGTGCGGATCGCGGCCGTGCAGCTCGTCGCGACCGCCACCATCGCGGCGCTCGCGGGCGGCGGCGGCCTCGGACGCATCATCACCGCGGGGTTCAACCTGGCCAGCACGCCGCAGGTCGTCGCGGGCGCCTTCCTCGTCGCCGTGTTCGCGCTGCTCGTGGAGGCGGTCTTCGAGCTGGTCGAACGCTATGGACGCCGACGCGTCAGGGCGCGCGCCGAACGGAACCGTCCGGAGCGGGCGGCAGCGGTGCGTGGCGTACGGGCCCTTCTCGGGCGGACGCGGTGACGAGTCCCCCGGGGCGCACCGGGCTGCGCCCGGGCGGACGGTTCCTGACGGTCCGCCGGGCCCGCGCCGGCACCGGCCGGGTGACGCGCCGCCGGGCCCTCGTGGGCACCGGCGGGGCGGGGCGGCGTGCCGCACCGGTGGCAGCCGCCCTGCTGGCGCTGGCCGGCTGCACCTCGGGGCCCAGCCTGGAGACCAAGGGCCAGGTCACCGCTTCGCCCGGCGACAGCAGACACCTCACGATCGGCTCGGCCGGGTTCACCGAGAGCGATCTGCTCGCCCAGATGTACGCGCTGCTGCTGCGGAAGGCCGGGTACCACACCGACATCATCACGGTCGCCAACCGTGAGCTGTACGAACCGGCGCTGGAGTCCGGGCAGATCGACGTCGTGCCCGAGTACGCCGCCACCTTCGCGGACTGGCTCAACACCAAGGCCAACGGAACCGCCGCCCCGCCCGCCGGCTCACCCGACCTCGGCGCCACGACGACCGCCCTGCGCCGTCTCGCCACGCCCCGCGGGCTCACCGTCCTCGACCCCGGACGCGCCGTCGACCAGAACGCCTTCGCCGTGGCCGCGCCCTACGCCGCACAGCACCGGCTCAGGACGCTCGGCGACCTCGGCGCCTCGGGACTGAAGGTGCGGCTCGCGGCGGGCGACGAATGCGTGCAGCGTCCGTACTGCGAACCGGGACTGAGGAAGGTGTACGGCATCGACGTCACCGGCATCGATCCCAAGGGCGTCGGCACCACCCAGGCGAAGAAGGCCGTGCAGAGCGGCCAGGATCAGATGGTGCTCACCACAACCACCGACGCGACCCTGCCCGAGTTCGGCCTCGTCCTGCTCAAGGACGACAAGCACCTCCAGAACGCCGACTACATCGTCCCGGTCGTCAACCGCGCCCGTGCGGGCGGTCCCGGGGTCACGGCCGCGCTGGACAGGCTCAACAAGGTCCTCACGACCGAGGACCTGGCGTCGATGAACCAGCAGGTCGACAGCTGGCGCAGACTCCCCGAGGACGTGGCCAGGAACTATCTGGAGCAGAAGGGACTCCTGCAGGGACCGACGGAGGCGTAGGCGCAGGCGTCGGAGCCGGCTTCGCGGGCGCGGGGGGCTATGCGTCGGAGACGGAGTCGAAGGAGACCTCCGCCCGTGCCACCCCCAGGGCGTCCGCATCGACCGACCGCCGCAACGCCTCGTGCAGCTTGGCCGGGGTGAGCACCCCGAGGAACCGCTCCCCGTCGAGCACCGCCACCCACCCCGCGTCGTGCTGGAGCATCACGCCGAAGGCCTGCTTCAGCGGCGCGCCCACCGGCACCCATGCGTTCATCCGGTGGGCCAGATCGCCGACCGTGACGCCCTCGCCCGCACGGGACACCTCGTCGAGGCCGACCCAGCCGTGCAACTGCGCGCCGGTGCCGAGGACGGCCGCCCAGCGGGCTCCCCCGGCACGCAGCCGGGCCGCGGCCCGCGCGGCCGGTTCGCCGAGCCGGGCCACCGGCGGCTGCTCCAGGTCGTCGGCCTCGATCTCGGTGACCGAGAGCCGTTTCAGTCCGCGGTCGGCGCCGACGAACTCGGCGACATAGGCCGTGGCGGGGTTGCCCAGCACCGCACCCGGGGTGTCGAACTGTTCGATGCGCCCCTGTCCGTACACGGCGATGCGGTCACCGAGCCGCACCGCCTCCTCGATGTCGTGCGTGACCAGCAGCACCGTCTTGCGGACCGTGTCCTGCATCCGCAGGAACTCGTCCTGCAACTGCTCCCGCACCACCGGGTCGACGGCCCCGAACGGCTCGTCCATCAGCAGCACCGGCGGGTCGGCGGCGAGCGCCCTGGCCACCCCGACCCGCTGCCGCTGCCCGCCCGACAACTGGTCCGGGTAGCGGGCCCCGAACGTCCCGGGGTCGAGGCCCACCAGGTCCAGGAGTTCCGCGGCACGGGCCCGTGCCGCGGCCCGCTTCCAGCCGAGCAGCGCCGGAACCGTCGCGGTGTTGTCGAGGACCGTACGGTGCGGGAAGAGCCCCACCTGCTGGATGACGTACCCGATGCGGCGCCGCAGCCGCACCGGGTCGACCTGCGCGATGTCCTCACCGTCGACGTAGATCCGGCCCCCGGTCGGCTCGATGAGCCGGTTCACCATCATCATCGTGGTCGTCTTGCCGCACCCCGACGGGCCGACGAGCGTGACCAGTTCGCCCTCCGCGACCTCGAAGGTGAGGTCGTCCACGGCGGTCGTGCCGTCCGGATAGCGCTTGGTGACGTGCTCGAACCGGATCATTCCCTCACGCTAACCGCGCGGATCACTCCTCGCTCATCAGCACGACCTCCAGGGTCCGGGGGCCGTGCACGCCCTCGACGCGGTCGAGTTCGATGTCACTGGTCGCCGAGGGACCGGAGATCCAGGTCAGGGGACGGGCCGGGTCGAGGCGTTCGACGGCCTCCGGGACGGAGGACACGACCTGGCCGGGGACACGCACGACGCAGATGTGATGGTCGGGGACCAGGGTGATGCGGCGGCGGCCCTGGTCGGGGGAGCCGTCGAGGACGATGGTTCCGGTCTCGGCGACGGCCACCGCGCAGCCGGTGACCACACTGTCGACGCGGTCCAGTTCATCGGGGGTGTCCGCGGCGCGGTCGGGCACCCGGACCGCGTCCGTCGCCGCCAGCCACTCATGGGGCAGGCCCGGAGGGACGAGGACCGTTGTCGCCCCCCGTGCCGCGAGCAGGCCCCGCAGCAGCTCCGGCAGCGCCGCACGGTCGGTGCGGTGGACGACGGCCCGGTAGTCGGCCAGATTCTCGGCGAGCAGGTCGACGATCCGCCCGGTCGTGCGGTCGCCGTGCGCCCGCAGGTAGTCGCGGCCGACCGCGCGCTCGTACGGCGGATCGTCGGAGGGCACGTCGGCGAGGGCACGCCGCACCCGGCCGAGGATCAGATCCCTGCTGCTCATCGCGGGTTCTCCTGTCCGCCGTGGGTGCGCTGCCACCAGTCGCGGAACGGCTCCGCGGGCACCGGTGGCAGATCCCGGGTGCCGCTCCACGCCGCACCGGGCCCCGGCAGCCGGCGCGGATGGAGGCGGCGGGTGCGGCAGGCGAGGCGCTGCCCGGTGCGCAGGGCCGCGGGGTGCCGGAAGGCCCAGGCCGCCGCGCGCAGGGCCGCCCGCTCCGCCGCGTGCCCCTTCGCCGGCTTCAGTGTCACCCGGGTGCCCTGCCGTACGACCGGGCCGCCCTCGACGACCCGCTCCCGCAGATGCACCAGCACCTCGGGGATGTCGATGGCGACCGGGCACACCTCGTAGCAGGCCCCGCACAACGAGGACGCGTACGGCAGCGAGGCGTCGATCTCGCTTGCGATGCCCCGCAGTTGGGGGCTGAGGACGGCACCGATCGGGCCCGGGTAGACCGAGCCGTAGGCGTGCCCGCCCGCCCGCTCGTACACCGGGCAGACGTTCAGACAGGCCGAGCACCTGATGCAGCGCAGCGCCTGCCGGCCGACCCGGTCGGCGAGGGCGTCCGTGCGGCCGTTGTCCAGGAGCACCAGATGGAACGCGCGCGGGCCGTCCTCGTCGTGGGTGCCGGTCCACATCGAGGTGTACGGGTTCATCCGCTCGGCGGTCGAGGAGCGCGGCAGGGTCTGGAGGAAGACCTCCAGGTCGCGCCAGGTCGGTACGATCTTCTCGATGCCGACGACCGAGATCAGCGTCTCGGGCAGGGTCAGGCACATGCGGCCGTTGCCCTCCGACTCCACCACGACCAGGCTGCCGGTCTCGGCGACCATGAAGTTGGCCCCGGAGACGGCGACCTTGGCGCGCAGGAACTTCTCCCGCAGATGCAGCCGCGCGGCCTCGGCGAGTTCGGCGGGGGCGTCGGTGAGCCCGTCGGGGGCGGGGCGGCCCCACGCGGCCATCTCGGAGCGGAAGATGTCACGGATCTCGCCGCGGTTGCGGTGGATCGCGGGGACGAGGATGTGCGAGGGCCGGTCGTGGCCCAACTGCACGATGAGCTCCGCGAGATCGGTCTCGTAGGCGCGGATGCCCGCCGCCTCGAGGGCCTCGTTCAGACCGATCTCCTGGGTCGCCATCGACTTGATCTTCACCACCTCGCGCTCCCCGGTGGCCCGGACCAGGTCCGCGACGACACGGTTCGCCTCCGAGGCGTCGGCCGCCCAGTGCACCACACCGCCCGCCGCGGTGACCGACTCCTCCAACTGCACGAGATACCGGTCGAGGTGGCGCAGCGTGTGCTCCTTGATCTGCCGTCCCGCCTCGCGCAGGGCGGCCCAGTCCTCCAGCTCGGCGACCGCCCGGGCACGCTTGTCCCGGATGGTGTGGGTGGCGTGCCTCAGATTGCCGCGCAGCCTCGTGTCCCGCACCGCCTCACGAGCCGCGTCGGGGAAGGCCGGCATCCCCAGGAACGTGCCGCTCATGCCAGGGGCTCCTCTCGCGTGCTCGCCAGGATCTCCGCGACATGGACCGGGCGCATGTCCACCTCGAGACGGGACATGATGCCGCCGATGTGCATCAGACAGGAGTTGTCCGCCGCGCACAGCACCCGGGCACCGGTCGACTCGGCCGCCCTGACCTTGTCGGAGCCCATCGCCGCCGAGACGTCGGCGTTCTTCACCGCGAAGGTACCGCCGAAGCCGCAGCACTCCTCCGCGCCGGGAAGCTCCACCAGTTCCAGCCCCTCGACCGCCTCCAGCAGCCGCCGCGGCCGGTCCCCCAGGCCGAGGACCCGCAGTCCGTGACAGGTGGGGTGGTAGGTCACCGTGTGCGGGTAGTACGCGCCGACGTCGGTCACCCCCAGCACGTCCACCAGGAACTCGGTCAGCTCGTACACCCTGTCCGTCACGGGCGCCAGCGCCGCCGCCAGGCCGCCGCCGCGGCCGTCCGTGCGGGCCCGCTCGCCCAGCCGCGGATACAGCTCCCGCACCATCGCCGCGCACGACCCCGACGGCGTCACGATCGCCTCGTACCCGGCGAAGACATCGGAGAAATGCCGGGCCAGCGGCTCCGTCCGGTGCCGGTATCCGGTGTTGTAGTGGACCTGCCCGCAGCAGGTCTGCGCCATCGGGAAGTCGACCTCGACGCCCAGCCTGGTCAGGAGTTTCACCACGGCCCGCCCGGTGTCCGGATACAGCGTGTCATTGACACAGGTCAGGAACAGGGCGATCCGCATCGCGGGTTCCTCCTCGTCGATCATCGGATGGGTGCAGGGTACGCGTCGCCCGGACCCCACGGGAGTCGCCGTGTGTGCTGAACTGGCCCCGGAAGCCGGATGTTCATGTTCTCCACCTCGCCCAGGAGCACCCTTGACCGAGTCGACCGTCGCGTACCGCCAGCCGGGCGTCGTCCTCACCGACCGCCACTTCACCGTGCCCCTCGACCACGACGATCCGGCGGGGGAGACCATCGAGCTCTACGCGCGCGAGGCCGTCGCCGTGAGCAAAGCCGGCAAGGACCTGCCGTGGCTGGTGTACCTCCAGGGCGGGCCCGGCTTCGGCGCCAACCGCTTCGTCGGCAAGCAGGCCTGGCTCGGCCGGGCCCTCCAGGACTTCCGGGTGCTGCTGCTCGACCAGCGCGGCACGGGCCGCTCGACCCCGGCGAACCGGCAGACCCTCCCGCTGCGCGGCGGCCCCCGGGAACAGGCCGACCACCTCGCCCGCTTCCGCGCCGACTCCATCGTCCGCGACTGCGAGGCCATCCGGCCCGCCGTCACCGGGGGCGCCCCGTGGGCCGTGCTCGGTCAGAGCTTCGGCGGGTTCTGCGCCACCCACTACCTGTCGGCCGCGCCCGAGGGCCTCAGCACGGTGCTCATCACCGGCGGTCTGCCGTCCCTCGACGCGCACGCGGACGACGTGTACCGGGCCGCGTTCCCGCGTGTCGAGCGCAAGGTCGCCGCCCACTACGCCCGCTACCCGCAGGACGTCGAGCGCGCCCGGCGCATCGCCGCGCACCTCGCCGAGCACGAGGAAGGGCTCCTCCTCAACGGCGGCTACCGCCTCACCGTCGAGGCCTTCCAGTCCCTCGGCATCCTCCTCGGTTCCGGCGACGGCAGCCACCGGCTGCACTACCTGCTGGAGAACGCCTTCGTCCGCACCCCCGCGGGCCACGCGCTCTCCGACGCCTTCCAGGAGGACGTCCAGGCCGCGCTGTCGTACGCCGGGCACCCGCTGTACGCGCTCGTCCACGAGGCCATCTACGCACAGGACGCCCGCCCCACCGCATGGTCCGCGGAGCGCGTACGCGCCGAGTTCCCCCGGTTCGACGCGGAGCGGGCGCTCGCGCAAGGCGATCCGCTGCTGTTCACGGGCGAGTCCGTGCACCCGTGGATGTTCACCACCGACCCGGCGCTGCGGCCGCTGCGCGAGACCGCGGAGCTGCTCGCCGGACGCACCGACTGGACCCCGCTCTACGACGCCGGGCGCCTCGCCCGCAACGACGTGCCGGTCGCGGCCGCCGTCTACCACGACGACATGTACGTCGACACGGAGCACTCCCTGCGTACCGCCCGCACGATCCGGGGCCTGCGCACCTGGGTCACCGACGAGTTCGAGCACGACGGCGTGCGCGCGGGCGGACCGCGCGTCCTGGACCGGCTGCTGGCCCTGGCCGGGGGCGAGGCCTGAGGGGGCCCGGCCGGGGCGGGCGTGCCCGTCCTTGGGGTGCTCTTGGACAACACGGCCGACTGCTTGGACATCCCCGCGCGGTCGGTGCAGGGACCATTGACATGCCCTCAGAACCCTGGTGAATTCCGGGGCGTTCTGTTGCGCGCCGGATTTCCGGTGTCCAAGGTGCTCGGGCGCGCGAGAGGTGCCACCGCGCCCGAGGTGCCCCATGGCTCCCCTGGAGGACATGTGACGCTCCGTCCGCCCCGTTCCGCCGTCCTCGGCGCGATCTGCGCGATCGCCGCCGCCCCGCTTGCCGTTAAGGCCCCGGCCGCCGCCGCCCCGCCGGGCCCCCGCACGGTCGCCCCGCCGGCCATCACCCCGGCCCCGCGGTCCGAGCAGGCCCGCGACGGTTCCGTCACGGTCACCCCCACCGTGACGCTGGTCGCCGGGCCGCACACCGACGCCTCCGCCCTCGACGTCACCGAGGGGGCCCTGCGCAGCGCCGGCGCGGCGCGGATCGTACGAGGCGAGGCCCCGCGGGACGGGCGGCTCACCGTGTACGTCGGCGGGTCCGACGAGACCCCGCAATCCGCCGGAGCGCTCGGCGCCCTCGGCCTCGACGGGCCCGGCCAACTGCCGTCCGGGGGGTATGTCCTCGGCGTCGGCGACCACCGGATCGTCCTGTCCGGGGTCGACACGGCGGGCACCTACTACGCGGCCCAGTCGCTGCGCCAGGTGCTGCCGCACCGTGCGGGGCCGGGCGCGCAGGTGCGCGGGCTCGCGGTCCGCGACTGGCCCGCGACACCCGTCCGCGGGGTCATCGAAGGGTTCTACGGCACCCCCTGGTCGCACCGGGCGCGCCTGGACCAGCTCGACTTCTACGGCGAGCACAAGATGAACATCTACGTGTACTCACCGAAGGACGACCCCTATCTGCGCGAGAAGTGGCGCGACCCGTACCCCGCCGCACAGCTCTCCCGGATCAAGGAGCTGGTGGACCGGGCCCGGGCCCGGCACGTCGAGTTCACCTACGCCCTCTCGCCGGGACTCTCCGTCTGCTACAGCTCCGACGCCGAGGTGAAGGCCCTCGTCGACAAGTTCCAAAGCATCTGGGACATCGGTGTGCGCAGCTTCGCGGTGCCGCTGGACGACATCAGCTACACCCACTGGAACTGCCCCGAGGACCAGGCGAAGTGGGGCACCGGCGGAGGCGCGGCCGGCGCCGCGCAGGCCCATCTGCTCAACCGCGTCAACCAGGAGTTCATCGCCGCCCATCCGGGCGCCCAGCCCCTGCAGATGGTGCCGACCGAGTACTACGACGTCACCCCGTCCGTGTACAAGAAGGCGCTGGCCGACCAGCTCGACAAGGACGTCCTGGTCGAATGGACGGGTATCGGGGTCATCGCGCCGACGATGACCGTCGCGCAGGCCGACCAGGCCCGCACGGTCTTCGGGCACCCCATCCTCACCTGGGACAACTACCCGGTGAACGACTACGTGCCGAACCGCCTGCTGCTCGGGCCCTTCACAGGACGCGAGCCCGGCCTCGCCGAGCACCTGGCCGGGATCACGGCCAACCCGATGATCCAGCCGTACGCGTCGAAGCTCGCGCTGTTCACCGTCGCCGACTACACGTGGAACGACCGCGCCTACGATCCGCGCACGTCCTGGAGCGCGGCGCTCGACGAACTGGCCGGCGGCGACCGGCGTGCCGCATCCGCCCTGCGGACCTTCGCCGACGCGAGCTACGGATCGCGGCTGAACCCGCAGCAGGCGCCCGAGCTGTCCGCGGCGTTCGCGCGCTTCTGGGAGGACGGCGACGCCGGGCGGCTCGACCGGACGCTCGAGGAGTTCGGAGCCGCGCCCGGCGTGCTGCGGGACCGGCTGCCCGACCGCGGCTTCCTGGACGACGCGGCACCCTGGCTGGACGCCGCCACCGCCTGGGCCGCCGCCGACCGGACCGCGCTGCGGATGGTGCGGGCCGCACGCGACGGGGACGGCGCCACGGCCTGGGCGCTGCGGGGGCGGCTGCCGGGTCTCGTGCAGAAGGCGAAGTCCTTCCAGACGACGAAGCCGGACGGTACCGAGGTCCCGGTCCTCGTCGGGGACGGCGTGCTGGACGGCTTCGTCGACGACGCGCTCGCCGAGCACGACCGGCTGCTCGGCGTGCCGGGCCGGGCGAAGGCCACCAGCAGCCTGGGCACCTACCAGGACAACGCGGTCGGGCGCATGACCGACGGCGACGACGCCACGTACTACTGGAGCAATGAGGCGCCCGGAGCCGGCGACGCGGTCACGCTCGACCTGCGCTCCGCACGCGACCTGGGCAGGGTCACGCTGGCGATGGGCAAGCCGGGCAGCCCGGACGACTATCTGCACGACGGTGTGCTCGAGTACTCCTCCGACGGGACGACGTGGCACCGGCTCGCCGAGTTCTCCGGCCGGCCGGAGGTCACGGCGACGGCGCCGGACGGCGTGCGGGCCCGGTATGTGCGGGCCCGGGCCACCAAGGCCCAGGACTACTGGCTGGTCGTACGGGAGTTCCGCGCCGGCGCCGCGGGAGCGAGTGTCACCGGGGGCCCGCCCGCAGCCCCCGGCAGCTCCCTTGCCGCGGCGGCGGACGGCGACCCGGACTCGGCGTACCGCGCGCAGCGCGCGCCGGAGTCCGGCGAGTCGCTGACGGTCGCCCTGGGCGGGTCGGTACCGCTGGCGTCGCTCACGGTCCTCCAGCCGGAGGGCCGGGCCGTCCGCGCGACGGTGCAGATCCGTACGGCCGACGGGTGGCGCGGCGTGGGTGAGGTGTCGCACCCGTACGACAGACTGCGGGTCGCGGCGAGCGCCGATGCGGTGCGCCTGCTCTGGCACAGCGGGGCCGGGGCGCCGCAGATCTCCGAGATCGTCCCGGGCTGATCGACCGCGGGGCCGCGCGGGCTCCGGCGGAGACCGACGGATTCTGCGCCGCTCGCGGCGGAGGGCGGGCGGGCGGTGCCCCCGGCGCCGCCCGCACCGCCGCTCCCGGATGGGCGCGCATCGAGGGCCGGCGCTTTCCGCGGCGGGGCGGCGGACCGGAAGCGACGCACCCCGCCGACTGTTCCCATTCGGGCAAGCGACCGCTTAGTATGCGGTGGACCGGTACCCCGGACACGTCAGAACGCCCCCGGCGAGGAGGCCGCATGCAGGCATGGCAAGTGCACCGGAACGGCGAGCCGAGCGAGGTGATGCGGCTCCAGGAGGTCGAGAGGCCAGTGCCCGGCGATGGCCAGGTCCTGCTCAAGGTGCGGGCCGCGAACATCAACTTCCCGGACGCCCTGCTGTGCCGCGGGCAGTACCAGATCACACCCCCGCTGCCGTTCACCCCCGGCGTGGAGATCTGCGCCGAGACCGAGGACGGCCGGCGCGTCATCGCGAACCCCGCGCTCCCGTACGGCGGGTTCGCCGACTACGCAGTGGCGGACGCCCGGGCCCTGCTGCCCGCGCCGGACGCCCTCGACGACGCCGAGGCGGCGGCGCTGCACATCGGCTACCAGACCGGCTGGTTCGGACTGCACCGCCGAGCGCAGCTGAAGGACGGCGAGACCCTGCTGGTGCACGCCGCGTCGGGCGGCGTCGGCAGCGCAGCAGTCCAGCTCGGCAAGGCGGCCGGCGCCACGGTCATCGGGGTCGTCGGCGGCGAGCACAAGGCGAAGATCGCCCGCGACCTCGGCTGCGACGTCGTCGTCGACCGCCGCAGCGACGACATCGTGGCCGCCGTGAAGGAGGCCACCGGCGGCCGGGGCGCGGACGTGGTCTACGACCCCGTGGGCGGCGACGCGTTCACGAAGTCCACGAAGTGCATCGCCTTCGAGGGACGGATCGTCGTCGTCGGGTTCACCAGCGGCACCATCCCGGCCCCCGCCCTCAACCACGCGCTGGTGAAGAACTACTCGATCCTCGGCCTGCACTGGGGCCTGTACAACACCAAGGACCCGCGCGCCGTGCTCGCCTGCCACGAGCGGCTGACCGAGCTGGCCGCGCAGGGCGCCATCAAGCCCCTCGTCAGCGAACGCGTCCCGCTCACGGGCGCCGCCGACGCCGTGCAGCGCGTCGCGGACGGCGTCACGACGGGCCGCCTCGTCGTGGTTCCCGACCTCCAGGAAGGAACGGCCGCATGACCGACGCCGCCGATCTGCGCCGCCGCACCCAGGAGCTGCTGGCCGCGCACCCGCCCGCCACCACCGACCCCACCGACTTCCTGAAGGCCCGTTTCGACGCGGGCCTCGCCTGGGTGCACTACCCGCAGGGCCTCGGCGGCCTCGGCGTGCCCCGCTCCCTCCAGGCCGTCGTCGACGCCGAACTGGAGGCCGCGCAGGCCCCCGACAACGACCCGCGCCGGATCGGCATCGGCCTGGGCATGGCCGCCCCGACCATCCTCGGCTTCGGCACCGAGGAGCAGAAGCACCGCTTCCTCAAGCCCCTGTGGGTCGGCGAGGAGGTGTGGTGCCAGCTCTTCAGCGAGCCCGGCGCCGGCTCCGACCTCGCCGCGCTCGGCACGCGCGCAGTGCGGGAGGGCGACAGCTGGGTGATCAACGGGCAGAAGGTGTGGACCTCCAGCGCCCATCTCGCCCGCTGGGCGATCCTCATCGCCAGGACCGACCCGGACGTGCCCAAGCACCGCGGCATCACCTACTTCATCTGCGACATGACCGACCCGGGCGTCGAGGTGCGGCCGCTGCGGCAGATCACCGGTGAGGCCGAGTTCAACGAGGTGTTCCTCACCGACGTCCGCATCCCCGACGCGCACCGCCTCGGCGAGGTCGGCGACGGCTGGCGGGTCGCCCAGACGACGCTCATGAACGAACGCGTCTCCATCGGCGGCATCCGCATCCCGCGCGAAGGCGGCATGATCGGCCCCGTCGCCGCGGCCTGGCGCGCCCGCCCCGAGCTGCGCACCCACGACCTGCACCAGCGGCTGCTCACCCTGTGGGTGGAGGCCGAGGTCGCCCGGATCACCGGCGAGCGGCTGCGTCAGCAGCTCGTCGCGGGCCAGCCCGGCCCCGAGGGCTCCGCCATGAAGCTCGCCTTCGCCCGCCTCAACCAGGAGATCAGCGGCCTGGAGGTGGAACTCCTGGGCGGCGAAGGGCTGCTGTACGACGACTGGACCATGCGGCGCCCGGAGCTCGTCGACTTCACCGGCCGTGAGGCGGGCTACCGCTATCTGCGCTCCAAGGGCAACAGCATCGAGGGCGGGACCAGCGAGGTCCTGCTCAACATCGTCGCCGAACGCGTCCTCGGCCTGCCGCCCGAGCCCCGCACCGACAAGGACGTCGCCTGGAAGGACCTGGCCCGATGACCGACGCCGCCGCGCCCGACCTGCTCTACTCCGAGGCCGAGGACGACCTCAGGGCCGCCGTGCGCGCCCTGCTGGCCGACCGCGCCGACCCGCAGGCCTTCCTGGCCCGTGCCGAGACTCCCTCGCCCGGGCAGGAGGGACGCCCAACGCCCCACGACCCGCGGCTGTGGCAGTCG
Organism: Streptomyces sp. NPDC002004; assembly: GCF_053593975.1. NCBI lineage: Bacteria > Bacillati > Actinomycetota > Actinomycetes > Kitasatosporales > Streptomycetaceae > Streptomyces > Streptomyces sp. NPDC002004. The sequence continues at coordinate 32,203 of NZ_JBSFDP010000041.1, forward strand.
CTCGGCGCGGAGATGGGGCTCGCCGGGCTGCTCGTCCCGGAGAAGCTCGGCGGCCAGGGCGCCACGCACCGCGAGGCCGCCGTCGTGCTGGAGGAGATCGGGCGGTCGGTCGCCCCGGTCCCCTTCCTGACCAGCTCCGTGATCGCCACCGAGGTGCTGCTCGCACTCGACACGGCCGACGCGGAGGTGGCCGCCCTGCTGCGCGACCTCGCCCAGGGGACCAGGACGGCGGCGCTGACCGTGCCGTTCTCGTCCGGCCCGGACACGGTGCGCCTCCCGGACACGCTCGCCGGCACGGTGACCGCGGTCGCCGACGCCGCCACCGCCGACGTCCTGCTCGTGCCGACCGGCGAGGGCCTGTACGCCGTCGACGCCTCCCGCGCCGCCGTCGACCCCCTCACTCCGCTCGACCTGACGCGCCCGCTCGCCGCCGTGCGTCTCGACGGCGCCGGGGGCACCATGCTCACCGCCGACCCGGGGCGCACGCGCGAGGCCGTACGACGCGGGCTGCTCGCCGGCGCCGGGCTGCTCGCCTCCGAGCAGCTGGGCGTCGCCGAATGGTGCCTCACCGAGACCGTGGCGTACACCCGGGACCGCAAGCAGTTCAACCGGTCCGTCGGATCCTTCCAGGCGCTGAAGCACCGTATGGCGCAGCTGTGGCTGGAGACCGTGCACGCCCGCGCCGCCGCCCGCAACGCCGCCGACGCCCTGGCCACCGGCAGCCGGGGGCACCTCCCTGGGGGAGAGATCCCCCTCGCGGTGGCCGTCGCCCAGGCCTATGTCTCGCGCGTCGCCGTCCATGTCGCGGAGGAGTGCATCCAGCTCCACGGCGGCATCGGCATGACCTGGGAACACCCCGCCCACCTCTACCTCAAGCGTGCCAAGTCGTCCCAGCTGGCCCTGGGTTCGGCGGGCGACCACCGCGCGACGATTGCGGAGCTCGCCGACCTCCGGGCGCCATGACCCGCAGCGGGGCGACCGCGGGGTCCGCCGCGAACCGGGCGGCGGACGGGACGGGCGCGCGCGGACCCCGCAGCGCCGTCCACAGGTGAACCGAGGCGGGCCATCCGGCCAACTCGTCGTCTTCGCCGGCCTCTTGAGCCGTACGGGACCCCATACTCGCTGGGGTCCCGTACGGCACTCACCGGGAGGCAGAGCATGGCCCCAACCACCCGCCGCAGAGCCCTCACCGCCCTCGGCGCCGCCCTGGCCGGCACGGTCGCGGCCCCCTCCGTGTACGCACGGGCGGCCGACCGGGGCCACCGCGGGCCGCGTCCCCTGCGCCGCGCCCACGCACACAACGACTACGAGCACCCGCGGCCCCTCTTCGACGCCCTGGACCACCGGTTCGGCAGTGTGGAGGCCGACATCCACCTCGTCGACGGGCAACTCCTCGTCGCCCACGACCCGGTGGACCTGGACCCGACCCGCACCCTCGAATCGCTCTACCTCGAACCGCTCGCCGCCCGGATCGAGGCCAACCACGGCTGTGTCTACCGAGGTTGGCGCACCCCGCTGCACCTCCTCGTCGACATCAAGACGGAGGGTGCGTCGACGTATCTCGCGCTGGACCGCCACCTCCGGCCGTACCGGCACCTGTTCACGGCGTACGCGCACGGCAGGGTGCATCCGGGGGCCGTCACCGCCGTGATCTCCGGCGACCGCGCGGCACGCGGACCGATGGCGGCGCAGCGGGTGCGGCACGCCTTCTACGACGGGCGGCTCACCGACCTGGGAACCGCGGCGCCGGCCTCCTTCATGCCGCTCATCAGCGACAACTGGACGCTGAACTTCACCTGGCAGGGCACGGGCCCGATGCCCCCCGCCGAACGCGACAAGCTGCGCGGCGTCGTCGCCACCGCCCACGCCCGAGGACAGCGGATCCGCTTCTGGGCCACCCCGGACCGGCCGGGACCGGACCGTGACGCGCTGTGGTCCGAACTGCTCACCGCCGACGTCGACTTCCTCAACACCGACGACCTGGCGGGACTCGAATCGTTCCTGGACGCCCACGACAGGGCCCGGTGACCCCGGGCCCGGCCCGGGAACGCACCCGCCCGGCGTGGTCACACGCAGTCAACACACGTTCGGAGGACACGTCACTCGCCCGGACGGCCCCTCCGCTGCGCCACACTTGCGGCCGAACGCCGCGGTATCGACGCGGCGGAGGAGGGTGATGATGGCCATTTCCATTTCCGTGGTGCTGCTGCTTCTGATCCTGGCGGTGGTCTTCATGCGCAACGGCGCGCTGAAGCTCTCGCACGCGATCGTGTGCGTCCTGCTCGGCTTCTACCTGGCGAGTTCCAGCATGGCGCCGACCATCCACAACGGCCTCACGGCGACGGCGGACATCGTCGGCAGCCTCAAGCCGTAGCCGGGCGGGCGCACTTCACGGAGGCATCGCTCCAGGTCGTTGCGGGTTCGTGAACAAAGCTCGCTTTTCCATGGACACTTCAAGGGCTCCGGCCTAGGGTCTGCCGCGGCGCGACCCTGCCGTACGCACCCGAGGAGTCCGATGTCCCTGTCGACCGGAGCGGTGAGCCGTGCGCTCGCGCTGACCCTGACCCTGACGGCCGCGTCGTTCGCCGCGCCCGCGCAGGCGGACGAGATACCGAGGGCGCCCGGGCACCGGCTGGTCGAGGGGTACGCGGGCGCGCCCGCCGTGCCGCGCCCGGTCCCCGGCGAACAGCCGCCCCGTGACCCGCACCTGGCACCGAACGGCCGCAGCGGCATGCACGCCGACGCCTGGGGCAGCGCGACCTACCCCTGGAACGGCCCCCTCGGCAGGAGCCCGCAGGTCACCAGCGAGCGGATGGCTCTGCTCGGCGGTGAGTGCGCGACCGTCACCTTCGACCGCGCCGGCCGGATCGTCACCGTGTGCGGCACCTTCAAGGGCTTCCTGGTCAAGCTGCTCGACCCGGTGTCGCTGAAGACTCTGGCCGAGTACCAGCTGCCGCAGCGGCCGTCGACCGTCGAGGCGATCACCCGGCTGGACTTCTCCAAGATCTTCAAGGACACCTCGGGCGGCGCCTACGCGTACCTCGACGACGAGGACCGGCTCGTCCTCGCCGACTCCCGTCAGCACATCCTGCGACTCGCCCACGAGCAAACCCCCGACGGCACCTGGAAGTTCGTCGTCACGGACGACTGGGACCTCGGCGCACAGGTGCCGCACTCCTGTGTGACCTGGACCGATCTGCACCCGAGCGGTGAATGCGACCCCGTGACCTCCGTCATGCCCGACTGGGACGGGCGCATCTGGTGGGTGACCCGTCAGGGACGCGTCGGCACGGTCGACCCCGCGACGGGCACGATCCGCTCGGTCCGACTGGACGGTGAGGAGATCCAGAACTCGTTCTCGGTCTCCGACGACGCGGTGTCCATCGTCTCGGACCACGCCCTCTACAGTTTCCGCGCCGACGCCGACGGAACACCGCGGATCGTCTGGCGGGAGACGTACGACCGGGGGACGGGCACCAAGCCCGGCTCGGTCGACCAGGGTTCGGGCACCACGCCCGACGTGTTCGGGCCGGGCGGCAAGTACGTCGCGATCACCGACAACGCCGACGACCGCATGAACGTCCTCGTCTACCGCAGCGGCGCCCACGTGCCCGAAGGAAAGCGTCCGGTCTGCAAGGTCCCCGTCTTCGGCTCCGGTGCGTCCACCACCGACAACTCGCTGATCAGCTGGGGCAACAGCCTGGTCGTCGAGAACAACTACGGCTACGAGAACGTCACATCGCTCACCTTCGGGCGCAGCGTCGTCGGCGGCGTCACCCGGATCGACGTCCGGGAGGACGGCAGCGGCTGCGACACGGTCTGGGAGAGCGACGTCCGTTCCCCGTCGACCGTGCCGAAGCTGTCCACCGCCAACGGCCTGCTGTACGTCTACACGAAGGAGCCCAACTCGCTGGGCATCGACGCCTGGTACCTCACGGCCGTCGACTTCCGCACCGGCGCGACCCGGTGGAAGCAGCTCGTCGGGACAGGGCTCCTGTACGACAACAACTGGGCGCCGATCACGCTGGGGCCGGACGGCACCGCGTACGAGGGGGTCTTCAACGGGCTCGTCGCGGTGCGGGACGGGGAGTAGCCCTCGTCAGCGTGCCCGGCCCGCGAACACCCCGATGCCGTCCGGCACCGGCCGTTCCGCGCCGCCGCTCGGATGGTTCAGCACCGAGACGGCGGCGGCGCCCGGCCTTCTGGCCACCAGGGTGCTCGAGCCGCCGCCGTCCACGTTGAAGGCGTCCTGCGCACCCAACTGCCGCATCAGAGAGGCCTCCTCGGCGACGGAGAGACCGGCGCGGAACCGCGGGGAGCCGTCGAGTGCGAGCAGCAGCACCCGCCGGCCGCGGTCGGCGATCCCCGCCACCGTGCGCACGGCGGAGGTGACACGGTCCAGGCCGGACAGCGGCGTGCCGTGCCGCAGCACCGGGTAGCCGCCGATCGCGAACCGCAGCGGGACGCGGGACGTGGCGGACAGCATGCGGTACCGCACCGCGACCCGGTCGCCCACCGACAGCCGGCGCAGCTCCCGGGCGCCCCCCTCACGGCCCACCAGCACCACCGTGCCCCTGGCGACGCGGCCGCTGCCGGGCGTGCCGGCGGTGGCCACCACACGGCCCCGCCGGACGGTCACCTCGTACGTCTTCGCACTGCACGGCGCCGCCCGGTCCGTGTCCGTACCGCAGACGGCACGTCGGCGGGAGACCTCGCCCCAGTCCGCGGTGAAGGCGCCGACCGAACCGACCGGCAGCGCGTACTGGTTGAGCCCGCCGAGCCGGAACCGGTCCGCACGTGTGAGGACCGACCCGTCGAGCGTCAGCCGGTCGAGCCGCGCCCGGCCGTCGGTGCCCACGGCGAGGACGTCCTCCGTCGTGGAGCCGGGCGGCATGGCCGGACCGAACCGCTGGCCGTTCGGGACGGCGGACTTGAGGAGGCGGCCGCCGGCGATGGCGGGACCGACGGGCGCGCCGGTCGCCTTCACGCCCGGATGCTGGGTCTCCGTGATGTCGAAGAAGTCGCCGTTGACGCCGGCGACGGCGCGCTGCGCGTCGGCGAGCCGTGAGACGGGGGCCCGGGCCGCCACCACCGGCGGGTGGAGAAGGCCGATGCGGATGTGCGGATTGCGCAGGTCGACGCTCAGCAGATGTGCGTGCGCCGTCCCCCTTGCCCCCACGACGTCGAAGTCCCGGTACACCACGCCCGGTGCGATCTCCCGGCCGGCGGCCGCTACGGCACCGGCCGGGGCCGCCCCCTGCAGAGCGGCCCCGCCCAGTGCGCCGCATGCCGTGAGCACCGTGAGAAGTGCTCTGACCCGTCCGAATCCTCGTGCCACGGTCCCCTCCTGGAGGTCGCTCCCAACTGACCCTGTGCAGGGGGGAGTTCACCAGAGGCGGGGCGCCGCGCCCGTTGCTACGCGCCGACGAGCCGGGAACGGATCAGGAAACGTACACCTTCGGGTGCTTCCAGTGAGAAACCGCTGCCACGGCCCTCGACGACGTCCACGATCGGCCGGGTGTGACTCCACACCTCGTACTGGCTCCTCGACATCCAGAACCCCACCGGCGCCGCCACGCCCTCGACCGCCAGCTCCGCGAGCAGCACGTCCGACGCGCCGGTGCGGAACTCGCCCTCCGGGTAGCACATGGGGGCGCTGCCGTCGCAACACCCGCCGGACTGATGGAACATGAGCGGTCCGTGCGCCCGGCTCAGCCGGCGCACCAGCTCGGCGGCGGCAGGCGTCAGCTCCACACGTGCGGCGTCGTCCCCAGCGTCGTTCACGATCGCTCCTCGGCCGGCCCGAAACGAATGCGGTGGACCAGTCAACGGGGTGCCACGTTGCGAAGAGGTTGCACGGCGGGCGACGGGCCCGTGGCAGGGGCGGCGGCGGGCCCCGGCCGGATTCCCCGCCGCCCCTGGCCGCGGCACCGGCGCGGGCATAGATTGGTTGAAGTCAAGCAAGTGAATGCCCCGAGGGAGCGTGTCCCGTGGGAAGCGGCTTTGCTGGACCGACCGGCCCGGAACCCGCCGTCCGCCGTGCCCCGGGCGAGCACGGGAACGACGGGGCGCGCGCCGTGCGGGCGGATGCGGCGCCCGGGCGGCGGACGGATCCGCCGCACGGCACGGACGAACCGTAGGAGCCGTCATGACGGACCTGCCGCACGGGCCGCACCGCGACGCACCGACGCCGGACCCCGTCGACGCCGAGCTGGCGGGCCGGCTGCGCGCCGCGATCCAGCACCTGATGCCCGTGCTGCGCAGCCACCGTGCCCATCCCGACCTCACCCCGAGCCGGCTGGCCGCCCTGGCGGTCCTCGACGAGCGGAGTCCGCTGCGCATCAGCGAGCTGGCGGAGCGAATGGGGATCGCCCTGTCCACGGCCTCCCGCCTGGTGGACCTCCTCGTCGGCCACGGCTGGATCGAGCGGCAGCCCGACCCGGCAGACCAGCGGGCGAGCCTCGTCGGCCTCACCGCGGCGGGACACACCCTCCTCGCCGCGGTGCGCCGCGACACCGGCAGCCGGCTCGCCCAGGAGGTCGCGGCACTGCCACCGGACCTGCGGCGGCAACTGCGGGACGCCCTGCCGGCACTGGAATCCCTGGCCGCCCGGGCCCGCGCCTCCCGGCTGCCGGCCCCGCGCCCGGCCCACCGGAGCCCACGGCGCTGACCCAGCCCCCGACCCGAACACCCCGACGGGAGGAACCCCCGGCACTCACGGAAGCCGACCGCACCACCACCGCACAGCACAGGGGACGCCCATGGACGACGCACTGCTCGCCGAGACCGTGACGATCACCGGCCACGACGGCGACCCGATCGAGGCGTACTCCGCCCGGCCGCTCACCCCACACCCCGCCGGGGGCGTCGTGGTGATCCACCACATGCCGGGCTACGACGCACCCACCAAGGAGATCACCCGCCGGTTCGCGGCCGAGGGCTTCGCCGCGGTCTGCCCCAACCTCTACAGCCGCGAAGCACCCGGAGCCACCCCCGACGACGCGGCCGCCGCTGCGCGGGCCCGCGGCGGCGTCCCCGACGAACGCCTGGTCGGAGACGTCGCGGGCGCCGCGCAGTACCTGCGCGTGCTGGCCTCGTCCGGCTTGCGGGTCGGCACGATCGGCTACTGCTCGGGCGGCCGTCAGTCGGTCCTGGCCGCCTGCAGTCTGCCGTTGGAGGCCGCCGTCGACTGCTACGGCGCCTTCGTCACCGCCCCGCCGCCCGACGGCTTCCCCCTCCGGGTGCAGCCGCTGACCCCGCTCCTGGGACAGCTGTCCTGCCCGCTGCTCGGTCTGTTCGGGGCCGAGGACCGTCATCCCTCACCCGAGGAGACGGAGGAACTGGCCCGGGAACTCACGGACCACGCCAAGGACCACGAGTTCCACACCTACCCCGACGCGGGGCACGGCTTCTTCGCCGTCGACCGGCCCGGCTACCGCCCGCAGGCCGCCACCGACGGCTGGCGGCGCGTCCTGGAGTTCTTCGGGCGACACCTGAATGGGTGACCCCGATGGCCGCGCCCCGGCGCCGTCCCGCGGCCGGCCGAGTACGAGCGTGAGGAGCCATCATGTGCACGTACCGGACCTGCACGACCCCGGTCGAAGGCAGCGGCAAGGGCAGCGGAGGCTACTTCGCGCTCACGGAGGCGATGGTCTACGTCGACCATCCGCAGCACGCCCCCTACGAACACACCGTGAACATCGACTTCCTCAACCCGTCGCTCGGTCCCGCGGCGCGGGTGGCGGTCGAGCTCACGGAGGAGGCGGCCCTCGCGCTCGTCGACGCGGTGCGCAGCGCGCTCGCCGCCGCCCCGCCCGGACTGGCGGCCACCCGGCCCTGACCCAGCCGACCCGTCACCCTGCGCCCCGGCGGCTCAGAACCTCAGCTGTTCGCCTCGCAGGCCGGCGCGGCACCCTCCGCCACTTCCGCCCCGAGGCCCTCCGCACGGAATCCGGCGATCTCGCGCGGTCCGAAGGGCCACACCTTTTCGTACGCCGACCAGCCGAGGAAGGCGACGCAGCCGAGGCCGACCCAGGCCAGCGACCACTCGATGGGGTGGCGGCCGGGGGCGTTCCGGTCCGCGTACCCGTAGATCACCAGCCAGCCGACGAGGGCGACCAGGCTCGGCAGCGGGTACAGCCACATCCGGTACGGGCGGTGAAGTCCCGGCTGCCGCTTGCGCAGCACGGTCACCGCGGCGATCTGCGCGAGCGCCTGGACGAGCACCATCACGGTGGTGAGCAGCTGGATCAGCGTGACCAGGTCCGTGTGGCGGCCGATGAGGAAGCCGGCGGCCGTCACCACACCCATGGTCGCCAGGCCCAGGACCGGGAACCCGTGCCGCGGGTGCATCTTCGCGTAGGAGCGGAAGAACACCCGGTCGCGCGCGGCGTCGTACGGCACCCGGGAGCCGCCGAGCAGCCCGGCGAACACGGAGGCGAAGGCGGTCACCAGGATGAGCACGGTGACGACGTTCGCGGCGCCCTTGCCCCAGGTCGCCTCGAGGACGGCGGAGGCGACCGACGTCGACGCGATGTCCTTGGGATCCAGCATCCGGTGCCAGTCGAGCACACCGAGGGCGCCGACCTGGAGCAGCAGGTAGATCGCCATGATGCCCAGGATCGAGTGGACGATCGACCGCGGGAGCGTGTGGCCCGGGTCCTTGATCTCGGCACCCATGTACGCCGTGGTGTTGTAGCCGAGGTAGTCGTAGATCCCGATGGTCAGACCCGCGGCGAAGCCGGTCCAGAAGTGCGTTCCGGTGACCGCGAAGGCGTTCGGGGGGTAGTCGAAGGCCAGACCCGCATGGAAGTGGGTGACGGACGCGACGATCACCAGGGCGACGGCGGCGATCATCACCCCCCACATCACGGTGGTGATCCTGGCGATGTGCGCGATGCCCCGCCACAGCAGCAGGACCACCAGCGCGATCACCCCGAGGCCGATGAGGTCACCGGCCGTTCGGCCGAGGTCCGGAGCCAGATAGCCGAGGTACTGGACGAAGCCGACGACGCCCGTGGACATGATCAGCGGGATGAAGAGCATGGCCGTCCAGACGAAGAGGAACGGCATCAGCCGCCCGGTGCGGTACTGGAACGCCTGGCGCAGATACACATAGCTGCCCCCCGACCCGGGCAGCGAGGCCCCCAGCTCCGCCCAGACCAGGCCGTCGGCGAGTGCGAGCAACGCGCCGGCGATGAACCCCACCACGGCCTGCGGGCCGCCGAACGCCGCGACCATCAGGGGGATGGTCACGAACGGGCCGATGCCGCACATCTGGCTCATGTTGATCGCCGTCGCCTGGAACAGTCCGATCCGGCGGGCGAAGCCGCCGCTCGCGGGCGGTGATCCGGACATGGGGTCTCCCTGGGAGCGATGGACTGATCCGGTCCGATTAAGTTAAGAACCCTTACATGACTCGTCAAGGGTCCGCGGGAAGGCGCGCAGTAGGGTCCCGCCGCTCCCGGCGAACCGCACCGCCGCACGCCGTCCGGCGCTCCGGGCCCTTCGGCCCCCGCCCGGCGCATACAGGAGAATGATCCGATGACCGCCAGTGACGCGGGTGCTTCGCAGCCCTGGAACCCACGACGACAGCGCAGCGCGAACGAGCGGCTGCTGCTGGACCGGCTGCGCCTCGGCGGCCCCGCGTCACGCGCCCAACTCGCCCGCGACACCGGCCTGTCCAAGCCCACGGTCTCCAGCGCGCTCGCCGCCCTCGAACAGGCCGGACTGGTCCGCGAGGCGGGCACCCACGCGCCCGGGCGCGGCCGGGCCGCCGTGCTGTACGCCCCGGACCCGACCGCCGGCTACGCCCTCGGCATCGACATCGGCCGGGCCTGGCTGCGGGTCGCACTCGCCGACCTCGACGGCGCCGTCGTCGCCCGCTCCGAGGTCCGCAACCAGGCGCGCACCTCGGCCACCCTGGCCGACCTGGTCGTCATTACGGCCCGTCAGCTGGTAGTGGCGTCAGGGGTGGACCCCCACAGGGTCGCCCAGGCCGTGGTCGGCAGCCCCGGCGTCTACGACGAGGCCACCCGGCGGGTGCGCCACGCCCGCAACCTGCCCGGCTGGGGCCGGCCGGGGCTCTTCGACCGCATACGCGACGGGCTCGGCGTCCCCGTCGCCGTGCACAACGACGCCAACCTCGCCGCGCTCGGCGAATACACCTTCGGGGCCGGCGCCGGCAGCAGGCTCTTCGTCTACGTGCTGATCGGGACCGGGCTCGGCATGGGCGTGGTCAGCGAGGGCCGGCTCTTCACGGGGGCCCACGGCGGCGCCGGGGAGATCGGCTTCCTCCCCTGGGGGGACCGGCCACGGCCGGACACCGCGCGGGCGGGCGCCGACACCGGGCCGCACGGATCCGACGCCGAGGCGGCGGTGTCGGCGGACGCCGTGGTCCTGGCCGCGCGTGCTCACGGCATGACCGGCCCGCTCACCGCCAAGGACGTCTTCGACGCGGCACGCGCCGGAACCCCCGCCGCGGTCCGGGCGGTCGAGGAGGAGGGCGAACGCCTGGCCCGTGTCGTCGCGGCCGTCGCCGCCGTGCTCGATCCCGACCTCGTCGTCCTCGGCGGAGGCGTCGGCCACAGTGCCGACCTGCTGCTGCGCACCGTGCGCCGCACCCTGCGCACCCTGACCCCGCAGCGCCCCGAGGTGGCGCCGAGCCGGCTGGGGGAGGAGGCGGTGCTGCTGGGTGCGGTGGCGACCGCACTGGACGCCGCCCGGGACGTGGCGTTCACCCGGCGCTGACCGCGCACACTCGTCCGGGCGATGCCCCGCACGGGCGCCCCGCGCCGGGACTCACGCTCCTCGTTGCCCTCTCCGGCGCGGCCGGTCGGTTAAGTTAAGGCTCGTTACTTGAGCTCGTGCACGCGGATGTCCGACCAGCCCCCTCGGAGACCACCGTGTTCCAACGCCCTGTCCGGATCAACAGGAGCGCGTCGGGCCTGACCGTGCTCGGCCTGCTGTGCGCCGCGGCGACCGGCACGTGCACCGCGGAGCCCTCGCCCCGAACGGACTTCGTCCCCACGGTGACCAGCGTCGCGGGGACACCGGGAAGCACGACCGCGCTGTCCGGATACGCCATCCAGTCGACGGCCAAGGTCTCCGACCCGGCCGCCGCCGTCTCCGCCCCCGGCTACCAGGCCGCCGGCTGGTACCCGGCGGGGCCGCGGTCCACCGTGCTCGCGGCCCTGCTCGCCCGCGGCACGTACCCCGACCCGTTCCACTCCACGAACCAGAAGCGCATCCCTGCCGCCGACTTCGCCGTTCCGTGGTGGTACCGCTCCGACTTCACCGTCGCCGACACCTCCGCACGCACCTATCTGGACTTCAGCGGAGTGATGTCCGCGGCCGACGTGTTCGTCAACGGCCGGCAGGTCGCCACCGCGGCCTCGGTCGCCGGTGCCTACACGCACCACGAACTCGACGTCACCGACCTGGTGCGGTCCGGCACCAACACCGTCGCCTTCCGGATCCAGCCGAACAACCCCCGCAAGCACTTCACCATGGGGTGGCTCGACTGGCTGCAGCCGCCGCCGGACGAGAACATGGGCATCGTCCGCGATGTGCTCGTCCGCCGCGGGGGGCCGATCGCGCTGCGCGACGCCCATGTCACGACCGGCCTCGCTATGCCGTCCATGGCCTCGGCGGACCTGACGGTCAAGGCGCAGGTGCGCAACGACTCGGCCCGCACCGTCACCGCCACCGTGTCCGGCACCGTCGGCGCGGACCGGGATCCCGGAGCGCAGATCGCCTTCCGGCAGAGCGTCACCCTCCTCGCCCACGAGAAGAAGACGGTGACCTTCACCCCGGCCGGCGATCCGCAACTGCACCTGAACCGGCCGCGTGTGTGGTGGCCCGCCGGAATGGGCGCCCAGGACATGTACGGCCTGGACCTGAGGACCACCGTGTCCGGCACCGTCTCCGACACGGTCCACCGCAGCTTCGGCATCCGCGATGTGAAGGCACCGCTCAACGACGACGGCGCCCGCCAGTACTACGTCAACGGCCGCCCGCTGCTCATCAGGGGCGGCGGCTGGTCCCCGGACGAGTTCCTGCGCTGGGACCGCACCTACGTGGAGGACCGCCTCAAGTACGCGCTGGACCTGGGCCTGAACACCCTCCGCCTGGAGGGGCACATCGAACCGGACGAGTTCTTCGACCTCGCCGACCGCCGCGGGATCCTCACACTGCCGGGCTGGGAGTGCTGCGACAAGTGGGAGGGCGAGTTCAACCCCAACGAGTCCGGCGAGAAGTGGACCAGCGCCGACTACCCGATCGCCAAGGCCTCCATGGCCGCCGAGGCGGCACGCCTGCGCGACCACCCCAGCGTCATCTCCTTCCTCATCGGCAGCGACGCCGCGCCGAACCAGAAGATCGAAAAGGGGTACGTCGACGCCCTGAAGGCGTCCGACTGGCCCAACCCGGTGGTCCCCGCCGCATCGGACAAGTCGGCCCCGCTGACCGGACGTTCGGGGATGAAGATGACCGGCCCCTACGACTGGGTGCCGCCGGGATACTGGTACAACAAGCGCGAGGGCGGAGCCACCGGATTCAACTCCGAGACCAGCGCGGGCCCCGACATCCCCACCCTCGACACCCTGCGCCGCATGATGTCGCCGGCCGAGCTCGACACCCTCTGGAGGGACCCCTCGGCCCAGCAGTACCACCGCTCGCCGTCGAAGAACTTCAACACGCTCAAGCTGTACGACGACGCCCTGGCCGGCCGCTACGGACCCCCGAAGAGCCTCGACGACTACGTGCGCAAGGCGCAGCTCGCCCAGTACGAGATCGTGCGGGCGCAGTACGAGGCGTACGCGCGCAACGCCAAGGACGCGTCGAAGCCCTCCACCGGAGTCATCTACTGGATGTTCAACAGCGGATGGACCTCCCTGCACTGGCAGCTCCTCGACCGCTTCATGGACCAGGGCGGCGCCTACTTCGGCGCGAAGAAGGCGAACGAGCCGCTGCACATCCAGTACTCCTACGACGACCGCACCGTGGCGGTCGTCAACAGCCGGCCCGAACCGGCGTCCGGCCTGAGCGCCTGGGTGACCCTCTACAACACCGACGGCACCGAGAAGTACGACCGCAGCGTCTCCGGACTCGACGTCGCGGCCGACGGCGCGCGGACCACCGCGCTGACCGTCCCGGCGTCGGTGACCGGACTGTCCCCCACCTATCTGGCCCGGCTGATCCTCACCGACGCCTCCGGCAAGGAGGTGAGCCGCAACGTCTACTGGCTCTCCACCAAGGCCGACGTCCTCGACTACGGGGCCTCCGACTGGAAGCACACGCCCACCACCGCCTACGCGGACCTCAAGGGCCTGAACTCCATGGCGCGCACGACCGTCTCCGCCACCGCGGCGACGGCCACCGGCGGCGACGGAACCTCCACGACCACCGTCACCCTGACCAACACCGGCACCGGGAACGCCCCGGCCCTGCTCACCGACCTCCACCTGGTGGATGTCCGCGGCCTGCCCGTCCTGCCCATCCGCTGGTCCGACAACCAGCTCAGCCTCTGGCCGGGCGAGTCGGCGACCGTGACCGCGACCTACCGGACCGCCGACCTCCGAGACTCCGCGCCACGGCTGCGCATCTCCGGCTGGAACACCCCCACCACCACCCTCCCCGCCGTCTGACCCCTTCGCGGAAGCGCCACGGCGCCCGGCCCGGACAGCACACGCCGTCCGGGCCGGGCGCTTTTGCGCGCCCCGAAGCGGACCCGGCCGGGCCCGCGGGTAATTCGGTGTCGGCCGGGGCCTCCCGCACGTGAGAATCGAGGCCCACGACCAGGAGGAACACATGACCGAGGCGACCCCGACCCTCCGCGAGCTGCTGCCGCCGCAGGAGCTGGCGGCGGCCCTCGAAGCAGGACACGTCACCCGCAAGGCGCACCCCGAACTGCCGCTGTCCATCTACACGTACACGAGGACGTGCCAGTACGAGGGCGCGTGGAACCGGGTGACCATCCGCTGCCGTGGTCTGGTCGTCGACGACACCACCGGTGAGATCGTCGCGCTTCCGCTGCCGAAGTTCTTCAACGTCGGGGAGCACGAGGCCGGCCGGCCGTACGCGCCGCCGCTCCCCGACGAGCCGTTCGAGGTGTACGACAAGGTGGACGGCAGCCTGGCGGTGGTCTTCCACTACGCCGGCCGGTGGCGGGTCGCGTCCAAGGGATCGTTCATCAGCACCCAGGCCACCTGGGCGCAGCGGCTGCTGGACCGCAAGGACACCTCCGCGCTGATCCCCGGCACGACCTACCTCGCCGAGATCCTCTACCCGCAGAACCGCATCGTCGTCGACTACGGCGACCGCCGGGACCTGGTGCTGTTCGCCGCCTTCGCCAAGGACGGCACGGAGACACCCCTCGCCGAGGCCGCCGGGGCCTGGCAGGGGATCGGTTCCGTCGTCACCGTCTGGCCGGCCATGCCGCTCGCCGAACTGAAGGCCCTGGCCGCGTCCGACCGGCTGCCCGACGGCCGGGCGGCCACGGGCACCGACGCGGAGGGCTTCGTGCTGCGCTTCGCCTCGGGCGTACGCGCGAAGGCCAAGCTCTCCGAGTACATGCGCCTGCACAAGGTGCTCACCGGGGTCACCGAGCGGGACATCTGGCGCGGCCACGGCATCCAGCGGTTCTCGGGCCTGCCCGTCAAGCAGGTGGCCCAGGCGCTGGGCTGCTCGGCGGCGGACATCGAGGCGTCCGGCGGCAAGCCCCTCGACGCGCTGCTCGACCAGGTTCCCGACGAGTTCGACGCCTGGGTGCGCGAGGTGATCGCCCGGATCGAGAGGGACGTGGCCGACCGCGAGCGGGCGATCGACGAGGCGTACCGGTCCGTCGCCCATCTCGCGGCCGACCGGGGTGCCTTCGCGCGGGCGGTCCGGGAACTGCCCGACGCGGCGGTCCGCCCCGCCATGTTCCTGCGCCTGGACGGGCGTCCGACCGAGTTCGTGACGTACCGTTCCGTGCGGCCCGAGGCGGCCGACCCGTTCAAGAACGACGAGGAGAACTGACCGTGCCCGTGGTACACGTCATGACGGGGCTGCCCGCATCGGGGAAGACGACCGCCGCACGCCGGCTGCAGACGGAGTCCGACGGCCGGATGCGCCGGGTGAACCTCGACGACCTGCGGACGATGCTGGACGTTCCGGCGCCCGAGCGCGGACGCTCGTTCGCGCACGAGCAGACCGTGCTGGCGATCCAGGACGCAGCGGTGCGGGCGGCCGTGGACGGCGGTTTCGACGTCGTCGTGGACAACACACATCTGACGCCGCACATACCCAAGCGTCTGAAGGCCGCGGTCGGCGGACACGCCGCCTTCGTCGTGCACGACTTCACCGACGTCCCGGTGGACGAGTGCATCCGGCGCGACGCCGAACGGGAGCGGTCCGTCGGTGAGGAGATCATCAGGCTCCTGGCCGACAAGCACACCCAGGCGAGGAAGGGCGGCTGGCGGCTCACCGAGGAGTGGCTGAACGACGAGGTCCCCGTCGCGCCGTACACCGCCGACCCCGCTCTGCCGGCGGCGGTGATGTGCGACATCGACGGCACCCTCGCCATCCGTGGCGACCGGGGTCCGTACGACTTCACCCGCTGCGAAGAGGACACGCTCAACGTCTCGGTGCGCGGTGCCCTGCGCTCCTTCCAGCAGGCCGACGGCGATGTCGTCGTCCTGCTCTCGGGCCGCGGTGAGGAGCACCGCGAGCGGACGGAGAACTGGCTGCGCCGGCACGAAGTGCCCTACGACGAGCTGTGGATGCGGGCCGCCGGCGACGGCCGCCGCGACGACGTGGTGAAGGCGGAACTCTTCGACCGGCACGTCCGGCACCGTTACGCGGTGCGTGTCTCCCTCGACGACCGCGACCGCGTCGTCGCCGTCTGGCGCCGGATGGGCCTGCCCACCTGGCAGGTCAACTACGGCAACTTCTAGCGGCACCGGGCGGACCCGGCCGGTGGTGCCCCGGCCGGGCGTCTCGTGCGGTGCGCCGGACGACGTCCGGCTCAGCGCATCCACGCGCTGTACTGCATGACGTCCCCGGCACGGACACCGAACTCGGGATCGTCCTCGGTGAACGTCATCTCCAGGCCGAGGACGGCCCCGGAGGACGGGTCCAGGATCACCATCCGGCGGGCCTCGCCGTGCGGGGGCGCCCAGACGTACGCCTGGCCCGGGCGGCCGAGCCGGTCCGTGACCGCGCCGAGCGGGCGCAGGTCCTTGGCGTCGGCCAGCACCCGGGCGAGGGCCGCCGACTCCCGGTCGCCGAGCGTCCAGTGGTTCAGCAGTTCCGACACCGTGTCCAGGAGCTCGCCGGTGGTCCCGTCGCCCGCGGGGTCCAGCTCGCCGAGATAGGCACGCAGCTTCGCGGGGTCGTGCGGCGGTGCCGCCTGCGGAGGGGCGTCGCTCCAACTCGGGGGGTAGCTGCGGCGGCTGAGCACTTTGCCGTCGTGGACGGTGCGCGGGGAGCCCTCGGTGTCGGTGTCCGCGATGACGGGCCTGCCCGGATGGAGCGGGTCCGTCGCCACGACCAGTTCGGTGTGGCTGTCGTCGGACTTCCAGCGTGTGATGCGCTCCTCGGGCACGGTGATCGGCGGCGACGCCCGGGGTGAGTCGGACATGGCCAGGCTCCACGACTGGACGTGGGTGCCCTTGACCAGACGGGACGAGCCGCCGTCCTGCCGGGCGGCGGCCGCGGCCCGCTCGGCCACCCGGTCCAGCGGTACCGGCGTCGACCCGGCCCGTGGCAGCAGCGGGCGAGGTGCCGCCACCGCGGGCGCGGTGCTCGGGCCCGCCAGTGTGAGGGCGAACGCGACCGCGCCGACGGCGGTCGCGGTCGCGGCGCCCCAGAGCAGACGTCGCATGCGCAGGCGTCGCCGGCCGTGCAGCAGCCGGTTGAGACGGCGTTCGGCGTCATGGTGGAGCGGCCGGTCGCGGAACCGCGCGTCGGTGACCGGCACCGGATTGGCCTCGCGCAGGAGGTCGAGTTCGTCAGCCATGGCCGGGGTCCTCCGAGAGGGTGGGGCGGTCCACTTCGGGTGCCGGGACCGCGGATGCGGTGGTGCGCATGCGGTCGATCTCGGCGCGCAGGCGGCGGCGGGCCCGGTGCAGGCGCATGGCCGCCGCCCGGCTGCCGCAGCCGAGGACCACGGCGACCTCGTCGACGGCCAGCTCCTCCCAGGCGGTGAGCCGAAGTACCTCCTGGTCCGCCGGCGAGAGCCGGTCCAGGGCTTCGTGCACCCAGGATCCGGGCGGTTCCGCGTCGGGACTGTCGACGGTCTGCCTGCCGGCCCGGGCCTCGTCGTGTGCGAGCCGTTCGACGAGCCGCCGCCGACGGCCCCAGCCGCGCACGGTGTTGGCCAGGCAGTTGCGTGCCACGCCGTACAGCCAGGGCAGGGGAGTGGCGGGCAGTTCCGACCGCCGCCGCCAGGCCACGGTGAACACCTCCGCCACCACCTCTTCCACCTCGTTGATCCGGCTGTCCAGTCGCCGCGCGACGTAGCGGCTGACCGCCCAGTAGTGCTCGCGATAGGCAGCGGCGAATGTCTCGTCGTTGCTCATGCTCTCCACGTGTCCGGCTCGGCCCCGATCGTCACACCCATGGACGTGATTCATGTCGCTCCGGCAGAGTGTGACGCCCCGGCGACGGCCGGACACAGGCGGGGCATGGAGAGCAACACGGTCATGATCCCGCCGCCGGCCCCAGCGCGCCGGCGAGCGCGCCGCCCCCGGTCCGCCGCACTGGGATGGCTGATCACCACGGACCACAAGAGGATCGGGGCGCTGTATCTGGTCACGTCGTTCGCGTTCTTCTGCATCGGCGGTGTGCTGGCGCTGTTCATGCGCGCCGAGCTCGCCCGGCCGGGTCTGCAGATCATGTCGAACGAGCAGTACAACCAGGCGCTCACGATGCACGGCACGATCATGCTGCTGATGTTCGCGACGCCGCTGTTCGCCGGGTTCACGAACTGGATCATGCCGCTGCAGATCGGTGCGCCGGACGTGGCGTTCCCGCGGCTGAACATGTTCGCCTACTGGCTCTACCTGTTCGGCTCGATGATCGCCGTGGGTGGCTTCCTCACCCCGGACGGTGCCGCCGACTTCGGCTGGTTCGCGTACTCGCCGCTGTCGGACGCGGTCCGCTCGCCGGGCATCGGCGCCGACATGTGGATCACGGGTCTGGCCCTCTCCGGCTTCGGCACCATCCTCGGCTCGGTCAACTTCATCACCACGATCATCTGCATGCGCGCTCCGGGCATGACGATGTTCCGTATGCCGATCTTCGTGTGGAACGTGCTGCTGACCGGTGTGCTGGCCCTGCTGGCCTTCCCGGTGCTGGCCGCCGCGCTGTTCGCCCTGGAGGCGGACCGCAAGTTCGGTGCGCATGTCTTCGACGCCGCCAACGGCGGAGCCCTGCTCTGGCAACACCTCTTCTGGTTCTTCGGCCATCCAGAGGTGTACATCATCGCGTTGCCCTTCTTCGGAATCATTTCCGAAGTCATCCCGGTGTTCTCACGCAAGCCGATGTTCGGCTACATGGGCCTGGTGGGCGCCACCATCGCGATCGCCGGTCTGTCCGTGACGGTGTGGGCGCACCACATGTACGTCACCGGCGGTGTGCTCCTGCCGTTCTTCTCCTTCATGACCTTCCTGATCGCGGTCCCGACCGGTGTGAAGTTCTTCAACTGGATCGGCACCATGTGGGGAGGTTCGCTGTCCTTCGAGACACCGATGCTGTGGGCTGTCGGCTTCCTGGTCACCTTCGCCTTCGGCGGTCTGACCGGCGTCATCCTGGCCTCGCCCCCGATGGACTTCCCTCTCTCCGACTCGTACTTCGTGGTGGCGCACTTCCACTACGTGCTGTTCGGCACCGTGGTGTTCGCGATGTTCTCCGGCTTCCACTTCTGGTGGCCGAAGTTCACGGGCAAGATGCTGGACGAGCGCCTCGGCAGGATCACCTTCTGGACGCTGTTCGTGGGCTTCCACGGCACGTTCCTGGTGCAGCACTGGCTGGGCGCCGAAGGGATGCAGCGGCGCATCCCCGACTATCTGTCCGTGGAAGGCCTGACCACCCTCAACACGGCGTCCACCGTCTTCTCCTTCCTCCTCGGTCTCTCCTTCCTGCCCTTCCTCTACAACGTCTGGAAGACCGCCAGGTACGGCAAGCCGGTCGGCGTGGACGACCCGTGGGGTTATGGCCGTTCGCTCGAGTGGGCGACGCCCTGCCCGCCCCCGCGGCACAACTTCCACACCCTGCCGCGGATCCGCAGCGAATCCCCGGCGTTCGACCTGCACCACCCGGAAGTGGCGGGCGTGTCGACGGCGTTGGCCCCCCGGGAACCGGACGGGTCCGGGGACGGGGGCGAGAGCGACCGCAGGGAGGCCCTGCGATGACGGTGCGCGACGGCGCCCCCGGCGACGGCACGCACGAGGTGCGCGTTCTCATCAACGAGATCGAGGGCCATCTGCTGCTCGAGGCCACCCGGGCGGAGGGGCGGGCGGCGGCCGTCCGCTTCGTGGACCGTCTCGGCTGGCCGACCGACTCGCAGCGCGAGGACATCGAGCGCCTCTATGCGGAGGAGTTCATGGAGACCAGCCGCCGGGCATGGCAGCACACGGCGCGGCGCGCGGCACAACTCGCCGCCGACTACCGGCGGAGGTACGTGCTGGCGCGGCGCCGCCTCACCGCCGGACTCCTCTGCGGTGCCGCCGCGCTGGTCACGCTGATGGCGTTGGCGGTGTGGACGGGGTGACCCGCAGTGGCCTCGGTGACTCGGACCGGTCGGCCCCTGGTGATCCGGACCGGGCGGCCCGGGGTGGCCCGGACCGGGCGGGCCCGGGCGGCGGGACAGGCTGCCGGGTCAGGCAGAACCAGCCGCCCACCGCAGCGTGTTCCGTGCGATGTCGACGCGGGTGACGCACGGTCAGTCCGCCCGATTGATCAACTTCCCTGCATCGGTGGGCTGTTGCGGGTTCCGATCTCCGTACGGAGCGTCGCTCCTTTGCCATTCCTTGGTGTAGTCTCGCGGACCGCAGGCGGTGGCTGACGCCCCTCCGGCACCGGAGACGGCTGCTGTCACCGACCCCCCAAGTAAGCCGAAAGGCACGAACCATGCTCAACAACCGTGTGGCGCGGCGCGTCAGCCGCGCACTGGCACTCTCGACGGCAGCCCTCGGAATAGTCGCCACCGCGGCCCTGCCGGCCGCGGCCGACGACGGTCCCACCCGGGACCAGCTCATGGCCGACTGCTCCTCCGGGGCCGGGAAGTGCACCTTCAACTCCCCCGAGCTGGGCAAGGCCTACCTCGGGGACTTCCGCCAGGTCTCCGACTCGCTCTACAACTGCAGCAGCTCACCCGCCACTCAGTCCATGACCTGGTCGGACACCGTGGGTTCCACGGACTCCGTCGGGGTCTCCGTCTCCGTCGGCGGAACCATCGCGGAACTCATCAACGTGAGCGTGACCGCCACCTACGACCACACCTGGTCGACTTCACACACCGACGGCGGTTCGCTGTCCATGTCGGTGCGCCCCGGTGAAGTGGGCTGGATCTCCCGCGCCCAGGTGATGCAGCAGGTGTCGGGCACCTGGCAGACCCACTACGACAGCCCCCAGTGGGGCCACTACTACTGGTTCATCCCGGACACCGTCACCGGTCCCGCGCCGAACGGCACCGACGGCAAGAAGAACGCCGTGATCGTCAAGAGCCGCAAGATGACCTCGGCGGAGCGCCGTTCGTGCTCGGCCGGCCTCCACAAGGGCAAGGCGTTCGTGCGCCAGAGCTGAACCCCGCCCCGGGGCCCGTGTCGCATCCCGGATCCGGGAAGGCGGACCTCCGTGTGAAGGACCGCCCGGCACGGGCGGAGCCGCACAGCCCGAAGGACCGGTGCCGGCAGCGTTGTTGCTGTCGGTACCGGTCCTTGTGCGTGCGGTGGGTGTGCCCGTGGGTCAGTAGGCGGAGTTGACGTTGTCGATGGACCCGTAGCGGTGGGCGGCGTAGTTGGCGGCCGCGGTGATGTTGGCGACGGGGTCGGTGAGGGAGTTGGCGGTGCCCGGGACGTGGTAGGCGTTGAAGGTCGGCTGGATGACCTGGAGCAGGCCCTTGGAGGGGGTGCCCTTCTGCGCGTTGACGTCGTAGTTGTTCTGGGCGTTGGGGTTGCCGCTGGACTCGCGCATGATGTTGCGGTGCAGGCCCTCGTAGGTGCCGGGGATGCCCTTGGCCTTCATGATGGCCAGGGACTGCTTGATCCAGCCGTCGAGGTTGTTGGCGTAGCCCTTGGCGGGGGTCTTCTG